>NZ_JAEKFB010000005.1:0-221092 GCF_016650865.1 Pseudomonas sp. TH34
GCCTGGGCGGTGCCGATCACGCCGAACAGCGAGCCCTCGTAGGGGCCTTCGAGTTTTTCCCAGGCTTGCCCCTCGTCATGGGAGCGGAACATGCTGCCCTGCTCGCCGACGATAAACAGCCCGGCGTCTTTCACCTGGGCGATGGCGTTGAGGTGGAATTGGTCTTCGTTGTCGAGGCGGTCGCTGACGTCATCCCAGGTCTTGCCGCCGTCGGTGGTTTCGATCAGTGCACCGTAGGCGCCCACGGCAAAGCCGTTGCTGGCGTCCTTGAACCAGACGTCGAGCAGCGGCGCTTCGCGCTTCAAGTCCTGGAATTGTTGCGTCCAGGTCACGCCGCCATCGGTAGTGGCGAGGATCTGTGCGTCATGGCCCACCGCCCAGCCGTGTTGGTCGTCGGCGAAAAATACGGCGGTCAGCAGTTGCCGGGTGGGGACTTTGGCCTGAGTCCAGGTGGTGCCCTGGTCGTCGGAATAGAGGATGTGCCCGCGATCACCGACCGCGACCAGGCGTTTGCCTGCGTGCACCACGTCGATCATCAGGCTTTTGGCCGCCTTGGGGGATTCAATGGCAAACACCGCTGCGGCGGTGGTTTCAGTGGCGGCGTGGGCCGGTGTCGACAACGCGACAACCCCCAGCAACGAGAGCGCTGTGGCCAGCAATGCGACCCTGCGCGTGGCCTTCGGGCGGAAAAACACCACACCCATGACAGGCTCACTCATAGACCTTTCTCCCATTTATTATTGTTAGGTCGTCTTGCCGTGGGGAGCCCTGAAACCTGCAATCTAGAGCGCCTTGAGCAAGCTGGGCCATCCTAGCGGGCTTTGGAATCGTCTGACAATCGGCGCTACGTTATGTTTTGTTAACTGGAGGGGGTTTGAGCCAGTGCTGAATGTAGCGCTATCAGCAGCGGTGATCGTAGAGGGGGGCTCCCTCGCCACAGGGTGAATGGGGAACCCCGAAATGAATTTTTATTCTATGTGTTGAGTTTTGGGAATATTTATTCCATAAATAGCCCTCTCAAAACAATAATTCGAAGGAACCCGGCTATGCGCGAACTCGGAATCGGCCTGATTGGCACAGGCTTTATGGGGCGTGCCCACGCTCTGGCATTCAATAACGCACGGGCGGTGTTTGAACTGCCGGTGAAGCTCACACTGGCCGCCCTGGCCGATGCCGATACCGAACGCGCGACACGCTGCGCCGCGGACTGGGGGTTTGCCCAGGCCCATGGCGACTGGCAGCACTTGATCGACGATCCCAAGGTCGATGTCGTCGCCATCACGACCCCTAACCATTTGCACTTCCCGATGGCCATGGCTGCGCTGGCGGCGGGCAAGGCGGTGTATTGCGAGAAGCCGCTGGCGGTGAGCCTGGAGCAGGCGGCCGCCATGCGTGACGCGGCGAGCAAGGCCGGGGTGGTGACGCGGGTGGGTTATAACTATCAGCACAACCCGATGATTGGTTTGGCCCGGCAGTTGATCGCCAGTGGTGAGTTGGGAGAGATCATCAGTTTTCAGGGGGAATTCAGCGAGGATTTCATGGCGGATGCATCGTCGCCGTGGTCGTGGCGCTGTGAGGTGGGGCATGCCGGCGGTGCCTTGGCGGACTTGGGCAGTCACTTGCTGTCCATGGCGCGGTATTTGGTGGGGGATGTGCTGAGTGTGTGTGCCGATACGCAAACGGTGCATGGGCAACGGCCTGCTACGGCGGGGAGTGAAGCACTGCGGGAGATTGCGGTGGATGATCAGGTGCATGCGTTGCTGCGATTTGCCAATGGTGCGCGGGGGACGGTGAGCAGCAGTTGGCTGAAGCATGGGTATAAGAATCACCTGAGCTTTGAGATCAGTGGCACCCGGGGCACGTTGTTGTTTGATCAGGAGCGGTTGAATGAATTGCAGCTGTTTCGGGTTGGGCAGGAGGGGTTTCAGCGCTTGCTGGCGGGGCCTTCGCTGCCCGGGTATGCGGCGTTCAGCCCGGCACCGGGGCATCAGTTGGGGTACAACGAGTTGAAGACGCTGGAGGTGCATGAGTTGGTGATGGCGTTGGCTGGCAAGGGCAGCGACGGGACGGATTTTGCAGCGGCTTGGGAGGTTGAGCGGTTGGCGACGGCGATTCGGGTGGCGGCTCGGGAAGAGCGGTGGGTCAAGCTGAATGAGGTTTGAAGGATAGAGGAGGTCAAATGTGGGAGCCGGGCTTGCCCGCGATAGCGGTGTGTCAGTCAGCATATTCGGTGACTGATACACCGCTATCGCAGGCAAGCCAGCTCCCACAGAAGCCAGCTCCCACATTTGATTTTTGTCAGCTTTGAGTTTTGCGCATGAGGCGGTAGGCCGCCGGGATGACGAAGAGGGAGAGCAAGGGTGCTGTGAGCATGCCGCCAATCATGGGCGCGGCAATCCGGCTCATGACTTCGCTGCCGGTGCCGCCGCCCAACAGGATCGGCAGCAAGCCGGCGATGATCACGGCCACGGTCATCGCCTTGGGCCGCACGCGTAATACGGCACCTTCGGTGATGGCTTCCAGCAAGGCCTGGTCCCCTCCTCCCTGGCGTTCGGCCCAGGCGTTTTTCAAATACAGCAGCATGATCACGCCGAACTCCGCCGACACCCCCGCCAACGCGATAAATCCAACACCCGTAGCCACCGACAGGTTGAAGCCCAGCCAGTACAGCAACCACACCCCACCCGTCAGCGCGAATGGCAACGTGGCGAGGATCAGCAGCGCCTCATCCACCCGCCGGAACGTCAGGTACAGCAGCACGAAGATGATCAGCAAGGTCGCTGGCACTACCAGCTTCAGGCGTTCATTGGCCCGCTCCAGGAACTCGAACTGCCCCGAGTAGCTGAGGCTCATGCCCGGTTGCAACTGCACCTGCTGGTTGATCGCCTCGCGCAAGTCCTTCACCACCGACGCCAAATCACGGTCCCGCACGTCGATGTACACCCAGCCGGAAGGTCGGGCGTTTTCGCTTTTGAGCATCGGCGGGCCTTCGGTAACCTTGATGTTGGCCACGGTGCCCAAGGTGATCTGGCTGCCCGACGGCGTATAGATCGGCAGGTTGCTCAAGGCACTCACCGAATCGCGCCACTCCCTCGGGTAGCGCAGGTTGATGGGGAAACGCGCCAGCCCTTCGACCGTCTCGCCGATGTTTTCACCGCCAATGGCCCCGGAGACGATGGACTGTACATCGGTGATGTTCAGGCCATAACGCGCGGCGGCCGGGCGGTCGATATCCACGTCAATGTAGCGCCCGCCCGTCAGGCGTTCCGCCAGTGCCGAACTGACGCCAGGCACCTGCTTGGCGACCTTTTCCACGGCCTGGGTCACCGCGTCGATATCCATCAGGCGGGTGCCCGCAACCTTGACGCCGATCGGGCTTTTTACCCCGGTGGCGAGCATGTCGATGCGGTTGCGGATCGGCGGAATCCAGATGTTGGTCAGCCCCGGCACCTGCACCACCCGGTCGAGTTCCTTCACCAGTTTTTCCGGGGTCATGCCGGGGCGCCATTGATCTCGTGGCTTGAACTCGATGGTGGTTTCGAACATTTCCAGCGGTGCCGGGTCAGTGGCCGTTTCTGCACGGCCGGCCTTGCCGAACACATGGGCGACTTCCGGCACGCTCTTGATCAAGCGGTCGGTGCGCTGCAGCAACGCGCCTGCGGTTTGCGTCGACAACCCCGGCAGCGCCGAAGGCATGTACAGCAAGTCGCCTTCATCCAGCGGCGGCAAGAATTCACCGCCCAGATGCGACACCGGCCACAGTGCACTGGCGACCATCAGCAGCGCCACGAGCAAGGTCATGCGCGGCCAGCGCAGCACCGCTTCGAGGGCCGGTTGATAGAGCTTGATCAGGCCGCGGTTCAGCGGGTTGCGTTGCTCATCCGGAATACGCCCGCGAATCCAGTAGCCCATCAGCACCGGGATCAAGGTCACCGACAACCCCGCCGCAGCGGCCATGGCGTAGGTCTTGGTGTAGGCCAGCGGCCCGAACAAGCGGCCTTCCTGGGCTTGCAGGGTGAACACCGGGATAAACGACAAGGTGATGATCAGCAGGCAGAAAAACAGCGCCGGCCCCACCTCCACCGCCGCATCGGTGATGACCCTCCAGTGTTCTTCACCCTTCAATGCCTGGTTCGGATGCGCGTGGTGCCAGGCCTCGATTTTCTTGTGGGCGTTCTCGATCATCACCACCGCGCCATCGACCATCGCGCCGATGGCAATCGCAATCCCGCCCAGGGACATGATGTTGGCGTTGATGCCCTGGAAACGCATGACGATAAAGGCAATCAACACCCCCACCGGCAACGAGATGATCGCCACCAGGGACGAGCGCAGGTGCCACAGGAAGATCCCGCACACCAGCGCCACCACCAGAAACTCTTCGAGCAGCTTGTGGCTGAGGTTGTCCACGGCGCGATCGATGAGTTTGCTGCGATCGTAGGTGGTGACGATTTCCACACCGGGGGGCAGGCTGGTTTTCAGTTGCTCCAGCTTGGTCTTGACCGCCGCGATGGCCTCGCGGGCGTTCTTGCCGCTGCGCAGGATCACCACGCCGCCTACCGCCTCGCCTTCTCCATCCAGCTCGCTGATGCCCCGGCGCATGTCCGGGCCCAGTTGGATCGTCGCCACGTCGCCCAAGATCACCGGCACATTGTGGGTGTCGAGCCGCAGGGGAATGCCGCGAAAGTCCTCCAGGGTTTTCAGGTAGCCGGGCGCACGCACCATGTATTCCGATTCCCCCATGTTCAGCACCGAGCCGCCGGTTTCCTGGTTGGCCTTGCCGATGGCTTCCACCACTTGCGCCTGGGTAATGCCGCGACTGGCTAGGGCCAGCGGGTCGATCTGCACCTGGTACTGCTTGACCTGACCGCCGATGGTCGCCACCTCGGCGACGTTGGGCAGGGTCTTGAGTTCGAACTTGAGGAACCAGTCCTGCAGCGAGCGCAGTTGCGCCAGGTCGTGTTTGCCGGTGCGGTCCACCAGCGCGTACTGGTAGATCCAGCCTACACCGGTGGCATCCGGGCCCAGCGCCGGCTTGGCAGATGCCGGCAAGCGTGCCTGCAACTGGCTCAGGTATTCCAGCACCCGCGAACGTGCCCAATACAGGTCGGTGCCTTCATCAAACAACACATAGACATAGCTGTCGCCGAAGAACGAAAAGCCGCGCACGGTCTTCGCTCCCGGCACGGAGAGCATCGTGGTGGTCATCGGGTAAGTGACCTGGTTCTCGACAATCTGCGGCGCCTGGCCCGGGTATGGCGTGCGGATGATCACCTGCACATCCGACAGGTCCGGCAAGGCGTCCACCGGGGTGTTCTGGATCGACCACAGGCCCCAGGCGGTCACGAACAAAGTCGCCAACAACACCAAAAAGCGGTTGGCCACCGACCAGCGAATCAACAGGGCGATCATGGCCGAGCTCCCGGTTGCATGCTCATGCCGCCCATGGAGTCTTCACTTGAAAAACCGTCGGACGCCTGAGTGGTAATTCCCTTCAAACTTGCTTCAGAGTCCAGCAGGAATTGACCCGAGGCGACTACCTGCTGGCCTTCCTGCAGGCCTGAAACAATGACGGTCTGGTCCTGGTTCTCCGCGCCGACCTGGACTTCCGCCGGTCGATAACGTCCGCCCTCTTCAGCCACCATCACCAGCACGCGTTTGCCGGTACGAATCAACGCCTCGCTCGGCAGCAACAGCACCGATTGCCCAGTCGATTGGGCCAAACGTACTTGGGCAGTCATGCCGGGACGCAACGCGCCGTCAGGGTTGGGCAGTTCGACTCGCACCTGCACGGTGCGGCTATCCATGGCGGTAGCGGGCAGGATTGCGGCGACAGTGCCTTTGAATACCTGGCCCGGCAGCCCGACAAAACGGCTCTCGACGGTTTGCCCAACGGCCAACGCGGCGCCCTGGGCTTCCGGCACCGCGACTTGCAGCCATACGGTGCCCAGGCCGTTGACCCGCGCGAGGGTTTGTCCGGTCGCAACGGTCATGCCCTCGCGCACATCCAGGGTTTGCAACGCGCCGCCTAACGGGGTGGTAATGGTCATCACCGATTGCACCCGGCCGCTGCGCTCCATTTGCGTGATCAACCCGGCAGGCATTCCGCTCAAGCGCAGGCGCTGGCGGGCGGCAGCCAACAAACCTGGATCGCTATGTCGCAGCGCAAGGAACTCTTCCTGAGCGGCGGCCCATTCGGGCACCAGAATGTCAGCCAGGGGCGCCTGAGCCTTGAGCACATCCCCCGGCGCACGGGCGTAAACCCGCTCCACAAACCCCGCAGCCCGCGACTGCACCACCGCCACATCGCGGTCGTTGAAGGCCAGGATTCCCGACAGCTCAAGACTCGACGCCAGCACCCCACGGCTGACGCTCGCCAGGCGCACACCGATGTTCTGGGTCAGGCTCGAGTCGATATGAATTGCCGCACTCTCCTCGGCGCCACCGGCGTAGCGCGGCACCAGTTGCATGTCCATGAAGGGCGATTTGCCCGGCTTGTCGAATTTCTGCTGCGGGTACATCGGGTCGTACCAGTACAGCGCCTTTTTATCGTCCGGCGCCTGCATCGTCCCGGCCATGTCCGGCTGTGCCTCGCGCATCTGCGCAAGCCAGTAGCCGCCGCCCAGGCCCAACAGCAGCACGCCGCCCAGCAGGGCCACGTTCACGATTCGGTTATTCATTGGAGGGTTCCCCGTAAGCGAAATACAGCTGGGCGCCGATCAGGGCGCGCTGCTCAATGGCATCAATCTGTTTGAAGCGCGCCTCGACCCACTCGCGGCGGGCGCTGACCACGTTCATCAGGTCGCCCTTGCCCGCGCGATACCCCGCCAGGCTCAGGGACACTTTCTCCTCGGCCAGCGGCACCAGACTGTCCTGGCCGCGCTGCACGGCACGGTCCAGGCGCTGGTAGTTGGCCAGGTCGTCTTCGAGTGCCTGGGTGTGTTCACGGGTCTTGGCTTCGCGTTCGGCGTCCAGTTGGTCGAGTTCGGCCTGCTTGGCGGCGATACCGGGGTTTTGCCGGCGACCGGGGAAGATTGGCAAATCGAAGGTAAATTGCAGGCTGACCATGTCGCCGTACTCACGGCCTCGGTGCTGGTAGTCCACTTCCCAACTCCAGTCCGACGTTTTTTGCGCCTTGGCCTCGTTCAGCCGGGCTTCGGCCTCGCGGGTGCGCGGTGCAAAGGCTTGCAGAACCGGGTGCTGGTGCAGGTTGTGGGTGAAGCCGGTGGTGTCGATTTTCCAGTTCGGCAATTGCCCGCTGGGGGCTTCGCTGGCGGCCGGGCCAATCCAGCGCTTGAGGGCCGCCCGAGCCTGGGCGCGTTGCTGGGTCAGCTCATCCTCGCGCTCGGCCAGGTCAGCCGCTTCCTGCTTCGGGATCACAGCGTCGGAAGGCTGCCCGCGACCACCGGCCAATTGCGCACGCACAGTGTCTTGCAGCAGGCGATTCTGCTGATAGAAGTCCTTGAACAGTGCCTCTTTGCGTTCCACCGCATAGGCGCGAATCCACGCCTGGGCGGTGGCCTGCCGCACGTTCAAACGTTCGATCCGGCCTTCGGCGGCTGCCGTGTCCACGGTGGCCGACGCCAACTCAACCCGCGCCTTGCGCTTGTCGCGGCTGGGCACTTGTTGCTGGATACCGATCATTTGCTCGGTCATGTCATCGCCATACAGCGTGCCGCGATTGGGCCCGCCAATGGGGAAATTCTGCAGACCGACTACCAGTTTCGGGTCCGGCAGTTCGCCGGCCGGAATCGCTGCCTGGCTGGCAGCATGCAATTTGGAGGATTCAGCCGTCAGCGACGGCGCGTTGTTTTGCGCCAGGCGCAAGGCTTCATCCAGGGTCAGCGCGGACGCCAGCGTCGGCCACGCCAGCACGCCCATCACCAGGGCACGCACGCATAGGAAATTCATCTTGAAGTGTCCTGTTCTGTTGCGCTGCGCACCGCTTTACGCGGCCCACAGCAAGGCCGTCCCGGGTCAGGGACGAGTCTTCAGGTGCAACAGGAATCAGGTGCGGGGCGGACGCCAGACGCCGGACGGCGTGCGGTCGGGGATGAAGTCAGAAGAGACGCTGACCAGCTGCGCACTGGAAACAGTCACCGGTGCCTTGAGCACCGGTATCGACAATTGCAGCATCCCGCCAGTCTTGCACTCCTGGCCGGGTTTGCAGCTTTTGCCGTGGTCAGCGGACGTGGCGCCGTCCTGGCAACAGTCAGGGGACATATCGCTCATCATCTGCATGCCGGACATCTGCATCGGGCACGGCTCGGTGCTCGACGGCACACCCGCCATCCCGGTCAGGGGAAGCGCAAGACTCAACAGCAGGACCAGGAAAAAACGCAGATAGCGGCTCATGGGACGGGAGCTTAGCCAAAAGGAGGTTAAGCAACAATTAACAAAATCCGGAGATTTCGCCTTCGCCCGGAATGCAGCAACGACACAAAACAAAATGTGGGAGCGGGCTTGCTCGCGAAAGCGGTGTATCAGCCAATTCATATATGACTGATACACCGCTTTCGCGAGCAAGCCCGCTCCCACATGGGGACCGAGCAAGCCTGAGGATCAGTGCATGAAGATCGCGATCAGGATAATGACCGGGATAGGCACACCGAGGAAAAACAGCAGTAATGAGCGCATGAGGTTCTCCTTGAATTAACGAACGGAAGTGGTGTGGGGAGTGGTTTCCAGGTACACCACGGCATCCCGGCGGCGACCGCCAAAGGTTGCAGCGAGGCTGGCGAAAAACGCACCGATCAACAGCGCCACGAAGGTCCACAGCGAGGTGTAGGCAGCGACTTTTGCAGCCGTGTCGGCAGCCTGCTTGGCTTTCAACTTGGCGTCATCCAGGGCTTTTTGAGCCTGGCCATAGACCTGGTCAACACGCGCCTCGGCATCGGCCTGGCTGAGGTTGGTACGCTGGCTGATCAACTGTGCAAGGTACGCACGGTCTTCTGGTGCCAACTGGCCGTTGTTGCTCACGGTGCGAGCGAAGATGCGGGCGACCACACCGTGCACGGCGTCATCGCTGACGGCTGCCGGGCGGTCATCACGGAACAGGCTGTCGACGTAGTAGCCGAAGTCTTCGCCCTTGGAGGCAGCGCCAGCCACCTGGCTCATGCCACTGACGGCACCCGATGCCACACTGGCACCGGCCTTCACACCACCGCTGACCACACTGCTGACCGAACCGACGATCAGCACCGCCGTCACCAGTGTCGCCACGGCCCAGGCCAGGAAGCCATGGGCGGTGTCGCGAAAGTACACCTCATCGCCGTGCATATTGGCCCATTTCACCCGCAGGCGACCGGCGATGTAACCGCCCATCCCCGATGCGATGATCTGCGTAACCGCCAGCCAGACAATGGTGGAAATGCCAAGCCCTTTGGCGCTGATACCACTGTCGGCCCACGGCGAAACCGCCGAAAAGCCCAGGCCGAAGCCCAGCAGCACCAGGATCAAGGACAGCGCAGCCGCGGCAGCAGCCCCGGCAAAGATCGCGCCCCAGGAAACCCCGGAGAGCGTGCTCGACTCTTGCAGCGTGGATGAGGATGTGATCATTGTTGTTTTGCTCCAGGCATGAAAAATAGTGTTACAAGTCTCAAAAGGGACAGTGCAGGCGACGTGCCAGAAGCCATAAAATTAAAAACTCATATATTTCAATCAGTTAAGTAATTTGAACTAATTTGAACCATGCAACTTGCAAGAAATGCCCTGAAGCGGCGGGCGTAATGCATTCCTTGTAGGAAACAATCCTTGAGCAAGCGGTGGCGTGCAAAAAATCCTACATGCACAGCGTTCGTTCAGATTCAGCGGGGTAAGGTGAATTGTGTCGTTTGTACCTACATAAATTTTTATTTAGGAAGCGCGCTATCATTTCTTGGCAAAATGCCCGCACTTCAGTGTGAATCGCTCACCAGGTAATCCTTATGACCCGCATTTTGACCATCGAGGACGACGCCGTAACGGCCCGCGAGATCGTTGCAGAGCTGAGTAGCCATGGACTGGACGTAGACTGGGTAGACAATGGCCGCGAAGGCCTGGTCCGTGCCGTCAGCGGTGATTACGACTTGATCACCCTCGACCGCATGCTCCCGGAACTGGATGGCCTGGCCATCGTCACCACCCTGCGCACCATCGGCGTATCCACACCGATCCTGATGATCAGCGCCCTCTCCGACGTGGATGAACGGGTACGTGGCCTGCGCGCCGGCGGTGATGACTACCTGACCAAACCGTTCGCCTCCGACGAAATGGCCGCCCGCGTCGAAGTGCTGCTGCGGCGCAAAAGCACAGTCAAGGAGTTCGAAACCGCCCTGCGCGTAGCGGATCTGGAACTGAACCTGATCAGCCGTGAGGCCAGCCGTGCCGAACAACCCCTGAGCCTGTTGCCGACGGAATACAAGCTGCTGGAATTCCTGATGCGCAACACCGGGCAAATCCTCTCGCGGATGATGATCTTCGAGGAAGTCTGGGGTTATCACTTCGACCCGGGCACCAACCTGATCGACGTGCACATCGGTCGCCTGCGTAAAAAAATCGACCCGCCGGGCCTCACGCCGCTGATCCGCACGGTACGAGGTTCCGGGTATGTCATTGCTGAACCCCTCTAAAGGCTGGCGCTCTTCCAGCAGCCGGCTGCTGGCGCTCTACAGTTCGTTGTTCGTGGCCTGGAGCTGCATCCTCATGGGTGTGCTCTACTACGAGGTGTCCGGTTACCTGGGCGACCTCTCGCGCCACTCCCTGATGCAGCGCCAGCACCTGTTCCAGCGCTTTGACGGCGAAGAGCTGGTAGAAGCCCTGACCACCAGCATGACCTTTGACATGAAGGGCGTTGACGCCTACGGCCTGTTCGACGACCAGTTCAACCCCATCAGCGGCCCGATCCGCGTGATACCGCCGGACCTGCCAATGGACGGGCACATCCACGCCCTGGCCAACTGCATCGATTCCGACGATCCGAAACTGCCCCGCGACAGCTGCGACGCCGTAGCCACCCACACCGAAGACGGCCGCTGGCTGATCCTGGTGCGCGCCAACGGCTCGCTGTTTGGCGTGACCCGGATCATCCTGCACGCCTTGCTGTGGGGGATCACCCTGACGATCATTCCCGGGGCCGCGGGTTGGCACCTGCTGCGCCGGCGCCCGTTGCGGCGGATTCGCGGGATCCAGGCGAGTGCCGAAGCCATCGTGGCCGGCGACCTGACCCACCGTTTACCGTTGTCTGATCGGCGCGACGAACTGGACATGCTGGCGGCCATCGTCAACGCGATGCTCGACCGCATCGAGAAGCTGATGAACGAGGTCAAGGGCGTGTGCGACAACATCGCCCACGACCTGCGCACCCCGCTGACCCGTCTGCGGGCGCAGCTGTACCGGATCCAGCAGCAGGCCGACGAAGACGCACCCCACGCCCTGCAACTGGACGCGGCCATCGCCGAAACCGACACCTTGATGGCGCGCTTTCGCGGCCTGCTGCGGATTTCCGAACTGGAAGACCATCAGCGCCGTTCAGGCTTCCTGGTGCTTGATCCCCTGCCCTTGCTGCAGGAACTCCACGACTTCTACCTGCCCCTGGCGGAAGAAGGCCAGATGGAACTGCTGCTGCAAGTGCCGGACTCGTTGCCCTGGATCACCGGCGACCGCGCGCTGCTGTTCGAAGCCTTGGCCAACCTGCTGAGCAACTCGATCAAATTCACCCCGCCGGGCGGCGAAGTGATCCTGCGAGGCGTAAACGATGCCGGTAGCACCCGCATCGAAGTGCTCGACTCCGGCCCCGGGATTCCGGCAGCGGAGCGGGCCGCGGTGTTCCAGCGTTTCTATCGGGTGGACGAAGGCAATCAACAGCAAGGCGGGTTTGGCTTGGGACTGTCGATTGTGGCCGCGATCATCAACCTGCACGGGTTCAAACTGGAAGTCGGCAGCAGCGAACGAGGCGGCGCGAAGCTGATCCTCGAATGCCGCCAGCAGTTGATGCCTGAAGCCTGAAGAACACCGCTGTAAATGTGGGAGCTGGCTTGCCTGCGATGCAGGCACCTCGGTTTATCAGTTACACCGAGTTGATGCTATCGCAGGCAAGCCAGCTCCCACATTTGACCTCATTGACCCCAAGCCAATACTTCAGCCTGGGAAATTGCCGCGCAACGCTTCCAGCCCGCCGCTGTAGACACCGGTAAACAGCTCCTCCACCGCCGCATCCGTCACACCGGCCACCGGAGTAAACACGCCCGACCAGGTGACCTTGGCGGTGCTGTCCGTCAACGCCTCAACCTTCAACGTTGCCAGATACTCACTCACCGGAAACGGTGACTCGCTGATGGAGTAGCTGTAAGTACGTGCCGCGTTATCAAAGCCTTGCAGCCGCTCCACCACCACACCACCATCCGCCGTTTGCAGATGGCGCACACGCCCGCCTTCACTCGGCTCGCTCTTGGCGATAAAGGGCAGCCAGTCCGGCAGCGAGTTGAAGCCGCCGACCAATTGCCAAACCTGTTCGGCCGAAGCCGGGATTTCAATAACAGCAGATGCTTTTGCCACGATTAACACTCCAAACCATTCAAGAAAAATCAGATCGCCATGCTGTCGACAACACCGCCGTCGACCCGCAACGCGGCACCGGTGGTGGCAGAGGACAGCGGTGAAGCAATGTACGCCACCAGATTCGCCACTTCATCCACATTCGCTGCGCGCTGGATGATCGACGTCGGCCGCGCATTGCGCACAAACACATCCGCCTCGTCCCGCGCACTGCGCCCGGACTTGGCCACGGCGTCCTTGAGCATGTGCTCCAGGCCATCGGTGAAGGTCGGCCCCGGCAGAATCGCATTGACCGTCACCCCGGTGCCCGCCAGGCGTTTGGCCAAGCCATGGGACACCGCCAGGTTGGCGCTTTTGGTGACGCCGTAGTTGATCATGTCGGCGGGCGTTGCCACACCCGATTCCGACGATACAAAGATCACTCGTCCCCAGCCCTTCTCGACCATGCCCGGCGTGTAGTGCCGCGACAAACGCACGCCGGAGATCACGTTGACCTCGTAGAAGCGCGTCCACTCGCTGTCGGGGGCGTCGAAGAAATCGACGTCGTTGAAGATTCCGAGGTTGTTCACCAGGATGTCGGCCCGCGGCTCGGCGGCGAACAGCTTTTCCGCACCCTCGGCCGTGCCCAGGTCTGCCACCAATCCACGTAGCTCGGCGCCGGGGACTGCCTGGCGAATCGTCGCTAGCGCCTCGTCGACCTTGCCCGATTCACGCCCGATCACCACCACCGTGGCGCCGGATTGCGCCAGGGCCTGGCTGATGCCCAGGCCGATCCCGGCGGTGCTGCCACTGACGATTGCGACTTTGCCACTGATATCAATTTTCATGTTCGCGTTCCTGTGGTTAGAGCGGCAGCGGTGCACGGGCCGAAATCAATCGGGCGTCGCGCAGGGCCTGCCAAAAGGCTGCGGGAATCTTCTCTGACAACGCCGCGACGTCTTCAGCAATTCGACCCGGACGACTGGCACCCGGAATCACTGCCGCCACTGCCGGATGGGCCAGGGAGAATTGCAGTGCAGCGGCTTTCACACTGACGCCATGAGCAGCGGCAATCGCCTTGATCTGCTCGACCTTGCTGATGATCGCCGGGCTGGCTTTCTGGTACTCAAAATGCGCACCGCCCGCCAGGATGCCCGAGCTGTAGGGGCCGCCGACCACGATCTCGACGTTCTGCGCCAGGGCCGCGTCCATCAGGCGCTGCAAGGCACGTTCGTGGTCGAGCAAGGTGTAGCGACCGGCGAGCAGGAAACCGTCGGGCTGGGCTTCGGTCAGGTCCAGGGTCAACTCGCACGGCTCGACACGGTTGACGCCCAGGCCCCAGGCCTTGATCACACCTTCTTCACGCAGGCGGGTGAGCACTTTGAAAGCCCCAGTGCGCGCCTGATTGAAGTAGTCCAGCCATTGGTCCCCGTAGAAGTCCTGGGCGATGTCATGAATCCATACGATGTCGAGGCGATCCGTTTGCAGGCGGTTGAGGCTGTCTTCGATGGAACGCAGGGTGGCGTCGGCGCTGTAGTCGTTGACCATCTTGTTCGGCCGGCCGTGTTCGAACACACCGCTCTTCTCGCCGAGATCGCGGGCGCTTTCTTCCACTTCATCGAGAATCAGGCGGCCGACTTTGGTGCTGAGTACATAGTCGTCACGGTTGTACTTCGACAGGGCCTGGCCCAGGCGAATTTCCGAGAGGCCCGAGCCGTAGAACGGCGCAGTGTCGAAGTAACGCACGCCCTGGTTCCAGGCTGCTTCAACGGTGGCTTGCGCCTCTTCTTCCGGAATCGCGCGGAACATGTTGCCCAATGGGGCGGTGCCAAAACCCAGCACGCCGGGCAGTTTGTCTTTCAAGCTCATGGGGTGAATCCTCAAGATTGTTCAAGGTCGCTGTGTTGACCGTTGAGCAGATCGTAGATTGCAGAGATCGGACCGTCCAAGACATACTGCGTCAAACTTGAGTCCTTAAAGGTCTGACATGATCGATTTCCGCCAATTGCGCTACTTCGTTGTAGTCGCTGAAGAAGAACACGTGGGGCGTGCTGCCGAACGGTTGCACATCTCCCAATCGCCCCTGAGCCGACAGATTGCCCAACTCGAAGAGCGCCTGGGCCTGACCCTGTTCGAACGCAGCCAACAACGCATCCGCCTGACCCGCGACGGCCAGACGTTCCTCGCCGAAGCCAAGGCCCTGCTGACCCACGCCAACCGCCTGGAATCCCTGGGTCGGCGATTGGGCAAAGGCGAAGAAGGTGGGCTGTGCATCGGCTACATCGAAAACGCCATGCACGCGGGCGTGTTGCCGAATGCCTTGAAAGTCTTGCGCGATGCGCGGCCCAACGTGCATATCGCGCTGTACAACCTGCCCTCCGCTGAGCAACTGGAAGGCTTGCGCCAACGCAGCCTGGACATCGCTCTGGTGGGTGAGCCACCGGCGGCGGATGACCCGGACCTGATCGCCCTGCAAGTGCTGGACGACCCGATGCTGCTGGCGCTGCCCGAACATCATCCGCTGGCCAGCGTCAGCGAATTGCTGCCCGAACATCTGGCCGAGCAGCAATGGATTGGCGTGCAACGCAAACCCGGGGCGAACCCGGCGGATGACTTTGTTGCTGCGTGCATTCGGGCAGGGTTTACCCCGCAGATTCCGATGGAAGCCAGCGAGCCGTTTACCGCGTTGGGATTGGTGGCGTCGGGGTTGGGTGTGGCGATGGTGCAAAAGGGTTTGAGCCGCAATGCACCACCGGGCGTGGTGCTGCGGGAACTGCCGTGGCTGACCTACACCACGCCGCTGTGGGCGGCGTGGCATCGGATCAATTTGCGGCCGTTGGTGGAGACGTTCAGGAAAGTCCTGACAGAGCCCCTATCACATGTGGGAGCCGGGCTTGCCCGCGATGCAGGCAGCTCGGTCTGTCAGTAAAACCGCGGTGATGCCATCGCAGGCAAGCCAGCTCCCACAGGGTTTCAGTGTCTCAGTCGAAAATGTGGAGGGTTCAATACCGCCAATGCCCCGGCACCCATAACCACTGCCCGTTCCCCCAGCGATAGTGCCCCCGCACCCACTGATACCCCGGCGCCGGCGCCACCGGCACTACCTCAACCAACGGCGGCGGGCGCCGCGGATGAACAGGTTCAACAATACAACCGGATAACGCCGCCGCCATCAACGTGGCGGCCAGCGTGGCCTTGAATATGCGGGACATGGCACGGTTCCCCAATGAGACTGGCCTTCGCCTGAGTGGCGGGCCTACCCGGGTTAAACGCGGCCAACCGGGAAAATCCGTCGCCCGTCTCGGTGATTAATGCTCGTTCCAACGCTCTGCGTGGGCACGCATCCCGTGACGCTCCGCGTCACCACTGCGCAAGACTTGAACCTTGCATCGCCAACTCGACGCAGAGCGTCCGAGGCGGCATTCCCACGCAGAGCGTGGGAACGATCATCAGTGGCTCTTGGCGGCCTTGCCCTTCGTCTGCCCCTTCATATACAACGCTTCCACCAACCGCTGGCGTTCATCCCGGGGCAAGGTGTTGGCGAACTGCGCCAGGGTGTTGTCCACCAGCGCCCGGAGCGCCATGTCCGCCTCCCGGGCCTTGCCCAGATCCGTCACCAGCGCCGCACGATCCAGGGTCGGCGCTTCCAGTTGCTTGATCACATCCAGCCGCGCCTCACGCCCGGCAAGCACCAGCGGCTGGCTGTCGGCGCGGTTCTGGCGCAGCAACTGGCGCAGTTCCTTGCGCCGTTCCGGCGGCAGCTTGACCATCGCCTGGCGCAGGCCATGTTGGTTCACCACCGCTTCGGCGGGCTTGGTATTCGCCAGCCAGTGGTACAGGCCACCGCCGACACCACCGATCAAAAACACGTTGAACAACACCGACACAACCAGCAGCGGCTTCAGGTACTTGGGTGACGGGGTCATTGCTCGCTTTCCTCGGCGTTGACGGTGAAGACGACTTCGGCGTCGCCCTGGTCGAAGACACTGGGTAGTACTTCAGGACCGAGCGTGGGCAGCGGGACGCTCAAGGACGCTACCAGGATGCCGGCGGCAATCCCGGCGATGCCCACGCCGACGAAGCCGGCGGGCGATAGCCAGCCGGCGTAGCGTGCCCAAAAGGACTGGCGCTGGGGGAACGACTGGCGAATCTGCCGCGCCAGCGCCGGGTCGACGGGCGCCAGTTGATAGGCGTCCAACTGGCCATCGAGCCATCGCGCCTGGTGCAGCACCTCACGTACGCCGGCCTCGCCTGCGTCCAGCAGTGCCTGGGCCTGCGCCTGTTCGGCACGGGGCCAACGGTGCAGGTGGCCGCCGTAAGCCTCGGCCAGTTGGGCAAATCGTTCAGGCGTCATGGTTTTCCCCTTCCTGGGCGGGCGGGCCCGGGTGTGTCGTCAAGGTAACTGCGCAGGTTGCGCCGGGCCCGTGACAGCAAGCTCTCCAGTGCCTCGACGCTGATGTTCATCAGCGCCGCAGCGTCGATATTCGACAGCTCTTGGTAATACTGCAACACAATCGCCTCGCGCTGGCGTTCGGGCAGCGACGCCAGCGCCGCCGCCATATGCTCACTGCGGGCGGCGGCTTCCAGTTGTTCATCGGGCGCAGGCGCCGTGTCGACCACTTCGCTCATGGCCTCCTCATCGTTCAACGGGCGCTCCTTGCGCCGACGCAAATGGTCATGGCACAGGTTGAGCACCACGCGGTGCAACCAGGTGTCGAAACGCGCTTCGCCGCTGCGCCAGCTCGCAGCCTGGCGCCAGATACGCAGGAAGCTTTCCTGGGCCACGTCCCTGGCCTCGTCGGCATCCCCGAGAATCCGACTGGCGAGCGCGAGCAAACGCGGCAGTTTGCGCGTCACCATTTCGTTGATGGCCGCCGGTTCGTTGTTTCCGATGCGGGCCAACAGCTCAACGTCCGGATCAGTGTCTTTCAATAGGGCAAGTCTCGGTCCGGTGGCTAAGGGTCAGGTTGACGGGATGGTCAGCGGACCCAGTGCCCTTCGATCCAGTACCAGTTGGGGCCGCGCGACTCCCAGTGGCCAGGTTCCCAACGGGCGTTGCGCATCACCGGCTGCCAGTGGCCCGGCACCCAGGCATAACCGCGCCCTTCGTAGCGCCAGTGCCCGCGGTCCCACACATAGCCAGGGCGTTCGACGGGAACGGCCTCGACGCGCATCGGCGGTGGCGCTTCGCGGATGATCACTTCGGCCTGGGCAAAGGTCGGCGTGCTGACCAGGGCGGCCAGTGCCAGCGGGATCAACAGGGCATAACGTAATTTGGCCAGCGGTCGTGCAAGTCTCATGACAACTCCTTCATCGGCGATCGCCAGTGATCGCAGCTGTAGGGTTGAACGGCGGGTGTCCGAATAATCCGTCGCGTCAACATCAACTTTTTTCGCGACCGTTCAGGACAGCAGACAGGGCCAGTATTGCCCAGGGTTTGCGGGGGATTGATGAAATATGCAAAAAGCTGCGACGGATTTGGCCAGGCGGTCGCGTTCAAGGGTTAACCGTTGGCAATCGGCAAGCACTTTTTGTCGATTGGCAACGTTCACTACCTTGAGGAAATCACCATGACTCGTCGAATTTCACTGCTGGTTGCCGCAGTCCTGCTCATGAACCTTGGCGGTTGCGTGTTCCTGCCGGGCCACCGTGATCACTGCTGCTGGCGCGGCTACGGGGTGGTAACGACCCCGACAGCACAGGCCATTTCCTGAGCCTCTAGCTGACCGCCGCAAACCCTCTGCGCCCGGCCTTGATCTCGGTGCGCAGTTCGCCAATCAGGTTTGAGATGGAACGGATGCTGTCCAGACCTTGGGGGGACACGCGGGTCAGCAGCAGGTCGACGCGCCCGGACGCCGGGTCGAAGATGTTGATGCGCAGCGAACCATCGCTGTTCAGCGAGCAGTCGCAGGCGAGCGGCAGGAAGCCGGACTCCATGATGTGGCGAAACTCGGCGATCGAAACCATGCGGGCACCCTTCCCTGTACGGGGCTCGGAGGACGTGATCCGTCTAGGGTAGATGAGCTTTTTCAAACTGCCCGGGAATTAATGCAAAAGTGGTACTTGGTGCGCATTTCGGCTAAAACCGCTGGCCGGCTGACGCCAAAAAAACCACACCGACACCCTCTTATCCGATGCCGCGCGAAGGGCTTGCTTCCTGGTGATGATGGCCAGATGCTCTGGTTTTTTCCGACACCGAGAGCACTCCGCATGAGCATCGAACCTTTGATCGAACCCGACAGTGCTGTGTACAAGACGTTGCTGGAATCGACCAAGGCCATTCCCTGGCGTATCGACTGGGCAACCATGACTTTCAGCTACATCGGCCCGCAGATCGAGGCGCTGCTGGGCTGGACGCCGCAGAGCTGGGCCACCGTCGATGACTGGGTGGAACGCATGCACCCGGACGACCGCGAGTATGTGGTCAACTTCTGCGTCTCCCAGTCCCGGGCCGGGGTCGACCACGAAGCCGATTACCGGGCGCTGACCGCCAGCGGCGAGTACGTGTGGATTCGCGACGTGGTGCACGTGGAGCGCAAGGACGGCGAGGTGCAGGCGCTGATCGGCTTCATGTTCGATATCAGCGAGCGCAAGAAGACCGAGGAACACCTGATCCGTCTGCAAAAACAGTTGGAGGAATATTCGTTCCAGGACGGCCTCACCGGTATCGCCAACCGGCGCATGTTCGACACCGTGCTGGCGCGGGAATGGACCAGTGCCCAGCGCAGCCAGTTGCCGCTGTCGTTGATCCTGTTGGATATCGACTATTTCAAGCAGTACAACGACCTCTACGGGCATATCAAGGGTGATGAATGCCTGCGGCAAGTGGCGCATACGCTCTCCCGGGCGGCCAACCGGCCACGGGACTTCATCGCGCGTATCGGCGGTGAGGAGTTTGTGTGGTTGCTGCCGGAAACCGATGCCGAATCCGCCCGCCGTGTGGCAGAACGCTGCCTGCACCTGATCCGCCAGCAGCAGATCGAGCACGGGCATTCGGCGGTGTCGAACCTGCTGACATTGAGCCTGGGGGTGGGCACTTGCACGGTAAAGCCGGGCAGCGCGGCGCTGGCCTTTGTCGAAGACGTCGACAAGTTGCTGTACCAGGCCAAGCGCAATGGCCGGATGCGCGCAGAGTTTGCCGACGTAGAGGATTGATACATCCCTCAAATCGCGGGCAAAAAAATCCCAAGTAGCTGATGGAAACTTGGGATTTAAAAATGCATAAACCGTGGGAGGTGAACGCCCGGCTATATTACCGAGCGGCAAAACTTGTAACAAGATAATTTTCAACCTTTCGTCGGATTAAAACAGCGCTAAGTCATTCAATAACCACACATTTTTAATGGATCCGATTATTGAAAGTGCCACTTTTTGGTGCAATAACGCCCTGCATTAAACACACTTGCTCGGTTTAATTCCGCGATAAAAATAAGGTTATTGATTAGAAGTGCGTGGGCTTCTTCAAATAATGCTCAAACAGGTGCTTGCAGGGATCCACCAGCACAAGTTCGTTCTGAGCCGTGCCGCGCGAAACGCTGGCTGCCTGGCGGCATAACGCCAGGCGCTCCGCCGCCTCTTCCCGCTGCCGGTCTACCTGGGCATTGAGCCGAACGAAATAGGCCCCCAACAACACTGCGACACACAGAACCCCGACGACAAAATAGCGGAAGGCGTTGGATTGAGGGGGTTCCAGCTCACTCATACACTCATTGCACCTTGTGTTTCTGATAGCGAACGTCGTCGCCCTCAGCCGTGCCGACCACCGACCAGCCAAGCCGTTGGTAAAAGCCATTGGCCCGGATCTGTTCCCGCCCGTCAGTGGTCAGGCAGAGTGTGTCGTGGCGCTCGAACAGCGCCGCCTCCGCCACCGCCATCAGTTGGCGGCCCAACCCGAGGTTTTCGTGGGACGGCAACACAAACAGCGCGAACACCTCTCCTTCGGCAAGATCGACCATTGAAAACCCCACAGGCGCACCGTCTACTTCGGCCAGCCACACACAGGGCGCTTCACCCATGCAGTCAGCGACGACCTGCGGGGTAATCCCCAGCTCAGCCATCTGCTCGCGGCTTAGATGGTTTTGCACCACCGCGGTGCGAATATCGAAAATAGCATTGATATCGCCCGGCGTTGCCAACCGTATAACCGTACCCATGTGCACCGCCTCCCGGTGAGACGCTCAATTGTATGTAAATTGAAACACATCGGTTGTGTTGGATTTGTAAAACACTCACCGGATTGCGCGTTAATTCTGCTCACGCCGCCTGAACTGCCCCGGCGCGAGCCCGTGGGCCTTGCGAAAACACCGGGAAAAATAGGCCTCGTCGGTAAACCCGCAGCGGTGCGCAATTGCGCCGATCATCTGCGGGCTGTTGAGCAGCAGCGTGCGCGCCAGTTGCATGCGCCGGTCGAGCACCAATTGCGAGAAGGGTTTGCCGGTTTCCTTGCGCAACAGGTGGGTCAGGTAGTTGGGTGACAGAAAGGCTGCCGCCGCCGCATCGGTCAGGTTCAGCGACGGCTCGTGCAAATGCTCACGGATGTAGCCTTGCACCCGAGCCAGGGCGTCCTTGCGGCCACGGCGGGTGGCGTTGTTGGCGGCGAAGGCCTGGAGCGGTTCGGCGTACTGCTGGCACACCAGCCCAATCAGTTGGAACAGGTAACCCTTGAGCCGCTCCCGGGCCCCGAAGCTACGGTGGGCGTCCAGGCTGCGCATGTGTTCCAGCCAGGTTTTGACTTCTTCGAAGGCCGCGTCGTCGAGGATGAAATCCAGCTGCTCCTGGAAGCGGAACGGCGACAGCTCCGGGGCCTGGCCGATGGGGATGTCTTCCAGGTCCAGCGGGTCGCAGGTCAGTTGCGGCAGGAAAAAGCCCTGGCTGAAATTGATCAGCATGAAGTCGCCGTCTTCGGGATGGGGAATCACGTGCAGGCGATGGGGCAGGATAAAGGCCAGGGCCTTTTTCGGAAACGGGCGCACCGCACCGCCGATGTGCTGCACGGTGTCGCCGCCCAGGTTGATCTGAATCTGGAAGTATTCGTGGCGATGGGGACTGGTCAGCGCCGCCCTGCCCCGCTTGTCGCGGATGTAGAAGTCGGAGCGGTCGCTGCGTTGTTCCATGCCATAGGTGGTGATGCGGGTGCCGGGCATACGTACTTCTCGGAGGGCCTGGGCACCACTGTAGCGTCAACCCTGGCCGAGGGTGAAGCTCAGCTCCGCCAGGCCGTCGATTCCGGCGGTCACCACATCGCCCGGCTGCAAGGCGCCGACACCTGCCGGGGTGCCGGTGAAGATCAGGTCGCCGGCCTTCAGTGCCACCGATTTAGAAGCATGGTTGATCACTTCGCTGACCGACCAGATCTGGTCCGCCAGGTCGCCCACTTGGCGTTGCTCGCCATTGACCTTGAGCCAGATACGCCCGCTGACCGGATGGCCAACGGCGCTCACCGGCTGCAACGGGGTGCAGGGTGCCGATTCATCGAAGGCCTTGGCCCATTCCCACGGCCGCGACAGCTTTTTCGCCTGGGCCTGGAGGTCGCGGCGGGTCAGGTCGATGCCCAAACCGTAACCCCAGATATGCGCAAACGCGTCTTCCGGGGCGATGTCCACGCCGCCCTTGCCGATGGCCACCACCAACTCGACTTCATGGTGCAGGTCGGCGGTCAATGGCGGATAGGCGATCACGCCCTCGGCAGGCACCACGGCATCCGCTGGCTTCATGAAAAAGAACGGCGGCTCGCGGTCAGGGTCGTGGCCCATTTCGCGGGCATGTTCGCTGTAGTTGCGCCCGACACAGAACACCCGACGCAGCGGGAAGCGAGCGTCGTCGCCGTGGATGGCAAGGGACGGGGTTTCGTTGGGGGTGATGACGTAGCGGGTCATGGCATGTGCCTCTTCGATTACCTGGGGCCAGTATGCGGACGGGCTCCGGGGCGAAGTTGGACAGGCTTACGCAGATTTTGTACTGGGCGGTGCAATCATTTACGCGCCAGCTTGTAGCGCAAACAGTCCTGATAAAAACTCTGGCGAATCACCTCGGGCTTGACCCGCGAGCGGCTGTCGTAGGTCTGTTCGGTGATGCCCATGGCCATCATGTGCATCCAGGGCTTCTTGAACTGGTAGGTCTTGAGCTTCTGACGCGCGGCGTACAGCGAGACGCCCGACAGCTTCAACTCCTGGGCCCGGGCCGCGGTGCCCGCGCCCCAGCTGCACATGTACTTGTCGTTATCCCGCAGCTCCCGTGCCTCAACCGAAACCGCCCCACCCGCCATTGCGCAGGCGATCAGCATGATTCCAACATTGCGCATTTGCATCCCGCCTAACCACCTGAAAATAAAAGTGATTTTGGCGAGAATTTTGTTACAAAGGGGCCAGCAAATTGCCTTCTTGATGATTTTTCCGACAGGTACCAGAGGCAAAAAGCTACGCATCCCTTAAGGCCTTTTGCCACTATTTGTTGCCGACCTGCCAGCGTCTGACGATAATCGCCGCGCTCTCCCACACTCACGCAAGGAAACGCCGTGAAAAAGCTTCTACTGTTGACCCCATTGCTCGCGCTGCTGTTGCAAGGCTGCGGCGTCACCATGACGCAATACGAGCCGAACTTCGACAACGTCCAGGTCCTCAAGCGCGCAGCGCCGCTGCAACCCGTCAGCAATGCCCAGGTGACGGCTGCGTCGGGCGAAGGCTCGTTGTCCGTACGTGCCAACCCGATCCGCTCGCCCAGTGGCAGCATCCCGGCGCATATCCAGGCTGCGATCACCCAGGAACTGCAACTCGCAGGCCTGCTGAACCCGCAAGCGGAACGTCATCTGCAAGTGCTGGTGGTGAAGAATTCGCTGTCGGCAGGCATGGGCTCCGGCAACGGCACGCTGGCCGCGCGGTTTACCCTGCTCAAGGGCAATGACGTGGTGTACGACGCGACCAAGGAAGTGAATCACACCTGGTCCAGTTCGTTCTTCGGGTTCATTGCGATCCCGAATGCCGCCAACGCCTACAACCCGATGGTGCGGGATTTGCTCAAGTCGTTGTACAGCGACCCGCTGTTCATCAAGGCGCTTAAGTAAGGCCCAGGCTGCGAGGGCGGGTCGCCCTGCCCTCGCAGCTGTTTCAAACATTCAGTTACGTGTCACGCCCGTGGCACGCCGGCATCCAGTGCCGAGTACTTCAGGTTGTTGCCGTCGACCATTTGCTTGAGCAAGGCATTGACCTGGCGGGTGAAGGTATCGGTCACCGCCTCTTTCGGCGTGTTGGCCATCAACGGGATAAACCAGATGCCCATCCAGGTATTGATCGAGTCGTGGTTGGTGCCGGTGCTCAGCGCCTGGCCTTGCGGGTCCACCGACTCCAGCTTCATGGTGTATTGATCAGTCCCCAGCGCCGGGATGATGGTGAAGGTAAAGCCGCTGATAAAGGCCAGTGCCAGTTGGCCGCCACCCGGTGGATGGTTGTAGACCTTCAGGCGCAGGCTGTAATCGCCGGGCTGTTTCTGGAACTCATCCAGGGTCACACGACCAAACAGGCCGGAGTCGGTCAGGACTTTCTGCAGCTGTGGCTTGAGCATGTCCCGCGCTTGTGGGAATTCCGTAGCGGCGGCGTTTGTCGGCTCGCCCTGGTAGAACTTGAAGTCTACGTAGACGTTCGGTTTGTTGGCGTAGCTGGCCTTCGATGGCAGCGTGACAGGTGCGACTTCGTCCTTCGTGAAGCTGGCGCAGCCGCCCATCGACAACGTGATCAGGGCCAACCCCAGCATTTTTCCAATGTGCATTACGACTTCCTTAGTGAATGGAGCGTCTCCATGGCCGGAGTTGCTGGGGGCGGATGATAAAGAGTGAGCAACGATGTTAAAAGGCCATCTCCGAGAAATACCCGCTCGCAGGCAGCACTAGTTGGCGGAGACCAGTTTCAGGCCGATCACGCCGGCCAGGATCAGTACGATGCACAGCACTCGTAACGGTGCGGTGGAATCGCCCAGCAACACCATGCCGAGGATCGCGGTGCCCGCTGCGCCGATTCCGGTCCACACTGCGTAGGCGCTGCCCACCGGCAGCGTGCGCAACGCCGTCGACAGCAGGATGACGCTGGAGACGCCGGTCACGACGGTGAGCAATCCGGGGGTGAATCGGGTGAAGCCATCCGAAGCCTTCATCGCGAACGCGAAAGCGATTTCAAGAATGCCGGCCAAGCCGAGCAGTAGCCATGCCATGGGGTGAACCCTCAGGAAATACAGTGAGTGTGTGGCGAGGGAACCCGCCACAACGAATCCGCGTTGGCTTATGCCTTGGCGGCCGCCGCCGGCGTGGTGCGGAAGGTGATGCCCAGGCGGTTGAAGGCATTCATCAGTGCGATGCCGTAGGTGAGATCGGCCAGTTCCTTGTCACTGAACTCGCCGGTCGCTGCCGCGTAGTCAGCGTCCGAAACATCACTGGCGGTCACTGCTTCAGCAAAGGCCAGTGCCACGCGCTCACGCTGGGTGAAGACCGCGCCAGCGTCATGCCATACGGGCACCAGCACCAGCTTGCCCACGGCCAGGCCTTGCTTGAGCAAGTCCCGCGAGTGCATATCGATGCAAAAGGCGCAGCCGTTGATTTGCGAAACCCGCAGGTAGACCAGGTCGATCAGTTCCTTGGACAGGCCGCTGTTCTGCAGGTAGACGTAAACCCCGCCGAACGCCTTGTAACCTTCAGGGGAAGCTTTGGAGTAGTCGAGACGCGTTGTCATGGTGAAGTCCTGTAGCGGTTGGATGAAGCCGCCATCTTGCGACGCCATGGCCTACCCCAAAAGATCCATGATCTGGCTTGAACACCAGGCCATGAATGCGCGGACATGGCCTACTCTGAATCTTGATTCTTGGCTCTTTGGCCTGGGTCATGAGGTTCGTAGACTGAAGGCCATCCATCCAGGAAGCAGCGCACCATGAATATCCTCCATGTCAGTGCCAGCCCTCGCGGGCCAGCGTCAGAAAGCAACGCCCTCTCCCTCAAGATCATTGAATGCCTGCGCCAGCGGAACCCGGCCGCCGAGGTGATCCAGCGCGGCATCGCCGGGAACGCCCTGGCACCGTTGGACGAGCCTTATGCGACGTCCCAGCAGTCCCTCATGGATGTCTCGTCCGAAGGTTCGATGGCCCAGTCCGAGCGGCTTGTGCGGGAATTGGAGATGGCCGACATTGTGGTGATCGCCACCCCCATGCATAACTACTCGGTACCCGCAGCCCTCAAGCTATGGCTCGATCACATTGCGCGGGTACGCCGCACCTTCGATATCTCGGCCCAGGGCAAGATCGGCCTGTTGCAGGACCGCCCGGTGTTTGTCGCCATCGCCTCGGGCGGACGGTTTTCCGGGGAGCGTGCGCATCAGCCGGATTTCCTGACGCCGTACCTGAAAACCCTACTCGGCATGATCGGCCTGCATGACGTGACCTTCTTCACCGTCGAAGGCACCGCTTCACGCCCGGAGGCACTGGCCCAGACGCGCCGCCAGACCGACCAGGCGCTGCACGACTATTTCGCCACCTGAACAGGACCCGCCGCCGGATGAGCACCTCGATCAAGGCCTTTTCACCACTGGACGCCGGCGCTGCCGAGCCGATTTACCGGCAACTTTACTGGCGCTTTCGCAGCGCGATTGCCGAAGGTTTGCTCAAACCGGGGGAACGCATACCCGCAGCCCGGGCCCTGGCCAAGGAACTTGGGCTGGCCAGAGGCACCATTGACACAACGTACTCGCTGCTGGCGGCCGAAGGTTATATCCAGGCCCGTGGCCAGGCCGGCACCGTGGTGGCGGAAGGGATCAAGTCCAGCCTGCCGGAACGCCCCATGACGGCCAGCGACCACAATGCCGTCCGGCACAAGGCCGCCGTGTTGCCGTTTCAAATGGGCCTGCCGGCGCTGGATGCGTTCCCGCGCAAGATCTGGTCGAAAATCGCCGCCCGTTGCGTGCGGGCCACCCAGGTCGCCGACATGGCCAACCCCTGCGTGTTCGGCCTGCACTCGCTGCGCACGGCGATTGCCAGCTACTTGCAGGTTGCCCGGGGTATTCACTGCTCGCCGGCACAAGTCTTCGTCACCTCGGGCTACCGCAACACGCTGGGGCTGATCGCCCACGCACTGCTGGAACCGGGCGATCGGGTGCTGGTGGAGGACCCGGGCTACCTGTTCACCCGGCCATTGCTGGATTACCTGAATATCAAGGCCATACCGGTACCCGTGGATCAGGACGGCATGCAGGTGTCCCGAGCCGTGCAACAGGGCAAAGGCGCCCGCGCCGTGGTGGTCACGCCGGCCCATCAAAGCCCGCTGTGTGTCTCGCTGTCCTTGCCCAGGCGCCTGGAACTGCTGGATTGGGCGAGCCGCCAGCAGGCCTGGATCGTCGAGGACGACTATGACGGCGAATACCGTTACGTCAGCCGCCCACTGCCGGCCCTCAAGAGTCTGGACCGCGTCGGCCGGGTGCTCTATGCCGGGACTTTCAGCAAAGTGTTGTTTCCCGGCATCCGCCTCGCATATCTGGTGGTGCCTGCGGCTCAAGTGGCACGCTTCGAACACGTCAGCCAGACCTTCCTCGGTGGTTGCCCGGAACTGACCCAGGCGATCGTCGCGACGTTTATGGCCGAAGGGCATTTTGCGCGGCATATCCAACGCATGCGCAAACTCTACGGCGAGCGTCGGGAAGCCACGGCCAGGGGCCTGCGCAAAGCGCTGGGCGAGCGTATTTCGATTGATGCCCAACCGGGCGGGATGCATTTGATCCTGCGACTCAACGCGCACCAGTCCGACCGCCTGTGCGTGGAGCGACTGGCACAGGCCGGCATTTATGCCGAAGCCTTGAGCGACTGGAATATTCAGGGCCAGACCGGCCCCGGCCTGCTGCTGGGCTTTGCCAATATCGAATCGGAGACCGTCGCCGAGGTCCTTGGAAAACGCATCCTGGATGCACTCATGGCCTGATCCGCAAGCCGGTTCTTGGCTCTTTCGCCCTCAAGACGGGGCCGCCATGCTGGACGGCTTGTACTCACCAGCCTGGAATCTCCATGCCCACTCCCCTGCGCAGCCTTGCGGTTTTCTGCGGTACCAATTTCGGCTTCAACCCGCAGTACGCGGAAGGCGCCCAGGCCCTGGGCCGGGAAATCGCCCGGCGCGGCATTCGCCTGGTCTACGGCGGCACCCACAAAGGCTTGATGGGCGTGATGGCGGATGCGGTGTTGGCGGAAGGTGGCGAGGTCGTCGGCATCATCACCCGGCTGCTGCATGAGCGCGGCCACTCCCACGCCGGGCTCACCCATCATGAAGTGACCCACGACATGCGCAGCCGCAAGACACGTATGAGCGACTGCGCCGACGCGTTCATTGCCTTGCCCGGCGGGCTGGGAACACTGGAAGAATTGTTTGAAGCAGCCACGCTGACCCAGGTAGGCGAACACCAAAAGGGCGTGGCGTGCCTGAATACGGAGGGGTTCTTCAACCCGGTGCGCGCCCTGTTGGATCACACCGTGAAGGAAGGCTTCATGAAGGTCGAGCACAGCCAGATGCTGATCTTCAACGAAGACCCCGGCGCCCTGATTGATGCCCTGGAGCAGTGGCAGGCGCCGGTGGTTTCCAAACTGATTGGGCCGATGGCGAACTAACTGTTTTTGGCCTTGGCGATGCTGCTCCCGAATCCTTTCGCCAAGGCTTTTTTATTTACCACTGATACGTCGCGCTGGCCTGCACGGTGCGCTGTGAGCCATACCAGCACCACGAGTAGGAATAGCAGGACGCGACGTACTCTTTATTCGCCAGGTTGGTAGCGTTCACCGCCAGGCGCAGGTTGTCACCCTGGCGATTAATATGCGGGATGTCGTAGTGCACCGCTGCATCGAACAAGGTGTAGCCCGGTACCTTCAAGGTGTTGGCGGTATCGCCCCATGACGAACCGACATACCGCGCACCGGCCCCCACACCGAAGCCCTTCAACGTGCCGTCATGCAGGGTGTAATCCGCCCAGGCCGATGCGGTATGACGCGGTACGGCATAGGTGGTAGTGCCTTCGGCAGCCACGGCCGGGCCGACGCCGATGTCACTGATGGGCGCATAGCGCACGGTGTTGTTGGACTTGCTGATGCGGTTATCCAGGTAGGCATAGGCCGCCGTGATATCCAGGTTGTCGTTCAGGCTGGCCTTGCCTTCGAGTTCAAACCCTCGGGATTGCACTTCACCGTCCTGGATCTGGCAGCGCGAGCCGTTGCACAGGTGGGAAGCGTCCGGGTCCAGTGTCGGCACGTTGGTCTGGCGCAGGTCGAAGATGGCCGCCGTGATGAAGCTGTTGCTGCCCGGCGGCTGGTACTTGATGCCGATTTCGGTCTGCTTGCCTTCAGTCGGTTGGAACGTTGAGCCGCCATAGCCCGTGCCGGATTGCGGCTGGAAAGATTCCGAGTAGCTGACATACGGCGCCAAGCCATTATCGAACAGATAGACCAGGCCCAGGCGGCCGGTGAAGGCTTTGCTGTCCTGGCTGGATTTGGTCTTCTTCTGGGTCGTCATGGCCAGGGTGCTGTTGTCGGTGCTGGCCCAGTCATAACGCCCGCCCATCAACAGCACCCATTTGTCCCACTTCATCTGCTCTTGCAAGTACACGCCGGTTTGCTCGCTGCGCGAGGTGGCGTCGCTGGTGTAGGCCGGTACCGGCACGGCCGCGCCGTAGACCGGGTCGAAAATATCCAGCGTAGGCCCTGCCGTGTACACGCCACTGCCCGACTTGGTATCGGTGCTGGTGTTCTGGTAGTCGGCGCCCATCAGCACGGTGTGCTGCAGCGGGCCGGTGTCGAATTTGGCCTGCAACTGGTTGTCGAGGGCATAGGCGTCGATGTTCACGTCGCTGGCGATGGTCGAGCGGCGGATGGTGCGGTAATCGCTCTCCAGGTAGTTGCTGTAGAGGCTGCGGTATTGCCCTTCGCTGCGCAGATAGCGGGCATTCTGACGCACGGTCCAGACATCGTTGAAGTGATGCTCGAAGGCGTAGCCGATGGAGTAATACTCGCGGTCACTCTTCTCGAAGCTTTTCTCGCCGTCGTAGAAATCCACGTCGATCTTGCGCCCGGTTGGGCTGTGCAGCACCGAGCCCCAAGCCGGCATTGAACCGTAGGACGCGCCTTTGGGATCCTTCTGGAAATGCCCAAGCAAGGTCAGCGACGTGTTGTCGTCCGGGCTCCAGGTGAAGGCGGTGGACAGGGATTGGCGACGGGTTTCGGTGTGGTCGATCTGGCCGTCGGCATCGTCAAACAGGCCGGCGACACGGTAGGAATACACGCCTTGATCGTCCAGCGGGCCGCTCAAGTCAAAGGTGGTGCGCTTCTTGTTGAAGGTGCCGTACTCGACGCCGACTTCATGGAACGGCGTATCCAGCGGGCGCTTGCTGACCATGTTGATCACGCCGCTGGGGGTGCCCTGCCCGTACAGCACCGACGCCGGCCCACGCAGCACTTCGACGCGCTCCAGGTCGAAGGCGTCTTTTTGCGGCAAGGCATCCCGGCTCGAGGGCATGCGCAGGCCATCGAGGTAGGTCGCCGGGGCAAAGCCACGGATGGTCAACTGATCGAGGCGCGAGGCGGTGGAGCCACGGGTTTCCGGGATCACGGCGGCGCTGTAGCGCAGGATCTGGTTGAGGCTCTCGGCGTTCTGCGCGCGCATCTGGTCTTTGGTGACCACGGAGATCGACTGTGGGGTTTCGATCAGCGCGGTGTCGGTCTTGGTGCCCGACAGGCTGCGGGTGGCCACGTAACCCGACACCGGGCCGGTGGGGTTTTCCGACTGATACGCACCGCTGATGGTGGTGGCCTGCAACTCCATGGCGCCGTCGGTGTGCGGGATGGCTTCGAGGCGGTAGCGGTCGTCGGCAATCTTCAGGGCTTGCAAGCCGCTGCCAGCCAACAATTGGGCCAGGGCGGCGTCGGTGCTGTACTGCCCGTTCAGGCCATTGCTGCGTTTGCCCCGAGTCAGGCTCGGATCAAAGGCCAATACCAGGCCCGCCTGTTCGGCGAGGCTGTTGAGGGCCTGGCTCAGGTCACCGGCAGGAATCGAAAACGCGGCGCTTTCAGCCGCGAAGGACGCTTGAACGGTCAGCAGGGGTACAGCGGCAAAAGCCATCGCCACTGAAAGGGCCAGTGGCTGTAAGGGACGAGCAAGGCGCGACATGAGAAGTCCTGGGAAATGGGGGTTCTATTAGTCATGACGGCCATGTCGGAAAATCGGGTATGAATGAGAGCAGTTTTTATTCACACGTTTCACAGCGGCTTGATCACCACCACCAAATCGGTGAAGTACTCGACCTTGATCGGCAGGTTATCCGCCAGTGACGCCAGGGCCGCGCCGGTGTCGTCGAGCTTGAACACCCCCGACACGCGCAACCCTTGCAGCGCCTGCGGGTCAAAGCGCACCAGCCCATGCCGATAACCGGCGAGGGTTTGCAGCACCTCGCTCAGGGGTTGGTCGTCGACCTTGAGCAGGCCGCGGGTCCAGGCGTCCGGGTCGGCATTGCCGATGGGTTGCGGGTCGCTGGCGTGTCCGTCCTTGATTGTGGACTTCTGCCCTGCCGGCACTTTCACGTCGCCTGCACTATCGCCTTTGACGGCCACGGTAGACTCGATCACGGTGACTACGGTCGAGCCGTTCTCGGCCTTGCGCACCAGGAACCGCGTGCCCAACGCCGTGGCCGTGCCCTGGTCGGTATGCACCACGAACGGCCGTTGCGCGTCCTTGGCCACCTCGACCCACATCTCGCCCTGCAACAGTTCGATCACCCGTTGGTGGCCGTCGAACTTCACGTCCAGGGCAGAGTTGCTGTTGAGCTGCACCTGGCTGCCGTCGGTCAGTGCCACCTGACGCCGTTCGCCAACGCTGGTGCGTTGGTCGGCCATCCATACCGGCAGCCGCTCAATCCCGGCCCAACCGCACAGCAATACACCCAACAGCGCAACGGCCTGGGTACCACGGGCGGCAAACCTTGGTTTTTGCGGGGCAAACGCGCGGTTCAGGGCAAGGCGCGCCGGAGCGGCGGGCAATGCGTCGAGGCTGCCCCATAGGCTGCGCATCCGTTCGATTGCGACAGCATGCCGTGGGTCGGCCTGGCACCAAGCATCGAATGCGGCACGGTCGGCTTCAGTCACGTGATCGTCGTGCAACAACGTCAGCCAACGGGCGGCTTCACTGATGATCTGCTCGGAACTCACGACAGCGGGTCCGCCCCGTGCAGGGTGTGATAGCAGTGCACCAGCGCGCTGGAGATGTAGTTCTTCACGGTGCTGGGTGACACCTGAAGTTGTGCGGCGATTTCGCTGTAGGTCAGCCCGTCGAGGCGGCTGAGCAGAAAGGCTTCGCGGGCCTTGGCGGGCAAGCCGGTGAGCATGTCGGCGATTCGTTCCAGGGCCTGGAGTGCCACATGAATTGCCGCCGGATCCGGCATACCGGCGTCCTCGCTCTGAATCGCCAGGGCTTCCATGTAGGCCTTCTCGATCCGCCGCCGACGCGCGCCATCAATCATCAAGCGCCCCGCCGTCGTTGCCAGGAAAGCCCGGGGTTCCTTGATGGTGTGGGGTTCGGCCAGCAGCAGGATGCGGATAAACGCGTCGTGGGCCAGGTCGGCGGCATGTTGTGAGCAGCCGAGTTTCTTGCGCAGCCAACCGTGCAACCAGGAATGGTGGTCGCTGTAGAGGGCGGTGAGGGTCTGCTGGCGACGGGCTGTATCAGCCTTGGCTACAGGAAAGTCATGCATGCGCAAAAATTTCTCAAACAAGAAAGATTACCAATTGCGCAAACGATGACAGTAAAACGGAGGGGGAGCAAGGGGCTCGCCGATCGAAGCCGTCACGGTGATGGGTGGTTAACGGGATGCAGGTAGAGGGCAACTACCTTTTAACTGAAGTATTAACACTGCACTTAGTTAGAAACAGCAAAAGTCGACAGGCACTTGCGTACCTGCCAACTTAATGGACGCATGACAATTAATGACGAACGTCTAAAGTGCGACGGTTACTTGCAGCCAATCCTCTGCGGAAGTTGCCCTTGCTTCGACTTAAGTGCAGTTTGTACCGCTTGGGGCAACTCATTCCAGAATGTCAGCCCGGAACGCTGTTCAATCTGTTCGACCGTCGCGCGGTAATCACAGAAGTTCGCACCCTTAGGAGTTTCCTGATTCATGATGAACGAGGCATAAAGACCGTCTTGCGGCGACTTGCCCACGGAAACAATCTTCCAGTAGCCGCTGGGAATCGTGTGGACCTTGTTGGTCCCCGGCAGGGTGCCGATGAATTTCTCATACAGCGGGCCGGTCATCACATACACCTCATCCACCGCCGCGTCCTGGCTCAGGTTGCGCTCCTGATCCTCCAGGCGTGCCCAAGGGCCCTGGTTCAAATCGGACTTTTGCGGGGTGATGTTGGACAGGTAATTGAGGGTCTGCCAATCGGAGACGCCCGCCATCGACGCCAGGTTCGCCTGGTGCCCACGGTCGACCTTGAGCGCCACGTTGGCACCGTTATAGTCAACAGGGTCAAGGGTTTCACCCGCCGGAATCGCCGGGTCCGTCTGCCAGTTACGCGGGCGCCCGCTGGCCGGTGTGGACTTGGTGATCCGGTAAGCCACCCAGTTGGCGAACTTGGTCGACGCATTGTTATTGAGGCTGTAGGCCTGGCGATTCAACGTCAGCGGCCCACCGCCCGAAGGGCAGCCCTGGGAACAATTATCGACCGTGACGGCCTGTTCGAGCGGCGCCTGGACGGCGCGCTCCGGTGCCTGTGAAGGCGGGGTGCTGATACAGCCCGCCATCAGCGGCACCCACAACAACGCGACGTATTTGAACAATGCTTTCCTTTGCATGGTAATACTCCATTTACAGCAGATTAATTAAGTTTAAGGCGATAAAACAGGCGCAACGGGTCCCGACAGTGCAAAAGCCACTTCGTGATGAGATGACTACGCTATCAAGTTGATTGCTGACAGTTGGATAACTGTATTTGCGCGTAACGCGACATTCCATGTGCGTACACACTTAATTACCCACGCCAGTGGCGCAAGCAACTAACTGCTCATGAAAAATCATCTTTCGGTTGAGCAGGCTTTATCTTATACACGTAATTGTTACAAAAAAACCAGCGTTAAAATCAAAAAAATCAGCCCGTAAACCCGATCCAATGTGGGAGCCGGGCTTGCCCGCGATGCACGCGACTCGGTGTTTCAGTTACACCGAGGTGATGCTATCGCAGGCAAGCCAGCTCCCACAGTTGATCTTTGCTTGGCTGATTAACGCCAGCTCCAGGAAACCCCGGTGTACACGCCCATGCCATCTCCCGGCGTGGACCGCGCTACGTCCAGCCCCTTGTCGTCATAACCCGGCGTGACCGTATTGGCGTAGCGCTGGTTGGTCAGGTTGCGCAGGTCGACCCAGGCTTGCCAGTCGTGCTTCGGCGCGTCATACCCGACCGTCGCGCCGAGCAGCGTGTAGGCCGCCGCGTAGTAGGAATTGGCGTAGTCCACTGCCACCCGCGATGAGTGCTCGCCATTGAGGCTGGTGTAGAAACCGCTGGGATGGCTGTAGCGCAATTGCGCCTGATAGTAGTGCTTGGGGATGCCGGGCAAGGTGTTGTCGCCGAAGCGGTCGTCGTTCCGGTAGTGGAAGTCGCTGTAGGTGTAGGCCTGGCGCAAGGCGAGTTGGCCGGTGCGGCCGCCATCCCACAGCGGGCTGATCAGGCTCAGTTCCACGCCTTGGTGCACCGTGGGGCTGGCGTTGGACTCGGCGATGATTGCAGAGGTGGTCGAGGTCGCGGCTTGGGTTTCGACGCTGAGCAGTTCGTGGCGCACCTCGGAACGGTACAGCGCCAAGTCCCATTGGCCAAACCATTCTTCACCGCGGCCGCCGATTTCCAGGGTGGTTGCAGTCTGGTTTTTCAGCTTCACGCCTTCACGTTGCAGCCCGGCAGCCGAGCCACTGTCCTTAGGGAAATACTTGTTGGAACCCCAAATCATCGACCACGCATGAGGCGGCTCAACCGAGCGGCTCAGGTTGCCATACACCTGCAGTTGCGGGCTGAAGTCATAACGCAAGCCAACCCGTGGCGCGTAATCCCAATCGTGCTGGCTGACCGGCGTGTGGGTTTCCGGATAGCTGACTTCGGTTTCACGGCGGGTGTAGATCGCCGCCAACCCGGTGGTCAGCCAAAGGTCCGGCACCAACTCCAGGTCGTTGCCGATATGCAGCACGGTGTCGGAACCCAGGTAGCTGTAATCGCGGGTCTTGGTGCCGGGTGCATAAATGGCGGTATTGCCGGTCGGGATCCGCACGAATTCCGAGCCGCCGTTGTTAGGCATCGCCTGAGTCGTGCGCAAACCGATAGTGGTCTTGCTGTCGCGCCCGAACAACGTGTCCTGGCGGATGTAGTTCAGAGTGCCGCTGACGTCGGTGTAGGCGACCTTGAGACGGTTGGTGCCTTCACGCAGGTCCATCGGATAGTCGTGATACGCCAGCCCGACCTCGACCCGGGCGCTGTCGTCCAGGCGCAGGGTGGTTTTGTTGGCGATCCAGGTCGAGCCCGGTTGCAGGCGCTTGGAGTCGCGCGTCACGTTGAGGCTGGCGGCGGCGCGTGGGTCGTGGCTGATCTGGTCGCGGGTCAGCTTGCCGGGGGAATCGTTATCGGTTTCGCGGTAGCGGAAGTAGAAGCGGGTTTCCAGGTCGGGGTTGAAGCGATAGCCGAAGTTGGCCGCCATGCCCTTGCCGCTGCCGGCGCTGTGGTTCTGGAAACCGTCGTAGTGCGAATCGGTGAGGCTGATGTAGTAGTCGGCATCCCCCAGCACCTGCCCCGAACTGATTTCCCGTTGGGCGTAGCCATGGCTGCCGGCTTCGTAGCGCACTTGCAATTTTGGGGCGTCGTAGCCGGTGTGGGTGACGTAGTTGACCGCACCACCGAGGGCCAATGCGCCCTGGTCAAAACCATTGGCGCCGCGCAGCACTTCAACCCGGCTGAGCCACAACGGGTCCTTGAGTTCGTAGGGCGTGCCGCCCGGGCCGGTCAGCGGCAGGCCGTCGAAGGTTTCGTACAGGCCGGACGCATGGGCGCCGGGGCCCCGGTTGATGCCCGAGCCACGAATGGAAAGCTTCACCCCTTCGTTGTTCGCGGCCTTGGCGTACACGCCGGCCTGGTACTTGAACACGTCCTCGTTGGTGCTCATCCGCCCTTGCTCGACGCTGCCCATGTCGATGTAGTTGGTGGCGCCGGGAACGCTCTTGAGCTGGATCTGGGCCAGTTCATCGGCGCTGAGTTCAGCGCTGCTGACTTCGACGGGAGCCAGTTGCAGCGTGTCGTCGGCCTGGGTGACAGGGCTGAAGCTCAGGGCGGCGCCAAAGCCCAGCAAGGGCCAGGCTTTTCGTGCGGGGAACGGAAACGCGGGGGGCATGGGGGTAAATCCTTGGAATTCGTTTTTGCGACGGGCTCGGTCCGGCACAAGGTCTGTGGTGGGAAGCCTGTGAAGCCCGACGGGTCACCACTGATGGACGTACAGGCCCCAATCGGCGTTAAGTCCGAAATCGAATTACCAAATGCAAACTCAGTATTTATGGAAATAAGCGCCACGGATTACTGTAGGGCCATTGAGTCCCCAGAGATTTACGTCATGCAAACATCCGCCACCGTCATCGATTTCACCCTCCACCGCAAACGCCGCCAGGCTCGCGCAGCGGCTGAACTGATGTGGGCGATGTACGCGGCACGGGCCGGGGTCGCGGTGTTTACCGCACACGTCACCACCTCCAGCGATACCCGCCGGGCGTGAGGCAATGAATTTCCTGCACGCGCTTCCCGAAGTGCCCGACCTCCCCTCCAAACCCAAGGATTGCAACAGCGGCGACGATGACGCCATCGGCCAGTGCGTCGCGCAGAACCTGCAACGCCTGCGCAGTAAACGCTACCTGTCGCTGGACGCCCTGGCGCGCAATTGCGGCGTGAGCCGGGCGATGCTGGCGCAGATTGAATCCGGGCGCAGCGTGCCGTCGATCAAAGTGCTGTGCAAGATTGCCAAAGGCTTGAAAGTCTCGGTGGCCGCCTTCCTGGAAAACCGTGCGTTCGAAGGGGTTGAACTGCTGCCGGCACAACAGAGCAAACGCTTGGTGAGTGCCGACGGCAGTTTCATCAGCCGTGCGCTGTTTCCCTACGATATGGCACGCCAGTCGGAGTTCTACGAGATACGCCTGAAGGCACTCGGCGAAGAAGTTTCTGAAGGTCACGGGCCGGGGATTCAAGAAAATCTGGTTGTGGCCCAGGGCGTGCTGGAAGTCAGCGTCAACGACGAACGCTACCTGCTGTCCACCGGTGATTCGATCCTGTTCTACGCCGACCAGCCCCACCGCTATCGAAACCCGGCGGACAGTGAGGCGGTGGCGTTCCTGGTAATCACCTACCCGGAACGCCTGGACTGAAACGCAAAAAGCCCCGGCACTCGCCGGGGCTTTCTGGTTTCACGCCAAACGAATCAGCAGGTGCAGCACATCATCGGCATGCCGTTGCAGCTCATCATCATCGGCATGGCGCAGTCGTTCATCATCTTCATCATCAGCATGCAGCAGTTGTTCATCATGTCCATGCTCATGCCTGGCATCGGCATCATGGTGCAGGTCATGCAGTCGGCTTCCATCTTGCATTCCATGACGCACTTCATCATCGGCATGGGCATGCCCATCGGCATCATCATCGGCATGTTCAGGGTGGACATGCTGTTCATCATCGCCATGCCGTCTTTCGACATGCACATCATCGACATGTTGGCGCACTGCATCATCATCGGCATGCCGCAGTTCATCATCATCGCCATCATTTCGGCGTTGTTCTTGAACATCGCCATGTCCATGCCGGCGGCCGGCTTCATGGTGCACATCATGGCCTCGTCGGTCATCGTGCAGGTCATGGTGGCCATCATCATCGGCATGCCCATCATCGGCATCATTGGCATCGCGTTGTTCATTGGCATCTGCATGGCGTTCATCATGTTCGAAACTCCGTAATCGACAGGAAATGAGTAAGTTCTGGGGCCGATTCTAGAGATGGGACGCAACGGCGCAAGGCGCTGGCCCAGCAGCAGAAATAGACGTTGCATGGGGTTTTATCGGAGCGAGACAGCCGATAATTCTGCGATGACGGATTTAATGACGCGATCACGCCGACCGGCTCCGTTATCAGGGCCGAACCGGCGTGATGGATATGCGATTGGGGAATGGGCTCCAATCAGAAGGAAATAAACGATCTAACCACGCTGAAAATACCCGCTCATTCGGCGAAGAAGCGGTTCGCCGGACGCGGCAGTCCAAGGTTTTCCCGCAGGGTAGAGCCTTCGTACTCCCGCCGGAAGATCCCGCGCCCCTGTAACTCGGGCACCACCTTGGCGACAAAATCATCAAGACCGCCCGGCAGCCACGGGAACATGATGTTGAAGCCATCGCTGCCCTCTTCTTCCAGCCACTGCTGCATCTCATCGGCAATGCTGCGGGCCGTGCCGACAAACGACAAGCCCGCATACCCGCCAAGGCGTTGGGCCAATTGGCGCACCGTCAACTGCTCGCGGTCAGCCAGCGCCAGTACTCGTTCGCGGGAGCTTTGGCTGGCGTTGGTTTGGGGAATCGCCGGGAGGTATTGGTCGGAATCAAACTTGGTCGCGTCGGTACCCAGCGCTATCGACAGCGAGGCAATCGCGCTTTCGTAATGCACCAGGCTGTCGAGGTGCGCACGAATCCGCCGCGCGTCTTCCCGCGTATCGCCGACCACCACAAACGCCCCGGGCAGAATCTTCAGGTGGTCGGGATGCCGCCCCACCGCCAGCATCCGGCGCTTGATATCCCCATAGAACTTGCGCCCTTCTTCCAGGGTGCCCGGCGCGACAAAAATCACCTCGGCGGTTTCCGCCGCCAATTGCCGGCCTGGCTCCGAGGCACCGGCCTGCACGATCACCGGCCAGCCCTGCACTGGCCGCGCAATGTGCAGCGGGCCGCGCACGTTGAGGTAGCGACCGTGATGGTTGAGGGTGTGCAGTTTGTCCGGGTCGAAGTACACGCCGCTGTCGGCATCGCGGATGAAGGCATCATCGGCCCAACTGTCCCAGAGCCCGGTCACCACATCGTAGAACTCCCGCGCACGGGCGTAGCGCTCGTCGTGATCGTAGGCCTGTTCCAGGCCGAAATTCTGCGCGGCATCCGGGTTGGCGGTGGTGACGATATTCCAACCCGCGCGACCATTGCTCAAGTGATCCAGGGACGCAAAGCGACGGGCAATGTGGAACGGTTCGTCGTAGGTAGTCGAGGCCGTGGCCACCAGGCCGATGTGCTCGGTGGCCTGGCTGAGGGCCGACAACAAGGTGAACGGTTCGAATGACGTGGCGGTGTGGCTGCGCTTCAACGCGTCGATGGGCATGTTGAGCAAGGCCAGGTGGTCGGCCATGAAGAAGGCATCGAAACGTGCCTTCTCCAGGGTTTGGGCAAAAGCCTTGAGGTGCGTGAAATTGAAATTGGCGTCACGGTAAGCGCCGGGATAGCGCCAGGCGCCGGTGTGGATGCTGACCGGGCGCATGAACGCGCCCAGTTTCAGTTGGCGTGGAGTGGTCATGGAAAGCCCCTGATCGAGAGGGGCTCAGCATCGGATGCGCGAACGGCGTCTGTCTAATAACGAAAGGATCTGGCTTATGCCTGCGCGGACTGGCTGTTGTAGTCCGCCAAAAACGCGTCGGAGGCGATATGGTCTGCCATGCCGCGCAACTGCGCGGCCGAATCATGCCCCAGCACCTCCTCCACCCGGTTGTTGGCAGACGCCCAGAACACCAGCGCCTCATTGAACAGCGCTTCGCCCTTGGGCGTGAGCACACAGCGTTTGGTGCGCTTGTCCAGGGCGTCCGGACGTAGCTCGACGATCCCGTCGCGCACCAGCGGCTTCATGGCGTGGGTCAGCGCCGACATCAGGATCGCCAGGCGTCCGGCCAGCTCCTGCAACGTCGGCCCCGCCTGCTCGTCAACCGCCGACAGCCGGGTGATTTCACCCAGCAAGCCGACCTGTGTGGCCTTCAGGCCAATCGGTGCCAGTGCTTCGTCATACAGTTGGCCCAGTCGCCTGGCGGCACGGCGCAGTGCGTTGTTGGTGCACGCCACATCGCCGAGCAGACTCAAAAGGTCGGCGCGATCATCAGGCTTGTCAGTCTTCTCAATGGGCATTTTCAGCTCCTCCATGCCCCTAGAATGATTGAGTACTAAACCATTGACAAGGACAAACGCCAAGCCTATAACTTGAGCCCTCAACAATATTGGTTGAGTACTCATCTATTGGAGCCGTTCATGTCGACCCCCGCTTCCACAAAAATTGCCCTCATCACTGGCGCGTCTTCCGGTATTGGCGCTGTGTATGCCGACCGATTGGCGGCTCGCGGCTACGATTTGATCCTGGTCGCCCGTCGTGAAGACCGCCTCAAAGCCCTGGCGGCGAAGATCACTCAAGCCCACGGGCGCCAGGTCCAGACCCTCGGCGCCGACCTGGTTAACCCCGCCAACCTCGCCCGTGTCGAAAGCCTGCTCGCCAGCAACCCGGCAATCCACGTGCTGGTGAATAACGCCGGCCTGGCCCGCCTGCACCCGCTGGCTCAATCCTCGGTCGAAGATTCCACGACCCAGATCGCCCTGAACATCACCGCCCTCACCCGCCTGACCCACGCGGCGCTGCCGGGCATGCTCGTGCGCAATGAGGGTGTGATCATCAACGTGGCGTCAGTGTTGAGCGTGCATTCGCTGCCGGTCAGTTCCGTGTACAGCGGCACCAAAAGCTATGTCCTGGCGTTCAGCCGTGGCCTGCAAGCGGAACTGGCGGAAACCGGGGTGAAGGTGCAGATCGTGTTGCCGGGGTCTACCGCTACCGAGATCTGGGACGCCTCGGGCATTCCGCTTTCGGCACTGCAACAGGAGTCGGTCATGACCACCGAAAACCTGGTGGACGCGGCACTGGCCGGGCTGGATCAGGGCGAGACGATCACCTGGCCATCGGTGGCCGATGGTTCGTTGTGGGACACCTATGACGCGGCGCGCGGTGCGTTGTTTGCGGCAACGCAAACAGGCAAGCCGGCGCCCCGGTATGGGATTGTCTGAGGCGCCCGTTGGTTTTATTGAATACCGATGGAAAAACGCCGCACAGTCTGCTCCTCGCGGGGCAGGCTGATGTCGCCTTCGTAGGTGCACTCGCGGCCGGTGCAGCTGTTTTCCACGGTCACGGCCGCAACGCTTTTGACTGGGAAACGCGGCTTCGGCTCAGCCTGCGGCGTGAGGGGTACAGCGCTGAGGATCGGTGCCTCGTAGGTCAGGTCCAGGTTGGACGCGTGGGCCGGGGTGGCCAGAACGGCGAGCAGTGCGCTCGCCATGACAGTCCTTGTAAACAACATCGAAATCTTTCCGGGCAGCAAAAAATGAAGGGCCAATGATAAACCCTAGAGCCGCCGGGTTGAAGTCAACGTACCTGGACCGCCGGCTCCAGCACCAATACGTTGGAGGGGCCCGCACGGAATGTCGAGTTGTGCTTGGCGGCTTCCAGCATGTGAGGAGCTGCGTGGTGATCCTTAAGCGCCGCCTTTGAAGCCCACGTCTCGATCAACACAAAACTGTCGCTTTTGCCCTCAACAGGATGCAGGTCGTACTGGATGCAACCCGCTTCAGCCCGCACCAGCGGCGCCAGTCTGGCAAACGCGGCCAACTGGTCCGCACCCCGCCCGGGCTGGGTATTAATGATGACGACAAGCCGCACTTCATCGGACATAAACCGCACCGTTATCGATAAGGAAATTGAGGGGCCACAGTAAGGGATGCCATTCTCTGGCGCTATGAAAAATCTATCAGTAAGCTACTTTCACTGAATGGATTGAGTCAGCACTCAACCCCCTCCCCCTTTTCTGCACCCGGCGATAACCACGTGATCGAAGTAACCGAAGTTTCCATTGCCCAACTGCGCGCTGCGCTCGAGTCCGGCCAGACCACGGCAGTTGAGTTGGTAGAGGCCTACCTCGCCAGGATCGACGCCTACGACGCCCCCGACACCGCCACTGCCCTCAACGCCGTGGTGGTGCGCAACCCTCAAGCACTGGAGGAAGCGCGCGCTTGCGATGCACGTCGGGCCAGCGGCAAAACCCTGGGCCCGCTCGACGGCATTCCCTATACCGCCAAAGACAGCTACCTGGTCAAAGGCCTCACCGCCGCCTCCGGCAGCCCGGCTTTCGCGAACCTGGTTGCCTACCGCGACGCGTTCACCATTGAGCGGCTGCGCGCCGCCGGAGCCATTTGCCTGGGCAAGACCAACATGCCGCCCATGGCCAACGGTGGCATGCAGCGCGGAGTGTATGGCCGGGCCGAGAGCCCGTACAACGCCGACTACCTGACCGCGCCGTTCGCGTCGGGCTCCTCCAACGGCGCCGGCACGGCCACTGCGGCGAGCTTCGCGGCATTTGGCCTGGCGGAAGAGACCTGGTCCAGCGGGCGCGGCCCGGCCTCCAACAATGGCCTGTGTGCCTACACCCCGTCCCGTGGCGTGATCTCGGTACGCGGCAACTGGCCGCTGACTCCGACCATGGACGTGGTCGTGCCTTACGCCCGGACCATGGCCGACCTGCTTGAAGTGCTCGACGTCGTGGTCGCAGAAGACCCCGACACGCGCGGCGACCTGTGGCGGATGCAACCCTGGGTGCCGATCCCCAGCGTCGCCTCGGTACGCCCGCAGTCCTACGCAGACCTGGCCGCGACCGGCGATGCACTCGCCGGCAAACGCTTCGGCGTGCCACGCATGTACATCAACGCCGACCCTGAGGCAGGCACCAGCAACGAGCCGGGAATCGGCGGCCCTACTGGCCAGCAAATCAAAACCCGCGCCTCGGTGATTGACCTCTGGGAAGCCGCGCGCAAGGCACTCGAAGCGGCCGGTGCAGAAGTGGTCGAGGTGGATTTCCCGCTGGTTTCCAATTGCGAAGGCGATCGCCCGGGCGCACCGAAAGTGTTTACCCGAGGCCTGGTGTCGAAAGAATTCCTCCACGACGAATTGTGGGAACTGTCGGCCTGGGCGTTCGATGATTTCCTGCGCGCCAACAACGACCCTGCGTTGAACCGCCTGGCCGATGTCGACGGCCCGAACATCTTCCCCCACGACCCCGGCACCCTGCCCAACCGCGAAGACGACCTGGCCGCCGGCATGGACGAATACGTGCGCATGGCCGAGCGCGGTATCACGCCGTGGGACAAGATCAGCACCGTGCCCGATGGCCTACGCGGCCTGGAACAAACTCGGCGCATCGACCTTGAAGACTGGATGGATAAGCTGGGGCTGGATGCGGTGATTTTTCCGACCGTCGCCGACGTAGGCCCGGCGGATGCGGATGTGAATCCCGCGTCGGCGGATATCGCGTGGAGCAACGGTGTATGGGTGGCCAACGGTAACCTCGCCATCCGCCATTTGGGCGTGCCGACAGTGACGGTGCCCATGGGTATCATGGCGGACATCGGCATGCCGGTGGGGCTGACCTTTGCCGGACGGGCTTATGACGACTCGGCGTTGCTGCGATTGGCGTCGGCGTATGAGTCGACAGGGAGCAAGCGTCTGGTACCGCCGCGTACGCCGGTGTTGGTGGTTCGTCAGGCCTGATCGGTTTCGCTGCTGATTTTGCGCATCAACCGATCGGCTTCCGACCCGGGTTCAAATCGAAAGCCGTTCATCTCATCGAGGAGCAGGCAGTCGCTGATGGCCTCCCACAGCTGCGCCTGGGTCGGCTTGTTGCGCAGCAGAATGTACGAGAGCAAAAGTCGCTCGATGGGAACGCCTCGATTGGAGGCGGTTTCAATGATTGCCAGCAGGATAAAGCGCAGTCGAACTTCCCGCTCCGTGGGCCATACCGTTTTTCGCTTACCCAATGCCGGGCCTCAGTGTCAGGAAAAACGTGAGGCTATGGCCGCGGGGGGTGGTGTTTCAAGCACTGCATGGGGAGAAAGCCCTGCTCCTACGGAAAACAGGGAAAGGGCTTACGAAATCTCACAGGGCCTCAGTGGCACTGTCTCCTGTCACAGCAGCAACCTGCCGCATAATCTAAACATTCCGTTACTCATCATCTCAACGTTACTTTCCTATTACTGATAAAGCGTTCAGACACACCCCATCGACACGAGCCTTCCTGCCGTGACTCATGACCCTTCCCGTAACTCCCAGTACACCTGGCGTTGGATCGGCAAACTGACACCGCCGCTGACGTTACTCACCTCAACGCCCCGGCAAGACTTGTTGGCGTCATTAAAGACGAGGATTGATGGGCCATTGATTCTCCTTGTGGCTCCCCCTGGATACGGCAAAACAACACTGTTGATGCAGTGGCGACAGGAACTACTGCGCACCTCTCCACAGGCAATCGTTGCCTGGCTATCGCTGGATGAAGCAGACGCAGAACCCAACCGTTTCCTGGCCTATCTGATTCTGGCGCTTGACCACGCAGGCCTTGATCTCGGGCACCTGCCACGGCTGGCAGAAGCTCAATCCCTGGATGCGCAACCACAACGCACCATCAGTGCCTTGCTTCATGGCATGGCGCGGGAGAACCGCTCCATCACCCTACTGCTCGATGACTACCACACAGCCGCCAACGAGCACCTCGATACCCTTGTGCAAGCATTGCTGGAACAAGCTGCCCCCTGGCTGCATTGGGTTGTGGCCAGCCGTACTCGTCCCCAATGGCCCTTGGCGCGCTGGAAAACCATGGGCTGGGTGCACGAGGTGACCGCTCGCGAATTGACACTTTCAGCGAGCGAAACCAACGCGATCCTGGGGCCCGATCTCTCATCGTCAGACCTGCATCATCTACATGAAACAACCGAAGGCTGGCCCGTGGCTGTGCAACTGGCTCGGCTGTGGCGAGCCAGTGGAGACGGCTCGCTGTACCACCTGAACGAGTTTTCCGGGCACGTCACCGATATCGCCGCCTATCTGACGGAACAAGTCGTGGGACGCTTGCCACCAGCGTGTCAATCCTTCCTGATGGATACCGCATTGCTGGAGCGTTTCAACGCGGGGTTCGCTGATGCGATACGCGAGCGCACCGACAGCACTCAGTTGCTTGCACAATTAAGCCACCTTGACGCCCTGTTGGTCCCGCTGGACGCCAAGCGTCAGTGGTTCCGCTACCACCGTCTGCTGCGGGACTTCCTGAGCAAGCGGTGTGACACCAAAAATGCCCAGCGCATTCACCGCGCTGCGGCCCAATGGTTGGCACAAGAAAAGGACTGGATCCAGGCGGTGTCACATGCGTTACGTGCCAGCGACACGGCGCTGGCGGTGAATATGGTGGTGCGCGCAGGGGGATGGGAGTCTGTACTGAGGCATGGGATCCGCTATGCACAAAGCCTGTTGCAGCAGTTCGATGAGCCAACACGGCGCAGCGAGCCTGACCTTTTGCTGCTCCAAGCGTACCTGCACGCCAAGCTTGGAGACCATAGGTTAGCCACTCAACTGCTACAGCTGGCGCAAGGCGTCATCCAGGACGACAGGCGCCTGAAGCGAGACTTCCAGGTCATTCAAACGTTGGCCAACGCCTACGTCGATCGCTTTGCAGAAAACCATGCAAGTCCGTTCGACCCAGTACAGTTGCAGGGCGAAGAAGTCCTGGCCCAGGCAACCCTTGCCTGTGTAGAGGCCCTGAGCGCCATGACTCGCGGAGAACTGCCCCTTGCGCTGCAAACCATCCGCACAGCCCACATCAAGATGCGCCTGGTCGACATTCCGCGCGGTGAAAATTACTGCCGTATTCATGAGGCGCAAGTACTTTCCTTGATGGGCAACATTACCCAGTCGAGTCGCATGGTCGACGAGGCGCTGGCCATTTCAGGCGATCAGTTTGGCCGTGAAAGCTCAGTCAACGCGCTAGTCGGCTGCCTTAAGGCGCAACACTGTTACTGGCAAGGTGCATGGTCCGAGGCAACAACCTGGTGGCGGGACGGCTGGGCATCCCTCGAACAGACGGATGGCTGGTTGGATATCGCCGCCACAACAGCCGAAATCGCGTGGCGCACCACGCTGCGCGGTCAAGGCATGCAGGTGGCGCTGCGAGAACTGGAACAGGTGGCACAGTTGGCGGACACCCGTGAATGGCTGCGGCTGACACGATTGGTCAACGCATGGCGGGTCGATTTGCTGGTGCAGTGCGGCTCCCTGGTAAAGGCTCGCGAGGAGGCATTGCAAGCCGACCTTGAACGTATTGCAGGTGACCGCGATGACTGGCGTAACCATGAAGCAGCCACCTTGGCACTGGCCCGCCTGCAACTGGCCTCGGGACGTTCCGCCGCCGCGCTGACCCGCTTGCATCAAGAAGGCAAAGTGCTGCAAGACAAAGGTTTGTGCCTCCCTGCGTGGCGCCTGCAACTGCTGGCGTTAGTCGCCTATGGCAAAGGCCAGTCAACGCTGGAAACCAACGATCTGACACCGATCCTGGCATCGATACCTCAGCAGATCTTGCCGGGCCTGCTGCTGGAAGTGGGTCCAAGTCTGCTGCCGGCGCTGGAAGCCTGCCCTGAAATACTCCCTGGTCAGGCAGCCATCCTTACGCGGCTGCGAGGCTGGCGGGCACACCCGGTGCGCGCCCGCATGCCATTCAGCGCCAAGGAGACACAGATCCTCACCTTGCTCGTCAGCGGCCAGCCAAACAAGACGATCGCGCAAGCGTTGAACATCTCTGAAAACACCGTGAAATTTCATCTTAAACACATCTTCGCCAAGCTGTCGGTAGACAATCGCACGGCCGCCATCAGTGCAGCGTTGCGCCTCGGTGTTCTTGATTCCTCTCTCTGAGCCCACCCGCCTACCCATCCGGGTAGGCGCTGTGGAAATCGCGCCATGAACTACCCGTGCCGCAGGTAGTAACCCCCGCTCACCGCCCTCTAGCATCCGTCTAAACAGCGAGAGCCCCAACGCTCTGCCAGCTCCGATAACAACAATCACATCAGGAGATGCCCTGTGGATATGGACGGTAAAACTGTGCGTGTAGCGACCGATGTCGGTGGGACATTTACCGACCTGGTCTATTTCGAAAGCAACCCGGCCACCGGCCAACAAATCATTCGCACCGCCAAGGTCGATACCACACCACCGAACTTCGCCAAGGGTGTGCTCAACGTCATCCAGAAAGCGAACATCGCACTGGAAACCGTCGACTTTCTCGCCCATGGCACCACGGTGGTCATTAACGCCTTGACCGAGCGTCGAGGCGTAAAGACGGCCTTGATCACCACTCAAGGCTTTCGCGACATCCTCGAGATTGCCCGGGCCAATCGCCCGGACTACTTCAACTTGAAATGGGTCAAGCCAGCGCCCTTCGTGGCTCGCTACCTGAGGCGCGAGATAGCTGGTCGCCTGCATACCGACGGCAGCGAGCGTGAACCGCTGGATCTTTCAGGCCTGGTGGACATACTCGATGCGTTTCGCGCCGACGGGGTTCAAGCCATTGCCATCTGCCTGTTGCACGCCTACGCCAACCCGGTTCATGAGCAGGCGGTACTGAAAGAAGTACAGCGGCTCTGGCCCGAGGTCTCGGTCGTTGCCTCACATCAGATCACTCGCGAGTGGCGCGAATACGAACGCTCCAGTACCACAGTGCTCTCGGCCTACGTCCAACCCATCGCCGCACGCTACCTCGATAACCTGGAGACCGGCCTGCGCGAAGGTGGCTACAAGGCACCGCTGTACATCATGCAGTCCAACTGCGGCGTCGACAGTGTGACCCATGCCCGGGACATTCCCATCACCATGGTCGAGTCGGGGCCTGCCAGCGGCTTTTGGGCCGCCGCCGAGCTCGGTCGCCTGCTTGACGAGCCGAACCTGCTGGCATTGGACATCGGCGGTACCACCGCAAAATGCTCGCTGGTACGTAACGGCCAAGTGTCGATCAAGACCGACTATTGGATTGAACGCAATCGGCTCAATGCGGGCTACCCGATCATGGTACCGGTGGTGGACCTGGTGGAAATCGGTAATGGCGGTGGTTCCATTGCCTGGGTCGACGAATTCGACAAAATGCACGTCGGCCCCGAGTCTGCCGGAGCCCTGCCCGGCCCTGCGGCCTATGGCAACGGCGGTACGCAGGTCACAACGACGGATGCCAACCTGGCCCTGGGCCGGATCAACCCCGGCTACTTCTGCGGTGGCGAGCTGGTCGCGGATATGGCGGCTGTCGAGCAGGCCTTCGACCCACTGAGCGAGCGCCTGAAGCTACCCGCCTGTGAAATCGCCCGCGGCATCATTCGGATCGCCAACGACAACATGGTCAACGCATTGAAACTGGTGTCGTTGAGTCGTGGCCATGATCCCCGGGAGTTGACCCTGATCGCCTTTGGCGGCGGCGGCGCCATGCATGCTGTCGCCTTGGCTCAAGAGCTTGGGGTCAAGAAAGTCATTGTGCCCCGAGGTGCATCCGTGTTCTCCGCATGGGGCATGACCATGTCCGACCTGCGCCGCGACCTGTTCATCAATCGCTTTGTCGAAACCGAACGCGAAGGCGAGCTCGCACTTACCCAGCTATTTCTCCAGGACCTGATGCACAACGCCCGGGAGCAATTTGTCGACGAAGCCATTGCTCCGGATCAGGTCGACTTGCGGGTGTCCTGCAAGCTGCGTTACCAGAACCAGGAGCACGCCGTCGAGGTCGCCTTGGATCATGAAGAATCCCTCTCAGAGCATTGGCCGGCGATAGCCCGACGTTTCCACGATATTTACCAGCAGCAGTACTCCTACAGCCTACAGGCGCCGTTGGAAATTGTCGGTTTCCATCTGGTGGCCGTCGCGCAGATTGGCAAGTTGAACCTGCAAGCCCTGCCCGTCACCGGTCGCACGCTGGCAGAGGCCCGCAAAGGCCAACGCCCGGTGGATTTCGCCCTCGAAGGCATCCACGACACGGCCATCTACGACTACGCCCGCCTGGAGCCGCAGATGAGTTTCAGCGGCCCAGCCATCATCGAGGATGCCGGTTCCACCGTCGTGGTCCATCCCGGCAATCAGGTACTCGTCGACCGCCTCGGCAACCTGCATATCACCCTCGGCGCCTGAAGGAGCAGCCCCCATGAGCAAAATCGATATATTTACCCTGGATATCATCCAGAACTCGCTACAGGCAATCGCCGATGAAATGTTCGAGGCGATGCGCAAGGCTGCCATGAGCCCGGTGATCTATGAGGTTCTGGACATGGGCACCGGCATCACCGATGCCCATGGCGAAATCGCCAGCTCGGGCGCGGGTATTCCAGCGTTTGTCGGTGTGCTCGACAAAGCCGTCAAGCAGATTCTGATTCAGCACCCCACGCCCGGGGAGATCGAGGACGGTGACGTATTCATCACCAATGATCCCCACAGTGGCGGCGTCACCCACCTCAACGATGTGGTGCTGGCGATGCCGGTGTTCGCCGAGGGTCGTTTACTGGCCTGGACCGCCAACATCGCCCACTGGAACGACATCAGCGGCATGGTCCCGGGTTCGTTGTCGACGGAGGCAACCGAGATTTTCCAGGAAGGCCTGCGCCTGGCCTCGGTCAAACTCATCAGTCGGGGCCAGCCGATTCGTTCAGTGCTGCAGATCCTGCGTTGCAATACCCGCATGCCGGATTTCATGGAAGGGGATTTATGGGCAGGTGTCGCCGCAGTACGCAGTGGCGCCCTGCGCCTGCAGGCACTGAGCGCGAAGTACGGGATCGAGGTATTCCTCACGGCCATGCAGGAATTTATGAGCCTGGGTGAAAAGATCTCCTTGGGCGCACTGCGCAACTTGCCTGCCACTCACCTTCATCAAGAAGAAGTGCAGGACGACGGCAGCCTCTTCCAGGTGTCGATTCAGATATCCAAACGCGATCTGATCATCGACCTGCGCGACAACCCTGACCAATGTGCCGGGCCCACCAATCTTAGCCGAGATGGCGCAGTGGTCGCGGCGCAGATGGCCTTCAAGGCCTTGACCGCGCCACAAGGCGTCACCAATGGAGGCACCTTCCGCCCCCTCCGGGTATTGACCCGGCCCGGGTCGCTGTTTGATGCCCAGCCTCCCGCAGCCGAGGGGTTCTATTTCGAAAACCTGATCCGCGTGCACGACCTGATCCTGCGCTGCCTGGCCCAGCGGTTTCCTGATCGCTTGCCCGCCGGCAATTTTGCCTCGGTGTGCGCCACCATCATCGGTGGTGTGCATCCCGATACCGGGCGCGTATTCACCCTGGTGGAGCCCGAGATTGGCGGCTGGGGGGCCGAACCCGGCCGCGACGGCAACAACGCGGTGTACTCGGGCCTTCACGGGGAAACCTACAACTGCCCGGTTGAGGTGTGCGAAGCCCGCTATGGCCTGTACGTCGAACGTATGGAACTCAATGACGAGCCCGGTGGCCACGGCCAGTTCCGCGGCGGGCGAGGCCTGCTCATCGACTACCGCATACGCTCCGATGCCAGCTTCCTGACCTGCGGCTACACCCGTGCCGTCATACCACCGTGGGGGCTTGAGCAAGGCCTGGACGGTACGCCCAACTATGTCGAAGTCTCCCGCTGCGACGGCACACAACAGCGTTATGCCATGGCCAGCAGCATCAGCCTCGACGCAGGCGATTTGGTACGCGTGCGCACCGGAGCCGGTGGTGGTTACGGGTCACCCTCTGAGCGCAACCGACAAGCCGTGCTGGATGACCTGAAGAACGGCTATGTCGATACCGAAACGGCCAGAACGATATACGGCGTGCAGATTTGACCTACAGGTGCTGCTGACGACGATTACGCCGAACGCACCAGCCCTCAGTACTTAGAACAACAACAAAAAAGCGAGAACTGATATGAAACCGTACACCCCTTCACGTCCTTGGGTGTTGCCCGCGATTGCCTTGGTTTTGGGATTCAGCGCATCAGCCAACGCCGAGCAGTTCATTGGTTTTGGCCAGCCGGGCATCCCGGGCAAATGGGCACTGGAGTCATTCCCGGTGTTCAATCGCACGGCAGACGGTAACGTCCGCGCCGGTGGCAATACAGTGTTGGCGTACTTCTCCGAGACGGGCTTTACCGACACCACCCGTGATCAGTTGCAGTTCTGGGTGGGCGCCGTCCCCGGTTACGCCAGCACCAATGGCGCACGGGACACCAGCCCCTGGGGCGTTGCTTCACCCAACCTGGGCTTTGCCTACTACTACAACGTGGTGGAGCCCACCAGCGAACCCGGCTCTGCTGACTACACCACGTTCTGGACCAACCCGACCCTGATGGTCGAGTTCCCCAATGGCAATGATGACATCGCCGGCTACGGCGCGTTCGCCAATCGATATGCGGTGAGTTTCAGCCTCGCCAATTACGTGCGCGTCGGGAACTTTGCCGCGACCTTTACCCCGGCGGGCATCCATTACGCCGCGCGCAATCGCAATACCACCGACCTCGGCACCGACAACCCCAAGCGCCTGCGTGGCGGAGTCAGCTTATGGCTGGCGAATGTTGCCGCCGGGTACCTCGTCACCGACGACCTGTGGTTGGGCGTGCATCACGTCTATCACATCAACAACAAAGCCGCGTCGGACTTCGCCGAGTCACGCGTTGCAAAGATCGGCCCGTCCATGACCTATACCGGGTTTGCCCAACAGGGGTTCTACCTCTCCGCCAATATGAACTTCGAGTACTACCGCAGCGCCAACCTGACCCGTGCCAATGAACTGACCATGGCACTGGTGAAGTTCTTCTAATCGCGCCTGCGAAAATTTCCGAGGACTATTGCATGCACACTACAACACCCGCTCCCCAGCCGCAGGATGTACCCGTAACGGTGCGCTGGCTGAACCCAATTGGTTGCTCCACATTCGACGCCCCCATCGCCGACCTGCTCCGCGGCATCAAGCAACCATCGACGCACATCGAAGTCGTGTCCTTTGACATGGCACACAGCCCGACCCATCTGGAATATCGGGCGTACGAAGCACTCACTTATGAACGCACACTCCGTATCGCCCGTGACTGCGGGCAACAGAATATTGATGCGCTGGTGATAGGCTGCTTCTACGATCCCGCGCTGGAAGATGCCCGGGAAATCTCCGGCGAGACGATCGTTGTCGCCCCTTGCCAGGCAAGCCTGCAAGTGGTCGAGCATCTGGCCAACCGGTTCTCGATCATCGTCGGTCGCAACAAGTGGATGGAGCAGATGCATGAACGGGTTCGCAGCTACGGCGCGGCGGACCGGCTGGCATCGATGAGACCACTGGGCATGGGGGTTGATGAATTCCAGAAGGACCCCGCCCTCACCCGCAGCCGAATCATCGAACAAGCCATGCTGGCCGTCGAAGAGGACGGGGCGGAAGCCATCGTGCTCGGCTGCACCATCGAGTTCGGTTTCTTTGAGCAGGTGCAGCGGGAAGTCGGCGTACCGGTAATCGACCCCGTGGTTGCGGCCTTCAAGATGGCCGAGGCCATGGCAGGCATGAAACGGCGCTTCGGCTGGTCACCCAGCCGGGTTGGCAGTTGTGAACCGCCACCGGAAACCGAGATCAAGGCCTTCGGCCTGTTCCAGGGGCCGGTGCCGATCGGCAATCGGGTCAAGGCATAACCCTCCCTCACTTGGATGATCTTCCATGAGTATGAGCAACGTCACCGAGACGCCCTCGCCGGGCAGCAACGCGTCCATCCAGCAGGTGGGCGATGTGTTCAGAGATGTTCCCTTGACTCGCGAGCATCTGAAATGCTGCCTCGCGTTGTTCTTTGTATTTGCCATCGAGGCGTGGGAGATGATGATCATCGTCTACACCGCGCCGCTGATAGCAGAAGACCTGGCCCTCGACGCGCTCGCAGTCGGCAATCTGATCAGTGCCATGTTCATCGGCATGCTGCTGGGGTCATTGGCCTGGGGCAAAGTCGCCGAACGAATTGGACGCAAACGCGCGATTCTCTGGAGCCTGGCGATCTACGGCGTGATTTCGCTGGCCAGTGCGTTCGCCCCGAACTACCTCAGCCTTTATGTGCTGCGGCTGCTGTCGGGCGTAGCGGCAGTGGGGATGATGGTCGTCACCTTTGCCCACTATCAGGAACTGCTGCCGGTGCGCCATCGCGGCGCGCTCACGGTGTACCTCGCCTCGGGCTGGCCGATCGGGATGCTACTGGCGCTGGGAGCCTCGGTATGGCTGATGCCCTGGGGCTGGCGCGCGATTATCGTGCTGAGTTCCATGGGAAGCCTCTGGGCGCTGGTGGTGGCGCTCTGGGTTCCGGAATCGCCTTATTGGCTGGCGAGTGTGGGCAGGCAAGCTCAGGCCAAGAGGGTGATCCAGCGACTGAGTCGCGGCGCCGTGCAAATAGCTGAAAGTTGCCAGCTGCAAGTCGACCAGAGCACCCGAGGCTGCCAGCGCGATTTGTTTGCAGGCGCCATACTCAAAGTCAGCGCCCTGCAAATCCTCGTCAACTTCACGTTCTCATGGGGCTATTGGGGTTTGCAGACTTGGCTACCGACCCTATTGCAGCAACGTGGTCTGAGCTTGCCGCAAAGCTACGGCTTCATTGCACTGTCGGCGCTGTGCATGATCCCCGGTTACGTCGCCGCGTCCTTCCTGACCCATCGTTTCGGGCGCAAGAAAATCATCATCGGCTTTATCGGAGCCTCAGTGGTTGCCGGCTACGGTTTTGCCAACGCACACACCCTGGAAATGCTCTACCTGAGCAACTTTGCCCTGGCTTTTTTCAGCCTTGGCGCCTGGGGTGTCTGGGGCACCTGGATCGCCGAACTGTACCCGACGCCACTACGCACCATTGGTTACGGCTGGGCGATTTTCGCCCAGCGGGTAGCCAACGTTCTGGCGCCCTCACTGATCGGTGCACTGGTGGCTTATGGCGCGTCTTTCAATGTTACGACCACCCTCATCAACGCCTTCATGCTGGTTACCGTGATGTTAGTGGCATTTATTCCGGAGACCGAAGGCAGGGCCTTGCAATGAACCGCCAACCGTCGCCGCCGTTTCGGACAAGACAGCAAGAAGCAGCCCGACATCAGCCTCGAGACAAGTCGGTTTGAATGCATGCCGTTGGCATCAGCTTCCCGGACAACCGGGAAGCTCTATTACTGCGTGACGTCGCTGCACATCACCCCAGAAACGGAATTCATCATGGACACACAATCGCCGGCCAATGGGCTGGTATTTCCAATGCAACGGGGCCCCTTCCAGAACAACGGGGCTTCACCATGGTACTCAACAATCGCACTGGGCAGCCCTGGTCAACCGTTGAAGCTGGCAATCGATTCAGGCACCAATATCAGTTGGGTGACTTCAACACTTTGCCCAGCTGATCGATGCGTTCATTTCGCCGCAGGCCGGTTTGACCACCGAGCTTCCAGCACCTTCGCATTTACCGACTGCCTGCAACGCCCCTATAGCTTTGGCCCCTGGGGCACGATGCAGGTTGAAAGCGCTTCGGACGTACTAACCGCCCCTTCAGGAAGCGCACAGCCGATCAAGCTGTTTCTGGCAACCTACTATGACGGTGACTCGTTCAAGCAGTTGGATTGGGATGGCAGTATCGGCCTGCCGTGCAGCAGCGCCTACATTGAAGGACGAAGCTCATTTCTGTTACAGGATCTGATCAGCAGTGGTCGACTCGACCCGACGCATCCCTACGTAGCGTTCGACTGGAACTCCACAGATCGCAGCGGCACGTGCCAGATGGGAGCTATCGATGCCTCTAAAACCCGGGGCCCCGGGTTGTTTCTCCCCTGGTCCGTCTATAGCAGATTGCCGGGTGTGGAATACATATGGTCTACCGAACTGAAGTCCTACTCGGTGGGCGGTGAAACGCTGGCGAACAACTTGAGCTTTGCCCTGGACTCTGGATCTTCGCAATTCAAGGGCGATGACAAGATCATGGGACAAACCCTGGCGCTTATCGCTCGCGGCGCACGACCTGATGTCGTGTTGGGATTTGCCGAGGGTGAAATCACCTTGGGTGCTGACCTGTATAGCCTGCTGGTTGAAGAAGGCCCACAAAAGGGGCAGACCGTCCCGCAGTTTTCGCCGCTGGGCCTGCCTGACCTTGTGCTGGTGGGATCACTGGTCATGGAGCACTGCTACACCGTTTATGAATATCAGGTGGTGCAATGCGGGCATGAGGTTTACTCACTCGCCCCCACCGGAATCTGGTTGTTCAATCGCCCAGGTGGGCCGCAGATCATTACCCGGTCGTCGTCACGTCCGTTCAACCCAGGCCCCCGCCCGGTGGCGAACACAAAGGTCATACTTCCTGGCCCGACGATTGAAGTCCCCTCCGCCGAGCATAAATCGGTGGCAGGCACCTGGAAAAATGAATACGGATCAGTCATGACCCTGGCGGTGACGGGCAATCGGATTCGCGGCACCTATCAGTCTTCGACCGGCTCAACAGGCAAGTACGAAGTGACAGGTTTTCAACTGAACGAGCCTGCTACCCCCGCTGTAAGTCAGCCGGTGACACTGGCTATCGAGTGGCACTCCATCGGCGATGATCCGGCGGATCCGAGCTGGAATTGGTGTTCAGGACTAAGCGGGCAGATGAGTGTTACACCCGCAGGAGACAAGTTGCAGCTATCGCACGTGTTGGTAGCAAGCAGCGACTTTCCCGGGCTTGCGGGACAGGGGACTTACGTTGACAAGCTTACTTATCGGCGGGTGGATACGGCATCGCTTGATGACCCGGGTGCGCCGCCCCTGGAAACACTACCGATTGAGAACGCGTTGAACGGCACATGGCTGGCTGACAATGGGACGACACTTGAACTGAGTGTGCATGCTTTCAGCCAGCGGCAGTTGGGTCACGTCCGTGGGCAGCTATCCACACCGTTTGGTCATGTCGAGGTGTCCGGCTTCACCGATATCAACGCGCTTGCGAGCAAGCTGGCGCTGCAATCGGTGAGCCTCACCGCCGCACAAACGCAGGAATCGAGCGTAAGCAGCCTTTGTGGTTCATTGGAATTACAGAGTGACGTACTGAACTTGTTCTCGGTGACAAGTTCAGCAACGACACCCCAGCGTTCCTATTTGGCGACACAGCTAATAGTTATGCGCTTCAAGCGTAAAGGTGCGGCAATCTCTTAAGAACTAAACGCTGGAGCATCGTGTTCAAGTCGATAAGCCCCCTGCCTCATGGCGGAGGTATTCATGACCAAAAACAGGAAATTCCAACTAAGACCTTTGATGGTTAGGTGAGCAATGCTTGCTCATCATGCTCCAGAGACCTAAGGGCCCGACCTATTTTTTCGTTGATTTCAGAATAAAGGACCGTCGAAGAGTCAAAGGTTTTGACAGCCTCTTCTTTTGTATCCGTGTACTTAATACTCGCGCACGACAAAGATAATTGACTTGTAAGCTCCCTAACCTCTTCATCACTTACCCTGACTTTCATCAGGGTGACAGAGCGGAAGTTATTTCTAGACCTTTCAGCCAAATCTTCAGGTGGTTCAGTTTTCCACCATAAGCCAGTCTCGTGATGTTGCTGAATCGCGTGCTTTTGCATCTGATTTGTCGTGCGCATCAGATCTGAAAGAGCAAGCTGCAAGTCACAAAGAACCTTTCGTTGGAGATCAATACGCTGTAACAGTATGATCTCCTTACGCTTCTCGAGTCTGGATTCCCTATCAAAAGCAACTTTTCTATTCTCCGTCCATGCATCGAAGATAGCCTTCAAAAAAACGCCTACTACCAGCGTAACTACTGGAAACCATATTGTTGGACTGATCGCTTCCACTCTGCCCTCTTTACTTTTTGATTAATCAAACTTTAACCCGCAACCTTATATCAGCAGAAAACTACACTTCTCTTTCCTATTGAAACCCACGCCAATGAGTTTCCACCATCCACATGGGGCGCCCATCCGAAACGGCGCGAATCGCCTCGATTACACGCTGATATTGCGGTGAGTCAAACATTGACCATCTCTGTTTACGTGCCGTCTTCCATGTCGCACGCAGCCCCCCCACATCCAGCCTATAGAGTTCATTCAGCAGCAGGCTGTCGATGGGTGGATGCAGGGCTTTCACATTGGGGTGCCACTCGTGACCAGCACACACGAATGCACCCTTCAGGTAAACATTGATCAACTTCGCCGCCACACCGTGGCCGAAACAGCGGAGGCCTTTTGCTTCTGCCTCGAAAATGGCCGTTTCCCGCCAGACACTATGCATTTCGTCAATTTTTTCCGGAGTGGGTAACAGCACTGGGGCCGCCAGCAAATCGTGTAGCCCAACGGCCTCAATGATGGCACGCCCGGTACTTACGTCGAAACGACAAGTCTTGGTGCTAGCCGCGCGGCTTCCAGCCCAGGCGGCAAAACGGTGTTTGTGTTCGACAATATCGTATGTCGCCTTCAGGGCTCCAATCACCATCAACTAAGCTCCAGCAGTTCAAAAGCAAACAACCAATACAATGTATTGCCGTTCTCGAATGTCTTGACCTCAAAGACGCCCCGCTCATCCGGCAGCCATTCATTGTCCCAACTGCGACTGCTGTCCTTGGCTGTCCACCAGTCCACGGTAGCTTTTTGCCAAGTCTCCGCCAGCATGACGCGATATACGCTTCGCTCGCTGGTTTCAGCACGGGTGAATTTCTCCAGAACCGGCGCTAGGTTGATTGCGCTCATCCGATGAAAATCGAGGCGCAGTTGTTCCGCTTTTTCCGGGCTGTAGAGCCTCTTGCACTCCACAAAAGCAACAGTAGTTGGGTCGAATAACATGCAGTCGATACGAAACTCGTAGCGCTCGGTTACTGGGTTGAGAAAGGGCACTTCCATAAAGGCATGTGCATTGCTTCGCGCCGCAAACGCTTTGGACATTTGGTATGTCAGGTTGCGCTCGTTAAGGCCGTTGCTGCCATAAGACGGGTAAAACTCGTCTAGGCTGACAGCAAAATTCTTGGCCGCCTGCTGTAACACGCTGGTGATGACTTCGCTCACGGTAAGACTCTTTTCAAGCTGCTGGGTGGCTAGCGCCAGGCATAGGCCAGGCGCTAATTGAAGGCGACGGCGCAGTGAAATCACTCAGACACTGGCAGCACGACTGTGATGGAAATACAGGTAAATCAAACCCACCGGCGCGATAAACAGCGCCATGCTCCGACACATCACCATGGTGAACAGCTTGACCAGTAGCATGGGTATGGCAGGCACGTAAAACACGTTCTCCCCCATGATGTAACCCACCACGCTTTCATAGACGAAGCGTGCATACGGGTACAACAAACTGCACACGATCGAAAACACCACCACGCCCCATTTGCCCGAAAGCCCATTTTTGGAATGGGCAAGGCTCCAGACGATGGCGACGCTGAACATCAAGCCAAACAGAAATTGCCGGATATAATACCGAGCCGTGAGGCCACCGAAGGTTTTGGAAAGAAACGCGTGCATAAATTCCCTTTTACGATCAACTGAGTGGCCAAATGATATCACTCTGGCGAACAGAGTTCCTCACTTGGTTCCTTATTCAACCGTGCGTCCCTTCAAACTCCTGACGCCTGAAGCGACGTCTCAACCGCGCTTACCCATCAACGGATCACTGATACTGTGCGCCCCCGTCTCGATGCGCCCCGCCACGCGCCGTACCCAACCATGCTCATCACGTAGTTTGAAGTCATACCAGCCCCCATTCGGCTGGCAGGAGAACGTCCGTTGCACGGTACTGCCGCCCGCAATCTCCAGCAGCCAAGGCCCCTGTTTGGTGTAAGGGCAGCGCTCGATGGTCACCGAGGCAGCACGCTTGCCAGGGTTGGCCAGAGTCAGCAGCAAGGTGTCGCCATGATACGCCAGGGATAGCTCCGGCTCGCGACGCTGCAGGTGCCCTTTGAACGACCGGTGGAACCCATTCGGCCCCAACAGCCAGAGCTTGTAGGCCCCCGCGACTTGCCAGGTGTCACTGAGGTGTTTGCCCGCTTCCACCGTGTAGCGCCGCGGTACCTCGTCCAGGTGCAAGCGATCGTAGACGTGGAAGACCGCGCCTTGTTCGCCATTGTTGAAGAAGTCCAGGCTCACTGAGCTGGCGCGGCGGTCAACCGAGCCCTCGACGTTCAACTGGTACGGCAGCGCCCGGGATGGCCGCGCCATTCGCGCCTGGAACGGTGCCTGTTGCTGGCCCACGGTTGGCAGGGCGACTTGGGGCAGTTGCTCTTGGCGTTGGCGCAGGGAGTCTGCGGCCTGGCGACTGATGGTGTGCAGCGGCGGCAGGGTCTCGGTGTTGGGGTTGACGAAGTTGAAGGCTGAGGTGAGGTCACCGCAGACGGCGCGGCGCCAGGCGCTGATATTGGGTTCGCGTACGTGGAAGCGCTTTTCCAGAAATTGCAGCACGGAGGTGTGATCAAACGCCTGGGAGTTGACCCAGCCACCACGGCTCCACGGCGACAGCACCAGCATCGGTACCCGCGGGCCGGGCCCGTACACGCCGCCGTCGGGCGCGGGTTGCTGGCTAGAACCGGGGGGCGCCGGGTGGGTGAAGATCTCGCTGTCGAACTTTACCGTGGACTTGCCGGCAAAGCTGCCGTCCAGGCGCTTGGATGGGGCTGATGGCGACGGCACGTGGTCGAAGAAACCGTCGTTTTCATCGTAGTTGACCAGCAGTACCGTCTTGCTCCAAACGTCCGGATTGGCGGTCAACGCCTTGAGGATTTCCTGGGTGAACCAGCCACCCTGCACCGGGCTGGAAGGCCCTGGGTGTTCGGAGTAATCGGCCGGGGCCACCAGCCAGCTGACCTGGGGCAGACGCCCGTCGTTCACGTCCTTGCGAAAGCCCTGGATGATCGCCTCAAGGTCGCTGCCGCTGACCGCCGGCAGGGTGTTGCCATTGCCTTTGTACAACGGCACCCGGGCATTCAGTTGGTCGCTGTAGGGCACGAAGTCTTTAAAGTCTTTCGGTGGCACTGCAGGGTTGCCGGCCGCGACGCTGGCCGCACGAAACTGACGAAACCCGGCCAAGGGGTTGTCGCCAAAGTTATCCGGCAAGTACTGGTAAACCTTCCAGCTCACGCCCGCTTCTTCCAGGCGCTCAGGATAGGTTTTCCAGGTGTAGCCCACGCTAACGGCACCGGGGCCGTCCCATTCGTTGACCACCGCCGCCACATTCGCGCCGGTGGGGCCGTTGGTGCCGGTCCAGTGGAACAGCCGATTGGGATTGGTGCCAGCGTGCACCGAACAATGGTAGGCATCGCACACGGTAAAGGTGTTGGCCAGGGCAAACTGGAACGGCACTTCCTGCTCGCGGTAGTAGCCCATCGAGGTGGGCGTCTTGTACGTCGGCCAGGCATTCATCCGGCCACTGGCCCACGCGGCGTGCTCATCGATCCAAGAATGGGGCGTGCCGCTGACCCGCTGTGCGTTGCCACGGGAACTGTCCAGGTGATAGGGCAAAATCCGCCGCCCGACGCCCTGCTGCTCCCACACCCGATGCCCACCCTGCAGTGGAATGGTGAAGCGGTCACTGAACCCGCGCACACCCGGCAAGGTGCCGAAGTAGTGATCGAATGAGCGGTTTTCCTGCATCAGGATCACCACGTGTTCGACGTCCATGAGGGTGCCGGTGCGGTTGTTGGCGGGGATCGCCAGGGCCTGGCGAATGGAGTCGGGCAACAGGGTGTAGGCGGATCCGATGGCAGCTGCCTGCAGCAGCTTTCTGCGTGTAAGAGTCGGCATAAGACGATTCAATCCCTTGAGGTTCTGGAGCGAGGCTCAGGACAAAATAGGGACTCAAGGCGACAAAGAAATGACATCGTTCGAATCGCGTTCGAGCTGCCCCACCTGATACTCCCTCGGCGTACACCCGAACTCGCGCTTGAATACCGTGTGCAGGTACTGCGCCGATTTGAACCCGCAGTCGTAGGCAATATCAGCAATCCCCGCCCCGGTATTTTCCAGGCTCGCCACCGCCGCCGCGAGTTTGAAGCGCAGGATTTCGTCGTGGACGCTGCGGTTCAATTCGCTGCGAAAATGCGCTTCCAGGGACGACCGCGACACACCGACGTAGTTGGCGACCTGGGCGGTCTTGATGCCCTGGCAGGCGTACTGGCGAATGAAGTGCAGCGCCTGCATCACGTAGGGATGGCCGAGGGGTTGATGCAGGCTTGAGGTCTGCACGTTGACCGCTTCCGGCGGCACCAGGATCTGACTGCCCGCCGAGGGCATGCCGTGCAACATCTGGTGCAGCAAGCGCGCGGCAGTGCGGCCCATTTTTTCGGTGCCCTGGATCACCGAGCTCAGTGGTACGCGGGTCAGGGTGCGGGTCAGCGGGTCGTTGTCGATGCCGATCAGTGCCACTTGCTCCGGCACCGGGATGCCGGCGGTGAGGCAGGCTTGCAGCAACTGCCGGGCACGGGCGTCGCTGACTGCAATGATGCCGATGGGCTTGGGCAAGCTGTGCAACCAGGCGATCTGCTGCTCCACCGCCGAGTCCCACAGCGGAGCACTAGTGCCCAGCCCGCGATACACCTCCACGGGCAGGCCATCGCGCTCCAGCAAACGGCGGAAGGCTTTTTCGCGCTCCTGGGCCCAGCGGTTGATATCGGCCTCCGGCAAGCTGAAACAGGCGAAACGCGTCAACCCGGCTTCGATCAGGTGTTCATACGCCAGCTTGATCAGGGCGAAATTGTCGGTGGCCACGTACGGAATATGCCGTGGGTAAGCCCGCTCATCTTCGTAGGAGCCGCCCACCGCCACCACCGGCACATGCACACCCGCCAACGCGGGGCCCATCGCCGGGTCGTCGAAGTCGGCAATGATCCCGTCGCCATGCCAGCGCTCGATGCCCTTGAGCCGGCAGACGAAGTCCTCCTCCAGAAACAAATCCCACGACACCCGCGTGCTGCTCAAGTAGTTGCCGATCCCGGTGATGATGCCGCGATCGTAGATCTTGTTGCCGTTGAACAGCAGGGCAATCCGGTGCACAGGCGGGACGGTTTTCACAGGGGCGGCTCCATGGGAGGTGTCGATCAACTATGCACCCAAAACTACTCAAAATCGAACCCGGCTCTGGTGATTTTCATAATCGGTTGGCCGGGGGCCGTTGCTAGTATCGAGGCAAGGTTAACGTGCACTCATAACAACAAGGATCTGGCGATGCCCTACTTTCCCGCTGTCGATAAAATCCTTTACGAAGGCCCGCAAAGCGACTCCCCCCTGGCCTTCCGGCACTACGATGCAAACAAGCTGATCCTCGGCAAACCGATGCGCGAGCACCTGCGGATGGCCGCGTGTTATTGGCACAATTTCGTCTGGCCCGGCAGTGACATGTTCGGTTCCGGCACCTTCCAGCGGCCCTGGCAGCAACCGGGAGAAGCCATGCAAGTGGCACGCGGCAAAGCCGACGCAGCGTTCGAGTTTTTCTCCAAGCTGGGCATCGACTACTACAGCTTCCACGACACCGATGTCGCCCCCGAAGGCGCAAGCCTGGCGGAGTACCGCAACCACTTCGCGCAAATGGTCGACGAACTCGAACGCCATCAGGAAGAGACCGGTATCCAGCTGCTGTGGGGCACGGCCAACTGCTTCAGCAACCCGCGCTTTGCCGCCGGTGCCGCGAGCAATCCCAACCCCGAGGTGTTTGCCTATGCGGCGGCCCAGGTGTTCAGCGCGATGAATGCCACCCACCGTCTCAAGGGCTCCAGCTATGTGTTGTGGGGCGGCCGCGAAGGCTACGAGACCCTGCTCAATACCGACCTCAAGCGCGAGCGCGAGCAACTCGGGCGTTTCATGCGCATGGTGGTCGAGCACAAATACAAGATCGGCTTCACCGGCGAGCTGTTTATCGAGCCCAAGCCACAGGAGCCCACCAAGCACCAGTACGACTACGACAGCGCCACCGTGTTTGGCTTCCTGCATCAGTTCGGCCTGGAGAAAGAGATCAAGGTCAACATCGAGGCCAACCACGCCACCCTCGCCGGCCACAGCTTTCACCATGAAATCGCCACCGCCGCGTCCCTGGGGATTTTCGGCAGCATCGACGCCAACCGCGGCGACCCACAGAACGGCTGGGACACCGACCAGTTCCCCAACAGCGTCGAGGAACTGACCCTGGTCACCTACGAGGTACTCAAGGCCGGTGGTTTCAAAGGCGGCGGCTACAACTTCGATTCTAAAGTGCGCCGCCAAAGCCTGGATGAAGTTGACCTGTTCCATGGCCACGTGGCCGCCATAGACGTGCTGGCGCTGTCCCTGGAACGCGCAGCCGCCATGGTCCAGAACGACGCCCTCGAGCAGTTCAAAGCCCAGCGTTATGCCGGCTGGGACCAATCGTTCGGGCGCGCCGTACTCGGCGGTGACTTCAGCCTGGAATCGCTGGCCGAGCATGCCTTCAGCCACCAACTCAACCCTCAAGCGGTAAGCGGCCGCCAGGAGATGCTCGAAGGCGTGGTGAATCGCTTTATCTACCCATGACCGCTACGCTCCAGGTCCAGAAGTGCGTCTAAACAACAATAAAAGGGACTCACCATCATGAAACACCTGAAAACCGTCTTGATCACCAGCGTTCTGGCACTGCTTTCCAACTCGGTCATGGCCGACGCGGCCCATCCGAAAATCGGCTTTTCCATCGACGACCTGCGCCTTGAGCGCTGGGCCCGCGACCGTGATTACTTCACCGCCGCCGCCGAGCAACTGGGCGCCAAGGTCTATGTGCAATCGGCGGACGCCAACGAACAGCGGCAGATCTCGCAGATTGAAAACCTGATCTCCCGGGGCGTCGACGTGATCGTGATCGTGCCGTTCAACGCCACGGTGCTGAATAACGTGGTGGCCGAGGCCAAGAAAGCCGGGGTGAAAGTGCTGTCCTATGACCGGCTGATCCTGAATGCCGATATCGACGCCTACATCTCCTTCGATAACGAAAAGGTCGGCGAGATGCAGGCCCAGGGCGTGTTGAACGCGCAGCCTAAAGGCAATTACTTCCTGCTGGGCGGTGCGCCTACCGACAACAACGCGAAGATCCTGCGCCAGGGCCAGATGAAGGTGCTGCAGCCTTCGATCGACAAGGGCGACATCAAGATTGTCGGCCAGCAATGGGTCAAGGAATGGAACCCCACCGAAGCCCTGAGCATTGTCGAAAACGCCCTGACCGCCAACAACAATAAAATCGACGGCATCGTCGCCTCCAACGACGCCACCGCCGGCGGCGCGATCCAGGCCCTGGCGGCACAAAAACTCGCGGGCAAGGTGCCGGTCTCAGGGCAAGACGCCGACCTCGCCGCGATCAAGCGCGTGATCGCCGGCACCCAGACCATGACCGTCTACAAACCCCTGAAGCTGCTGGCGTCCGAGGCGGCCAAGCTGTCGGTGCAACTGGTGCGCGACGAGAAACCGGCCTACAACTCGCAGTACGACAACGGCAGCAAACAGGTGTCGAGCATCCTGCTCAAGCCGACCGCATTGACCAAAGACAACGTCAACGTGCTGGAAGAAGACGGGTTCTACACCAAAGCGCAAATCGCCGGGCAGTAAGCGTACGGCTCACTGCAGGGGTGGCTTGAGGCCGCTCCTGCCTTTTCGCTGTGGAATGAGTGCCCGCCATGTCCGAATACCTGCTGGAAATGAACAACATCGTCAAAACCTTCGGTGGCGTCAAAGCCCTGAACGGCATCGACATCAAGGTAAAACCCGGGGAGTGCGTGGGGTTGTGCGGCGAGAACGGCGCCGGCAAATCGACCCTGATGAAGGTGTTGTCGGCGGTGTATCCCCATGGCACCTGGGACGGTGAAATCATCTGGGACGGCCAGCCGCTGCGCGCCCATTCCATCGCCGAAACCGAAGCCTGCGGCATCGTGATCATCCACCAGGAACTGACCCTGGTACCCGACCTCTCCGTGGCCGAAAACATCTTCATGGGCCACGAGCTGACACTGCCCGGCGGGCGCATGAACTACCCCGCCATGATGCACCGTGCCGAAGCCCTGATGCACGAGCTGAAAGTGCCGGACATCAACGTCGCCCTGCCCGTTTCGCAATACGGCGGCGGCTACCAGCAACTGGTGGAAATCGCCAAAGCCCTGAACAAGCAGGCGCGCCTGCTGATCCTCGACGAACCCTCCTCGGCGCTGACCCGCTCGGAAATCGAGGTGCTGCTGGACATCATCCGTGGGCTCAAGGCCAAGGGTGTCGCCTGCGTGTACATCTCCCACAAGCTCGATGAGGTCTCGGCCATCTGCGACACCATCGCGGTGATCCGCGACGGCAAGCACATCGCGACCACGGCCATGGCCGACATGGACGTGTCGCGCATCATCACGCAGATGGTGGGCCGTGAGATGAGCAACCTCTACCCCACCGAACCCCACGCCGTCGGCGAGGTGCTGTTCGAGGCGCGCCACATCACCTGCTACGACGTCGACAACCCGAGCCGCAAACGCGTGGACGATGTCTCGTTCAGCCTGCGCCGTGGCGAAATCCTCGGTATCGCCGGGCTGGTGGGCGCGGGCCGTACGGAGCTGGTGTCGGCGCTGTTCGGCAGTTACCCCGGGCGCTACGAAGGCGAGGTGTGGCTGGACGGCAAACCCATCGATACGCGCACGCCGCTGAAGTCGATACGCGCCGGGCTGTGCATGGTTCCGGAAGACCGCAAACGCCAAGGCATCGTGCCGGACCTGGGCGTTGGGCAAAACATCACCCTGGCGGTGCTCGACAGTTTCTCGCACCTGACGCGCATCGATGCCGAGGCGGAACTGGGCAGCGTAGAGCAGGAAATCAAACGCATGCACCTGAAGACAGCGAACCCGTTCCTGCCGATCACCAGCCTTTCCGGTGGCAACCAGCAGAAAGCCGTCCTGGCCAAGATGCTCCTGACCAAACCCCGGGTGCTGATCCTCGACGAACCGACCCGTGGCGTGGACGTGGGCGCCAAATATGAGATCTATAAATTGATGGGCGCACTGGCGGCCGAAGGCGTGTCGATCATCATGGTGTCGTCGGAGCTGGCCGAGGTGCTGGGGGTGTCCGACCGGGTGTTGGTGATCGGCGAAGGCCAACTGCGCGGGGACTTCATCAACCAGGGCCTGACCCAGGAACAGGTACTCGCCGCCGCCCTCAGCCAACCGAACGGGCATGACAATAATAATGATCGGAAGTCCGCGTAAATGAACCAGGTCAAACAGCTCTTCACCCGCTACAAAATGCTCGCCCTGTTGATCGCCGTGGTGCTGATCTGGGTGTTTTTCAGCTGGCAGACCGAAGGCGGTTTCCTGACCCCGCGCAACCTGTCGAACCTGCTGCGGCAGATGTCCATCACCGGCATTCTGGCGTGCGGCATGGTGCTGGTGATCATCAGCGGCGAGATCGACCTGTCGGTGGGCTCGATGCTCGGTTTGCTCGGCGGCGTCGCGGCGATCCTGGATGTGGTTTATCACATTCCGCTGCCGCTGAACCTGGCCATTGTCGCCCTCTGCGGCTTGTTGATTGGCCTGGGCAACGGCTACATGACCGCGTACCTGCGCATCCCCTCCTTCATCGTCGGCCTGGGCGGCATGCTCGCGTTTCGCGGGGTGCTGCTGGGCATTACCGGAGGTACCACGATTGCGCCGGTGTCGGCGGAGCTGGTGTACATCGGGCAGGGCTACCTGCCGACGGTGGTGGGTGTGATCCTCGGCGTGTTGCTGTTCGGGCTGACGGTATTCCTGACCTGGCGCCAACGCCACAACCGCGCCCTGCACGGCTTGGCACTGCCGTCGATGCTGCGCGACAGCGTGCGCGTGGTGTTGATCGGCTTCGTGCTGGCCGGCTTCGTCTACACCCTCAACAGCTACGACGGCATTCCCGTGCCGGTGCTGCTGCTTTTGGTGCTGCTGGGGGTGTTCAGCTACGTCACCAGCCAGACCGTTTTTGGCCGGCGCATCTACTCGGTGGGCAGCAACATGGAAGCCACGCGCCTGTCGGGGATCAACGTGCAGGCGGTCAAGCTGTGGATCTTCGGGATCATGGGCGTGATGTGCGCCCTCGCCGGGCTGGTCAACACCGCGCGCCTGGCGGCCGGTTCACCCTCGGCGGGCAACATGGGCGAACTGGATGCCATCGCGGCGTGCTTTATTGGCGGCACCTCGATGCGAGGCGGTTCGGGCACGGTGTACGGCGCCCTGCTCGGTGCGCTGGTGATCAGCAGCCTGGACAACGGCATGTCGATGCTGGATGTGGACAGCTACTGGCAGATGATCGTCAAGGGCAGCATCCTGGTGCTGGCGGTGTGGGTGGACGTGAGTACGCGGACGGGACGGCGCTGAGGGCGCCAGCCGGTTACTGCACCGGCAGGAAATTCATCAGCAGCAGGCTTTGCGCATAGTTGAGACCGATGCGTCGGTAGCGTTCGTCGAGCATCTGGGTCAACAGGTCGAGGCGCGCGACGACCTTGCCGAATTCGACGGCGAAACTGAGGTTGCTACCCGCCTCCGAGATCTCATTGGAGAACAGCAACAGCGAGCCATTGGCATCCTGACGCTGACTGAGCAGCCAGGTGGCCTTCTCGATATTGCGCGCGGCATTGCTGACGAACTGGGGGTTGATCGAGTCCGTTATATAAAACTCGGTGCGCCCGCCGTGTGCCGTCACCAGCATGCTGCCGATCGCGTAGATGAAGGCGCCCACCCGGTCGCCGCGGAACTCCGGGCTCAGGGAGTAGCTCAATGCGGCCAGGTCGCGGCGATCCCCCAGGGCGGGCAGCGGTTGGCGAAGTTCGATGGCCTGGCGGATTTGCCGGGCGGCGGTTACAGCGTCTGTGTAACCCGATTGACGCCACTGGTTAGGGTTGCGCAGGTAGAGCTTGCTCATCAGCAAATACAGGCTTTGCAGGTTGTCGCGCATGCTCAGGGTGGCCATGCGATCGACGCTGGTCTGGAAGAACTCGTCGGGCTTGCCGTTGCTGAACTGCTGGGCAATATCGCGCCCCTGCTGCTGGCTGCAACCGCTGGCGCAAAGCATCAAAACCGCAGCCAGCCACAGCGGCTGACGCATCCATCGGGTGATAAAAACAGGTAACGTGCGATCCATCGGCACCAGGTCTGGGTCTTCTGTCCACGCCGGAAATTAGTGTGGTCGGGACAGAGATAGATCGGAAGAATGGGAAAAAGTGCGGCACGGGCCGCAAACGAATAATTTTTCGAGGCATGCATCCACTTTGGTCCTTGGTACGTAGATTCAATACCCTCAACCGGGGGAACAAGAACCAAGGAGATACATCATGCACGCCATCTACAAAAAAATTGCTGCCGTCGCCTGCTTCACGATCCTCTCCATCACAACCACCCTCAGCGTTGCCGCCGACACCGTGATGGTGGGCGGTGCGGCGATGTATCCGACGAAAACCATCGTCGAAAATGCCGTCAACTCAAAGGATCACACCACTCTGGTAGCGGCGGTCAAGGCAGCCGGACTGGTTGATACCCTTAACAGCAAAGGCCCGTTCACCGTATTCGCACCGACCAACGAAGCCTTCGCCAAGCTCCCCGCAGGCACCGTGGATACGCTGGTGAAACCTGAGCACAAAGCCGACCTGACGAAAATCCTGACCTATCACGTGGTGCCTGGCACCCATACCTCTGCGCAACTGATGGCCGACGCCAAGAAGAACGGCGGCATGGTGATGTTGAAAACCGTGCAGGGTGAGTCGCTGACGATCAAGCTGCACGACGGCAAGCTGTGGGTGGTGGATGCCAAGGGTGGCAAAGCCAGCATCAGCATTGCGGATGTGATGCAGTCCAACGGCGTGATTCATGTGGTTGATTCGGTGCTGATGCCGTAATCGCCGCTCGACACCGAAAAGCCCGGCGCATTGCGCGTCGGGCTTGTTCGGATGCGTCAGTTGTCGGGGTGTTCACTCGCGACAGAATCAGCGGCGTCTACGTCCGACATATCCTCCTCCAGAGGGGCGTCATCGTCCGGTGGTAGAGGCACTTCAGGTTGATCGCGCCGAGGGTCATGCCCGGTTTCATTGTCTGTACCACGGGTTACGCCCTGTTGGGATACGTTTCCAGGGGCCTTCTCGTCAATTTCCATGCTGGCTCTCCGTTCTGGCGCGCGGGATGTCCGTGCTTGAACATGAGAAACGGTGCGTGGTCGCGAGTGCCGGGGGATAGACGAACGGTGGGGGTAATTTCTGCTTGAAAGGGGACGAATGCTCGCTCGTACAGGACTTGAAAGGGTGACGGGTTGCCGGTATTTATGTGCGCCTCAAGCAAGCAAGGAAGGGCTGACTCGCGATGCTCACGCAAACGTCAATGGCTGCAATGGCGCTGATTTTTATCTGCGCTCCCGTAGCCGCCGATACCTATTCGGATCTCAACACCCCTGACAAATCGGGCTTCATGTGGGGACAGGTTTATCAGCGCACTAAAACAGCTTGCGGCACCCTGCCCCAGGATCTTGAAGACGACTACGCCAAAGCGATTCGACTCCTTTCAGAGTCCTCTGCGGAGTTTGGCCCAACCTATCAAGATGGCCTGAAGCCTAGCGTGAAGAAAGACCCTCCAAGGTCCGCCGAGGAAACGGAGGATTTGTGTCTCAAAGGTCAGTCAAGTCTCAGAAACCAGGTAAAGCTCGCCAGGTATTGGTTTACGGCGAAATGGTAGCAATGGCAGAGACGCACATTGACATATCGGTAATTCTCGATATGATCGCGCCATGGACTTACTCGAAATATTCAAAGCACTCTCAAACCAGACACGCCTCGAAATCCTGAAAGGTTTGAAAGATCCCGAAAAGAACTTCCCGCCTCAAGATGAAGGTGACGTTCACACGGTGGGTGTGTGTGTCAGCAGCATCCAAGAAGGTATCGGACTCTCGCAATCGACGGTGTCCGGTTACCTTGCAACCCTGCAGCGAGTGGGCCTGGTGGAAGTCCGGCGTATCGGCCAGTGGACCTACTACAAGCGCAATGAAGCAACCATCAGGATGCTCGCCGAGGTTATGGGGAAAGAGCTGTAAATTTTTGCCCCACAATATCTAGATTTCGCGATATCCCTTTTTATCGAAATAAGGAAATACAGTGAAAGCGTTGATACTCAATTCATTTGGCGGCCCGGAATCGTTCGAACTGTGCGACGTGCCCAAGCCAGTGCCACACGCAGGACAAGTCCTGGTGCGCGTACACGCAACCTCCATCAACCCTCTGGATTATCAGGTCCGGCGTGGCGACTATTCCGGCTTGGTGCCGTTACCAGCCATTACCGGGCATGACGTATCGGGTGTTGTTGAAGAAGTCGGGCCGGGGGTTACGACCTTCGCGCCAGGCGACGAAGTCTGGTATACCCCGCAAATTTTCGAAGGCCCGGGCAGTTATGCCGAGTACCACGTGGCGCACGAAAGCATTATCGGGAAGAAGCCCTCTTCGCTGAGTCATCTTGAAGCAGCAAGCCTTAGCCTGGTCGGCGGCACAGCCTGGGAAGCGCTGGTGGTGCGTGGGGCGCTCAAAGTGGGAGAAAGCATTCTGGTGCACGGCGGCGCAGGAGGCGTCGGCCATGTGGCGATCCAGCTGGCAAAAGCCATGGGCGCCAAGGTGTTCACAACCGTGCGCGAAGCGAACGCTGAGTTCGCACGAAGCATGGGCGCCGATGTGATCATCGACTACGAAAAGGAGGATTATGTCGACGTCATCCAGCGAGAAACGGCTGGTCGTGGAGTCGATGTCGTGTTCGATACCATCGGCGGCAACACGTTGTCGCGCAGCCCGGACGCGCTTGCGCAGCTGGGGCGCGTGGTCTCGATTGTGGACATTTCACACCCGCAAAACCTGGTTCAGGCCTGGGGCAAGAACGCGAGTTATCACTTCGTTTTCACACGACAGAACCGCGGCAAACTGGATGAAATGAGCGCACTGATAGCCAACGGTAAACTGCGCCCACATCTTGGCGCGGTCTATTCGCTTGCCGACATCCCACTCGCCCATTCCCGGCTGGAGAGCCCTAACAATGGCATCCAAGGAAAAATCGCGATTGCCGTGTCTTCCGAGTTACAGGAGGATTGGCGCAACGGCGTTTGAGCTGATGGCACTGAACCATTCTTTGGGGAGCACGAGTAGATGGCAGAACTGATGGAAATGCTCGACGGCCCAAGGACCGCACAACAGGAACTGTTCTACGACCTCGAAGATGCGATGGCTGTTATCGCCTGGTCGGTCAATGAGCTGGCCAGTATCGCCGGGGTCGCCAAATCACCCGACGAAGCTGTCGCTCTGATGAAGATGGGCGCCCTGCTCGCTGCTCAGCAGGAAAAGCTCAGCGGGTACGCGGATGAGGTGAAGGCGGGAAGGATTGTGCGGGGGGAGGATCAATAGCGGTCAATACGCTCCGCCCCCAACATTCTTTCACATCCCTTTCACAGTTGAGCGCTTATGGTTACCCCAGCTCCTAAGTGAACACCTTTAAGCCCGCACTCCCCATCGCGGGCTTTTCTTTGCCTGGAATTCAGTAAAAGGGGATATCAAAACCTTCATCCAGTTTCATTTGTTGATGGCCTGGGCTGTCGCCTTAATGCTCCAACACGAACGCGTGCACAGGAGCAAAAAATAATGAAAAAACGTCAACCGTTACTTCAGCTTAATACCTTGGCCGTGGCGCTGGCATTTGCCTTGCCGGCCATGAGCTATGCCAGCGACCAGTCCGACTCCAAGGGCTTTGTCGCCGACAGCAGCTTGAATATCCTCAACCGCAACCTGTTCTGGAACCAGAACGGCAACGGCGCCCACACCCGTGACTGGAGCCAGGCGCTGATGGCGACCTACAGCTCGGGCTTCACTCAAGGCACCGTTGGCATCGGCATTGATGCGTTTGCCGACCTGGCGTTGCGCATCGACGGGGACACCGACCGTGCCGGTGGCCCGAACATACCGTCCGACGCCAATGGCAATCCGGATCACGGCTTCGCGAAGGCTGGTGGTGACGTCAAGTTCCGTATTTCCAATACCACGCTCAAGGTCGGCGACTTGCAGCCTACATCGCCGGTGTTCGCCACCGCCGATAACTACCTGATGCCACAGACCGCAACAGGCTTCCAGATCGACAGTCATGAAATCACCGGCCTGAACCTGGAGGCCGGCCATTACACCTCCGGCACCGGGACCACCACCACCTCGCGCAGCGGCGACATTCTCGCCAGCTATGCAGGCGTGGCTGCGTCGTCGGCCAGCTTCGCGGGGGGCAAATACCAGTTCAGCAAGGAATTCACCGCGTCGCTGTACGGGGCGCACCTGGAAGACGTGTGGAATCAGTACTACGTCAACTTGAACCTTGTTCATCCACTGACCGATGACCAATCCGTCGCGCTGGACTTCAACCTCTATCGCACACTGGACGACGGCAGCGCCAAGGCCGGGACCATCGACACCACCGCAGCCTCGCTGGCGGCTGCCTACACCCTGGGCGCGCAGACGTTCACCCTGGCCGGACAGAAAGTTCATGGTGACGAGCCGTTCGACTATGTCGGCTTTGGGGAGACCAATGCCGGTGTCGGTGCCGGCCGCTACGGCAACTCGATCAACCTGGCTGACTCGGTGCAATACTCCGACTTCAACGGACCGGGCGAGCGGTCCTGGCAGATGCGCTATGACCTGGACATGAGCACCTTTGGCGCCCCCGGCCTGAGCTTCATGGCCCGTCATATTCGCGGCTCCGGCATCGACGGTACGCATACTCCCGGCAATTCGGCCTACACCGGTTTCTATGGTGCCAACGACCAGGAACACGAAACCGACGCCGAAGTGAAATACGTGGTGCAGAGTGGCCCGGCCAAGAAGCTGTCCTTCCGCCTGCGGGAAGCTTGGCACGATGGTGATGCGTCCACCGGGGGGCATCTGGTGCAGACGCGGCTGATTACCGAGTATCCGTTGAATATCTTCTAACGGGCAGGCGTGCCCGGTGAATGAATCAACCGGGCACTCCGTACGCGGCCTGCGTCCCGAACGCCCTTAGTAGGCCGTCGGGGTGAAAGAAAAGCTGCTGCCATGTTGAGAAATTCTACGGCGAACCAGATCGCCCGGCTTCACATCAATTTCTGACTCGATGAATCTTGACGTACCAGAGATCGTGTATTTCGAAACGCCAAGGATATGCTTGCCAGGGGTCAACCCAAACCTGGCCACCTCCCCCGGGTGAAACTCGGGCCTCTTCAATCGTAGAGCCCGCCAAGCGCGGGCTTCTTTGTGACATCTTAACTACTGGGGTGCGCTTGGTGATGGTTCTAACGAGGCTTGAGGTAATGCAACAGCCGACAGATTTCCTGTAGCGTCTTCAGGCAGCGTATACATGGCACCTGTCAGCGGATCTACGATCAGCATGCCGATCAAACCGCCAATCAACAAATTTCCCCAGTACCAGCCGCTAACGGTAGATTTCAGAGGAACAGTCGTCTCTGTGTATCCGTCCTTCTGGAAGGTCACTGTATAGCTCTGGCTTTTAAAGTAGCCTCTGCTCGTCTCCAAAAGCGCCGTGCCTGGAGTGACGCCCTTCAGCAGTACGCTTCCCTTGCTGTCCTGGCTTTTTGTGCGACTTGCCGGGCCGCTCTGCCCCCCAATGGTGGCGGTACGCCACGAATGGTAAAGTGCGGCATCAGCCAGAGAGGGAACCTCATGCTTAAGAAACTGCTTGTGGCCTGCGCCACCTCGCTTCTTCTCACCGGGTGCGTCAAACCCACTCCAGAGCAGCTTGAAAACCCGGACTACGGCCCCTATCCCTTCGAATATGAACGCACGATCAAGGCGTATATGGCGCGGACTCAGCCGGATCCCGACTCAACAAAGTATCAGTTTCTGGGTGACCCTATTCCGATGTGGAACGGAATCTTTGGGCTTCGATTCGGGTATGGGATATGTCTCATCATGAATGCAAAGAATATTTACGGTGGCTATTCAGGGCAGGAGCTGTGGTTTTTCATGCTGCGCGGCGACCAAGTAATGGAGACCAATAGCGCTCGTGTGGGTGGCAACCCAAAAGCATTTGCTCGGCTAAAGTGCGAGAAGGTAGGCTTCAATGTAGGTGGCTGAACCAGGTCGTCTACAAACGTCCTTAGCGGAGCTGAGTTGTCATTTATCTCTTGTCTTCAAGCATAACGAAAACCACCTTTTTTCAAATTCGCTTACTGCTCTTTTTGGGTTTTCTTCAGTACGGAAAGATGTGCTGTACGCATCTTTAATGATCTGCGCCCCTAGCGCATGAAGACCGGGTTTTCCTGTGGTGACCACGGTGATGCGGGATGACGTATTCGCCGTCTTGCTTTGAAATGCGTGAGCTCGTCACTCGGTACTGGTTTCGCATCTCACGCAGACATTGGCGAAGTCGCACACCCCGCCAGCGCAACCAACGCCAGCGCCCCTATGAACGGTTTCATTTCGTTCCTACGCATTGAACACCTTAAAGGCAGTTACGCACTGCCGCTTCAATTGCTGTCCGCCCAACGCCTGGCATCCAAGCGACTCGCTGATAAAAAGCCACGGCACTTCCAGCTGGTGTTTTCTTGATTTCCAGTAGTTCGTCCGTCAGCTGCATCGCGCCGATCACAAGGCGGTAACCGTTCTCGGTTTCCGACATCGTCGCCTCAGACCTTGCGTCCTGCCATTGAGGGAATACGCACAGGGCATACTTCTTCGGATCTTTTTTCGTTGTAGCACTGATGGTTGGTGTGTTGGTACGCAGGTCACTCGGTGACACGCACCCCGCCAGCAGAGCTACCAAAGAGGAAAAGACCGCAATCAGGCTTAATTTTCGTAATACGATTAGAGCTGTCATTTACTTCTTACCTTCACGCATAACGAAAACCACTTTTCTTTAAATTCGCTTACCGCTCTTTTTCGGTCTTCTTCAGTACGGAATGCCGATGTGCTGTACGCATCCTTGACAATCACTGCCCCTAGCGAAGCAAGATCGGGTTCTCCTCCTGAGATGACCTTCATCATCTCGGCCATAGGCATTTCGTCCTGACGACTCTTCATGATTGATCCGGCCATGTCAGAAAGAGTTTTACAGTAGCTGAGAGTCTTATCGGATGGCTTCGCCGCCAACGCCACATTGGTGGACAGTGTCAGCACAGCAAATGTCATCCCTGCCATCAAAATCCGCATGTCGTTCCCTCTTTGGTTTGGCGGGACTGTAGCATTATGAAACCACTCCAGAACGCCGAAATGCCCGGAATGGGGCCAAGTCTTCGTTGTGATTCCACAAATACAAAAAAGGCGCTACCAAGAGCGCCTTTTTTGCTACCGCTGACTTATTGCAAACTAACCTGACGCAGTTCGGGTTCTTTCCCGCTGCCAATCGTGATGCGCTTGGGTTTGGCCTCTTCAGGAACCACGCGCAGCAAGTCGATGCTTAACAGCCCGTTGTTCATCGAAGCACTGCGCACCTCGATGTGATCTGCAAGCCGGAACGACAACCGAAATGCTCGTTGCGCGATGCCCTGGTGCAGATAAGTGACTGCTTTCTCGGTTTCGCGCTTGTCGCCCACGACTGTCAAAACGCCCTTCTCGACCTGAATATCCAGATCCGCTTCAGTAAGCCCGGCGACTGCAATGACAATGCGATATTCGTCATCACCGTGCTTTTCTACATTGTGAGGCGGATAAGTATTCGGAGCCTCGCTGCGAAGCGCCGACTCAAACAGGTCATTGAAGCGATCGAAGCCCACGGATTGACGGAACAAAGGGGCCAACGAAAGGGTAGTAGCCATCTCAAAATCTCCTGATTAAATCCAAGTGATTAAGTGCGCGACCCGCATTCGGCGTCGCGTGATGAAAACTTATGTTCGCCGGAAAAATTTTCAAGAGGGCAGATAAAAAATTTTACATTTGAGTGCCAGCCGGGAACGGTTGCTGGCCTGTCACTGGATCAAGCGACTCAGCAACCGTTGAAAAGCCGCCAGCCTGGATGACAGCGGCGGATCATACTGGCTTCCTGTTCGAGGAATTTTGAGGCTCGCACAGCGACGAGATGCGAAAAAATTCGGCCTGAAGCACAAGCCAGTGATGAATCCGATTCTGGCCCGCCCTCAGGCTGCGATGCGTAGTCAGCCCACCTTTCTCTTGAGTGCTTGCCTGGGTCGGGTTCAGCAAGCGGTGGCTTCTTGGAACTCTCTGGCATGTTCGCCATTACTCGCGGTATGTCTTAAAATATCCGGTTGCTGAAGAACCGCCATGACATATCCATGAAGGGCTTCAATCCTTTACAAATAAGTGTGGTTAAGATGAACAAGCCTTTCATTTCGCTGTGCCCTGAAATTACTCGGGCGCACGCGCTAACGTTGGTGGATTGGTTAGAGGATGAACGCATCACCTGCTATCTGAGCGATTCGCGTCATGTCTCCCGCTCCATTGAGCAAGTCATTGATCGGACTCAGTTGCCGATCCTGACTCATCTATTCAACCGGGGCGGCAGATTCTTTATGGCCTATGACCGGCATGACGCCCCGGTGGGCTTTGTCCGTCTCATCAAGACAGGTTCAAATTGCGAGATAGTCCTGGTCATCGGAGACAGCGACAAATGGGGCCGAAACCTAGGCGCCCGCACGATCCGCGAAGGCATGAAACTGGCCTTCCTCGACATGCGGGCCGAGAAGCTCATCGCCAAGATCCACCCGGACAACTCGCGTTCGCTGAAAGCCTTTCTGCGCAGCGGCTTTATGCTTGAGAGCGAAACGCCGACATTGAAGTCATTTTCCATGACGGCGGCGCGCTATTTCCAGTTCTTGCGCGAAGGCGCCGGTGGCGACTCCACCAGGATCTACATCACTGAAATCGACAAGGCCAGGCTCGAGGAACTAATCGCGTTCGAGCAAGGCCCGGCGGTTGTTGAACTCGAACATGAGCTCGAGCGAGCCATTGTCGTCAAGCCGCAGCAGGTGGCGCGCAATGTCATCACGATGAACTCCAGGGCGTTGCTGCAACTGGACGACGACGAGTTCGAAGTGGCCTTGGTCTACCCTGAAGACGCGGACAGCAACGCAGGAAAGCATTCCGTGTATTCCGACATAGGCGCCGCCATCCTTGGCTATCAGGAGGGAGACGCCATCGACTGGCGAATTGCTGATCGGACCCGCCGGATTGAGATCAAGAAAGTGCTTTACCAGCCGGAGGCTGCGGGCCATTTCCACCTATAACGGCGCCTTTTTCTCAGTAACGAATCACGTCAGCCGGCTCGCCCGGCTTGGGCGCCTGACTTATCCCGAGTGAACTGATAAACGGGACGGTTTATCGGCGCGTGGGTGAGATCGTGAAACCTACCCGTTGACTCCCACTTTTTGCAGAATTGCGGAAACTGCCTGAAATGATGCGGAAACGATTAGATGTTTCACTGCCAATATTCCTGAACCCCAAAAACGCAAAAGCCCCGCAATAGCGGGGCTCTTGAGTAAATCTTGGCGGGAAACCAGGGATTCGAACCCTGGGAACGCTATTAACGTTCGCCGGTTTTCAAGACCGGTGCATTCAACCACTCTGCCAATTTCCCTTGTGCAACACAGGATTAGCGTAGCCCATCCTGTCTCAGCGGGCGCCATAATACCCGAATGAAACACACTGTCAAACTCTCGCCATAGCTTGTTACAGAGCGTCTGTTATGATCCTTGCGACTGAATGTTTCAAAACTGAAGGAGTGTCGCCATGCGCGAACAAAATTACGCAGTGAATGGAAACGCGCAGGCTGAGCAGCTAGAAGTTAGCCGCGTCCTGCGCAATACATACGGCTTGCTCGCTCTCACCCTCGCTTTCAGCGGCGTGATGGCCTTCGTAGCCCAGCAAATGCGCGTCGGCTACCCGAATATCTTCGTCGTGTTGATCGGCTTCTATGGTCTGTTCTTCCTGACCAACAAGCTGCGCGACTCGGCCTGGGGCCTGGTGTCGGCGTTTGCCTTGACCGGTTTCATGGGCTTTATCCTCGGCCCGATCCTTAACCGTTACCTCGGCATGGCCGGCGGCGCGGAAGTGGTCAGCTCGGCATTTGCCATGACTGCCCTGGTATTTGGCGGCCTGTCGGCTTACGTGCTGATCTCCCGCAAGGACATGAGCTTCCTGGGTGGTTTCATCACCGCCGGTTTCTTCGTGTTGCTGGCTGCCGTGCTGGCAGGCATGTTCTTCCAGATCAGCGGCCTGCAACTGGCGATCAGCGCCGGTTTCGTGCTGTTCTCCTCGGCATGCATCCTGTTCCAGACCAGCGCGATCATCCAGGGTGGCGAGCGTAACTACATCATGGCCACCATCAGCCTGTATGTATCGATCTACAACCTGTTTATCAGCCTGTTGCAGATCTTCGGCATCATGGGCCGCGACGACTGATCGCAGCCACATGCAAAAAGCCCGCTTCGGCGGGCTTTTTGTTGTCTGCGGCTTTATCATTGCCACAGGTTTTGCCTTCAGAGTGTTCCATGAAGTTCGCGATTGCGCTTTTTTCCGCCGCCCATGCGCCCTCCTCGCGCCGTGCCTTGCTGTTCGCCCAGGCGGCGCTGGCGGGCGGGCATGAAATTGTACGGCTGTTTTTTTATCAGGATGGCGTCTACAGCGCATCCACCAACATTGTTGCGCCGCAGGATGAGCAGGATATCGCCCGTCAGTGGCGCGAGTTTGTCAGCGAGCATCAGCTTGATGGCGTGGTGTGCATCGCGGCGGCCCTGCGTCGTGGGGTGCTGAATGCCGAAGAGGCCACCCGCTATCAGCGCAGCGCGGTGAATCTGGAGGCGCCTTGGGCGCTGTCCGGGCTTGGGCAACTGCATGACGCCGCCCAGGCCGCTGACCGTTTGATCTGCTTCGGAGGGCCGTGACATGTCGAAATCATTGCTGGTGATCAGCCGACAGGCGCCGTGGTCCGGCCCCAGTGCCCGCGAAGCGTTGGATATTGTGTTGGCTGGCGGCGCGTTTGATTTGCCGATTGGCCTGTTGTTTTTGGATGACGGCGTGTTTCAACTGGCCGCAAGCCAGGACGCCAAGGCCGTGCAACAGAAAGACCTCAGCGCCAACCTCCAGGCCCTGGAGTTGTTTGGGGTTGAGGATGTGTTTGCCTGCAGCCATAGCCTCACCGAGCGTGGCCTGACCGCCTCCGACAACGCGCAGCCGCTGAGCAGCGAACAGATCTCACAGATGATTGACCGTTACGACCAGGTGATTACCCTCTGATGTCGACTTTGCATGTGGTCTCCCACTCCCCGTTTACCGATAGCCGGCTGGACAGCTGCCTGCGCCTCTGTGGCGCACAGGATGCGATCCTGCTGTGTGGCGACGGTGCCTACGCCTTGCAGCCCGCCAGTGCGCCCTTCCAGGCCCTGCAAGCCAAGGGTTTGAAGGTGTTTGTGCTGGCCGAAGACAGCCAGGCGCGCAGTCTCGCCGTGCCTGCCTGGGTCGCCAGCGTCGATTACCCGGCCTTCGTCCAGCTGTCGATCGATTACGACAAGGTCAACACCTGGCTATGAACACCCTGACCGTAGGCGAACGCACCCTCGAACTGGACAAGGACGGCTACCTCGTCGACTTGAACGCGTGGTCCAGCGACGTGGCCAACGCCCTCGCCACCTCAGAAGACTTGGCGCTGACCCCGGAACACTGGGAAATCCTCGAACTGCTGCGGGGCTTCTACAGCGAATTCCAGCTATCGCCCGCCACCCGGCCGCTGATCAAGTACACCGCCTTGAAGCTGGGCCCGGAAAAGGGCAACAGCCTGCACCTCAACCGACTGTTCAAAGGCACTCCCGCCAAACTCGCCGCCAAGCTGGCGGGCCTGCCCAGGCCGACGAATTGCTTATGACTGATTTTGCCCCGTTGATCACTGAAACCCCTGCCGAGCACCCGTTCGCGCCGTTCGTGCGCATCCTCGGCAAAGGCAAGCGCGGCGCCCGCAACCTCACCCGCGAGGAAGCCCGGGAAGCCATGGGCATGCTGCTGGACGAGAAGGTCGAAGACACCCAACTCGGCGCCTTCCTGATGCTGTTGCGGCACAAGGAAGAAAGCCCGGAAGAACTCGCCGGTTTCACCGAAGCCGTGCGCGAACGCTTGAATGCACCGTCACTCAATGTGGATGTCGACTGGCCTACCTACGCCGGTAAAAAACGCCACCTGCCGTGGTACCTGCTGGCAGCCAAGTGCCTGGCACAGAACGGCGTGCGCATCTTGATGCACGGCGGCGGCGCACATACCGCAGGTCGGCTCTACACCGAGCAATTGCTGGACGGCTTGCAGATTCCGCTGTGCCGGAATTGGCAACAGGTGGAAGCGGCCCTGGAACAGGGCAACCTGGCGTTTATTCCGCTGGGAGACTGGGCGCCACAGCTGCAGCGCATGATCGACCTGCGCAACACATTGGGCCTGCGTTCGCCGATCCACTCCCTGGCGCGCATCCTCAACCCGTTGAGCGCCCGCTGCGGCCTGCAAAGCATCTTCCACCCGGGCTACCAGGGCGTGCACCGCGATGCCAGTGGCTTGCTCGGTGACAACACCATCGTGGTCAAGGGTGACGGCGGCGAAATCGAGATCAACCCGGACACCATCAGCCACCTATACGGCACCACCGGCGGCGAAAGCTGGGATGAAGAGTGGCCTGCCCTCTCCGCTCAGCGCCACGTCAAACCTGCCGCCCTGGAGCCCGAGCACCTCAAGGCGTTATGGCGCGGCGACGTGCAGGACAGCTACCCGCAACTGGCATTGATCGCCACCATGGCCCTGGCCTTGCGCGGCCTCGGTCACCCGCGGGAGCAAGCGTTTGAACTGGCCCAGCAATACTGGAACGCCCGGGACAAATCGATTTAGTCGATCATTAACCCCCAGCCTTTGCGCTTTTTGTTCGAACTCAGACCTTTAGACTGCACTCCTACGCTTATTAGCCAAGGAGTCAGTCATGGGTTTGCTGATCGAAGGACGCTGGCATGACCAGTGGTACGAAAGTAGCGCAGACGGTGCCTTCCAACGGGAGCAGGCGCAACGCCGTAACTGGGTGACCGCCGATGGCGAGCCCGGCCCGACCGGCGAAGGCGGTTTCGCGGCCGAAGCCGGCCGCTACCATCTGTACGTCTCCCTCGCCTGCCCTTGGGCACATCGCACATTGATCCTGCGCAAGCTAAAAGGCCTGGAAAGCCTGATTGATGTGTCCGTGGTCAGTTGGTTAATGCTCGAGAACGGCTGGACCTTCGACAAGGCCCACGGCTCCAGCGGCGACAGACTCGACGACTTCACCTACATGCACCAACGCTACACCGCCGACTCCGCCAACTACACCGGGCGCGTTACCGTCCCGGTGTTGTGGGACAGGAAGCTCAAGCGGATTGTCAGCAATGAATCGGCGGAGATTATTCGCATGTTCAACAGTGCGTTTAATGAACTGACCGGCAATCAACTGGACTTCTATCCCGAGGCCCAGCGCTCAACCATCGATGCACTGAACGACCGGATCTATCCCGCCGTGAACAACGGTGTATACCGCGCAGGTTTTGCCACGTCGCAAAAAGCGTATGAAGCGGCATTTGATGATGTGTTTGCCGAACTGGATCACCTTGAACAGCATTTGGGTAAGCATCGTTACTTGGCGGGGGAGTACCTGACTGAAGCCGATGTAAGGCTTTTCACCACGGCGATTCGGTTTGATGCGGTGTACTACAGCCACTTCAAATGCAACCTGCGACGGATTGCGGATTATCCAAATTTATCGAATTGGCTAAGGGAGCTGTATCAGTGGCCGGGGATTGCCGAGACGGTGGATTTTGCCCACATCAAGGGGCATTACTACGCCAGTCACCGCACGATTAATCCGACGGGGATTGTGCCGAAGGGGCCGTTGCAGACGTTTGAGGCGGAGCATGATCGGGAGCGGTTGAGCGGGAAAGGGATTTGGAGTTGATCCAAGCCCTGTAGGAGCAAGCTTGCTCGCGAAGGTCGTCAACGATAACGCGCCCATGCTAAATGAGCGCAGTGACCTTGAGTTTTTCGCGAGCAAGCTCGCTCCTACAGTTGGAATGCGTCGCGCTTGTCAGACTTGCGACTGAGCGCCTTCAAACCACTTCAGCTTCTCACGCAACAGCACCACTTCTCCCACAATCACCAGTGTCGGTGCATGAACTTCATGCTCCGCCACCATGCGTGGCAGGTCAGCCAGTGTGCCGGTAAACACCCGCTGGTTGGACGTGGTGCCCTGCTGGATCAACGCCGCCGGCGTATCCGCTGAACGGCCATGCTGGATCAGTTGTTCGCAGATGATCGGCAACCCGATCAACCCCATGTAGAACACCAGAGTTTGCGACGGCCCTACCAGGTCACTCCATGGCAGGTCCGAAGTCCCGTCCTTCAAGTGCCCGGTAATGAAGCGAACCGATTGCGCATAGTCGCGATGGGTCAGCGGAATACCGGCATACGCCGCGCAACCACTGGCTGCCGTAATGCCCGGCACCACCTGGAACGGGATGCCATGGGCCGCCAGCTCTTCGATCTCTTCACCGCCACGACCAAAGATAAACGGGTCGCCACCCTTGAGCCGCAGCACGCGTTTGCCTTGCTTGGCCAGGTCCACCAGCTGCTGGTTGATCTGGTCTTGCGGCACCGCATGGTCAGCGCGTCGCTTGCCGACGTACACCCGCTCAGCATCTCGGCGGCACAGCTCAAGAATCGCCGGCGCCACCAAACGGTCGTACAGCACCACATCGGCCTGCTGCATCAAGCGCAACGCGCGGAAGGTCAGCAGGTCCGGATCACCCGGGCCTGCCCCCACCAGGTAGACTTCGCCCGGTGCGTGAGGCGGCGCGCCGTTGATTTTCTCCACCAGCAAACGCTCGGCTTCATCGCCCTGCCCGGCCAGTTGCCGGTCAGCAATCGGACCTTGAAACACGTCTTCCCAGAACGCGCGACGCTGCTGCACATCCGGAAACAAACCTTTGACCTGGCTACGAAACCGCGCCGCCAACCCGGCCAATTGACCGTAAGTCGACGGAATCCAGGTTTCCAGCTTGGCGCGGATCAAGCGTGCCAGCACCGGCGCATCGCCGCCGCTGGACACTGCGATCACCAAAGGTGAACGGTCGACAATCGCCGGGAAGATCACGCTGCACAAGGCCGGCGCATCCACCACATTGACCGGTACGCAACGACGCCGGGCATCGCTGGACACTTGCGCGTTCAGCGGCTCGTCGTCGGTCGCGGCGATGATCAGAGTGCAGCCGTCGAGGTCGGCCTCCTGATAACCGCGCAAAATCAGTTCACCGCCACTGCCCTGCACCAGTTCACGCAACTGGTCTTCAATCTGGGGAGCAACCACCCGCAACAACGCGCCGGCGTCGGCCAGCAGCCGGGATTTGCGCAAGGCAATCTCCCCGCCACCAACGACCAACACACGACCGCCGCGCAGGTTATGAAACAGCGGCAGAAATTCCATTTAGCCGATGACCTCAACGCCCGCCATGTAAGGCTTGAGCACCTCAGGTACACGGATCGAACCGTCAGCCTGCTGGTAGTTTTCCAGCACCGCCACCAAGGTACGGCCTACCGCCAGGCCCGAGCCGTTGAGGGTGTGGACCAGCTCAGGCTTGCCGGTTTCCGGGTTACGGAAACGCGCCTGCATGCGACGGGCCTGGAAATCACCGCAGTTGGAGCACGACGAAATCTCGCGGTATTTGTCCTGGCTCGGCACCCACACTTCCAGGTCGTAAGTCTTCACGGCACTGAAACCCATGTCGCCGGTGCACAAGGCCAGAACGCGGTACGGCAGCTCCAGCAGCTGCAGGACGCGTTCGGCGTTGGCGGTCAGGCCTTCCAGCGCTTCCATGGAGGTCGACGGCTCGACAACCTGCACCATCTCGACCTTGTCGAACTGGTGCTGGCGGATCATGCCGCGGGTGTCGCGACCCGATGCACCGGCTTCACTGCGAAAGCACGGCGAGTGGGCGACAAACTTGATCGGCAGTTGCTTGGCGTCGAGGATTTCCCCGGCCACGATGTTGGTCAGCGACACTTCGGCGGTCGGGATCAGGTACAGATCGGCTTCGCCATCGCGGCTGATCTTGAACAGGTCTTCCTCGAACTTCGGCAGCTGGCTGGTGCCCATCAACGCCGGCGCCTGAACCAGGTACGGGGTGTAAGCCTCTTCGTAGCCGTGTTCGCCGGTGTGCAGGTTGATCATGAACTGCGCCAGAGCACGGTGCATGCGCGCGATCGGGCCGCGCAGCAAGGCAAAGCGCGCACCGGACATTTTGGCCGCTGTCTCGAAGTCCAGGCCACCGGTCAATTCGCCCAGGGCAACGTGGTCCTTGATCTCGAAATCGAAAGCTTTTGGCGTGCCCCAGCGACGGACTTCGACGTTGCCGTCTTCGTCTTCGCCAATCGGCACGGACTCGTGTGGCAGGTTCGGGATACCCAGCAGGATCGAGTCCAGCTCGGTCTGGATCGCGTCCAGCTCGATTTTGCCGGAAGCCAACTCGCCAGCCATACGCTCGACGTCCGCCATCAACGGCGCGATGTCTTCACCGCGCTGCTTGGCCTGACCGATGGATTTGGAACGCGCATTACGCTCAGCCTGCAGTGCTTCGGTGCGGGTCTGGACGGTCTTGCGCTGTTCTTCCAGCGCTTCGATGCGCGCAACATCCAGGCTGAAGCCACGGGATGCCAGGCGGTCCGCTACGTCCTGAAGGTTGCTACGTAACAGTTTGGAATCGAGCATGTCGGTCTCTCGTTTATCAAAGTTTGGTCAAGGACAGGCCAGCCCACGTGGCGAGCAGCCCGCCGAACACGCTGATGGCCAGGTACCCGAAGGCGACCAATGCCTGCCCGCTTTCCAGCAGGCGTAGCGTGTCCAGTGAAAAGGATGAAAAGGTCGTCAGACCGCCTACAAAGCCGACAATCAAGCCGGCCCGAATCTCAATCGGCACTTCCGGGCGAATCAGAAACCACCCGTACAACAAACCGATGATCAAACAGCCCACCAGATTGACCGCCAGGGTCGCCGCATAAAAATGCTTCGGCCAATTGGCGCTGACCCATGTGCTGGTGGCGAAACGCAATAATGTACCAGCGATGCCGGCCACGGACACGGCAAGAATCGTTCTGAGCACTACTTTCTCCGCTGTTTCGGGCTGAGCCGGTCAAGTTGGGCGAGGTGATTGAGCTTTTCGCCGATCTTCAGCTCCAGGCCGCGAGGCACTGGCTGGTAGAACGGCTGCGGCTCAAGGTCATCCGGGAAGTAATCTTCGCCAGCCGCATAGGCGTCCGGCTCATCGTGGGCGTAACGGTATTCATCGCCATAACCGAGCTGCTTCATCAGCTTGGTCGGCGCATTGCGCAGGTGCAGCGGCACTTCCAGGGAACCATGCTCAGCGGCGGCACGCAGGGCGGACTTGAAGCCCATATACACCGCGTTGCTTTTCGGCGCGCAGGCAAGATAAGTGATGGCCTGGGCCACCGCCAACTCGCCTTCCGGGCTGCCCAGGCGCTCCTGCACTTCCCAGGCGGCCAGGCACAGACTCAGCGCGCGCGGGTCGGCATTGCCGATGTCTTCACTGGCCATGCGCACCACGCGCCGGGCCAGGTACAGCGGGTCGCAACCACCGTCGATCATGCGCGCAAACCAGTACAGCGCGCCGTCGGGATTAGAGCCGCGCACCGACTTGTGCAACGCGGAGATCTGGTCGTAGAACGCTTCGCCGCCCTTGTCGAAACGCCGACGAGTGTCGCCCAGCAGGCTTTGCAGCAAGTCGACACCGATTTCGCTGCCATCCTCGGCCAGGTCGGAAGCGTTCTCCAGCAGATTGAGAAAACGTCGACCATCGCCGTCAGCCGCAGTCAGCAGAATCTTGAAGCCTTCCTCGCTGACACTCAGTTGTCGCTTGCCCAGGCCCTTGTCTTCAGTCAACGCACGCTGCAACAGCTTTTGCATCGCGGCTTCATCAAGACTTTTGAGCACATAGACACGCGCCCGGGACAGCAAGGCGTTGTTCAGTTCAAAAGACGGGTTTTCGGTGGTGGCGCCAATAAAGATCAGCGTGCCGTCTTCGACATACGGCAGGAACGCATCCTGCTGCGACTTGTTGAAGCGATGCACTTCGTCGACAAACAGGATGGTGCGCTTGCCGTATTGCCCGGCCTGCTGCTTGGCGACTTCCACCGCCTGGCGGATTTCCTTGACCCCGGCGAGCACCGCCGAAACCGTCTCGAAGTGGGCATCCGAGACTTTCGCCAGGAGCCGCGCCAGGGTGGTCTTACCCACGCCCGGCGGCCCCCAGAAAATCATCGAGTGCAGCGCACCCTGCTCAAGGGCTTCGCGCAAAGGCTTGCCGCGAGCGAGCAGGTGTTCCTGCCCGACGTACTCGTCCAGGTTGGTCGAGCGCAGGCGCGCCGCCAGAGGCTGAGCAATCGGGTCACTTCGAAACAGGTCCATGGGCAGCGTTTGAAACCTCTGGGCAGTTTATTCCTGGATCACGTCGGCACCCTTCGGGATGTCGAACTTGAACTTGGACGCGGCCACCGGCTCGTTGGCCTTGACCCCGGTGAACAGGATGTTGGTGCGTTGGCCAACGCTGTCCACCAGTTGCATGTCGTTGATCACACCGTTGCGGAACGACAGGCGCAGACTGTCGAACAGCGTGTCCTTGGATTTCGGCTTCAGCGTGAAGTCGATGACGTTGCTGGCCTGCTTGGAGGTGATATCAAAACTCTGGCTGATCTGCGACACATCGCCCGACAGCAGCAACGCCGGGGTCTGGCTCAGGCGCGGATCGAGCTTCTTGATGGTCGCCTGTTCCAGGTCCGGGTCCCACAGGGTGACTTTCTGGCCGTCGGAAACGATGGTCTGCTCGTTTGGCGCGTCGGTTTTCCAGTAGAACAGCCCCGGACGCTGCACGGCCATTTCGCCGGCGGTTTCCTGCAATTGAGTGCCGCCACCGTCCAGGGTCAGCTGGGAGAAGCGCGCACTCAGGGTCTTGGATTTGTCCAGCAGGTTGGTCAGGCTCGCAACGGAAGCCGGATCAGCGTGAGCCGAAACAGCAGTCAGGGCCAATGCCGGCAACAACAGCATGCGGATAAGACGCATGGGAGTCCTCTTAGATTCGTTTGCAAGGCGTGCCGCGTGTTGCCACGCGGCACGTAATCAGTCACGCATCTGCGCTGGCGCAATCACTTCGCGCGAGCCGTTGGTGTTCATCGAGGTGACCACGCCGGCCATTTCCATGGCTTCGATCATGCGGGCAGCGCGGTTGTAGCCAATCTTCAGCTTACGCTGTACGGCGGAGATCGAGGCGCGGCGGCTTTCAAGGACGAACTGCACCGCTTCGTCGTAGAGCGCATCGGTCTCGGCATCATCGTCGCCACCGCTGCTGCCACCGTCGAAGCCGCTGCCGGCCTCTTCGACGCCCGCAAGGATGTCGTCGTTGTATTCCGGGGCGCCGCGCAGCTTCCAGGCCTCCACCACACGGTGCACTTCATCGTCGGAGACGAAGGCGCCGTGAACGCGGATCGGCAGACTGGTGCCCGGTGGCATGTAGAGCATGTCACCGTGGCCCAGCAGTTGCTCGGCGCCGCCCTGGTCGATGATGGTACGGGAGTCGATCTTGCTCGATACCTGGAACGCCATGCGGGTCGGGATGTTGGCCTTGATCAGGCCGGTAATCACGTCCACCGACGGACGCTGGGTCGCCAGGATCAAGTGGATACCGGCGGCCCGCGCCTTCTGGGCGATACGGGCGATCAGCTCTTCGACCTTCTTGCCGACGATCATCATCATGTCGGCAAATTCGTCGACCACCACCACGATAGTCGGCAGCTTGGTCAACAGCGGCGCTTCGTCGTGAATGCTTTCGCGCTTGTACAGCGGGTCGGTCAGCGGCGTGCCGGCGTCCTGGGCTTCCTTGACCTTGGCGTTGAAGCCCGACAGGTTACGTACGCCCATCTTCGCCATCAGCTTGTAGCGGCGCTCCATCTCGGCGACGCTCCAGCGCAGGGCGTTGGCGGCGTCCTTCATGTCGGTCACTACCGGGCACAGCAGGTGCGGAATGCCTTCGTAGATCGACAGCTCGAGCATTTTCGGGTCGATCATGATCAGCTTGGCGTCTTCCGGGCCAGACTTGAACAGGATCGACAGGATCATCGCGTTCACACCCACCGACTTACCGGAACCGGTGGTACCGGCGACCAGCAAGTGCGGCATTTTAGCCAGGTCGGTGATCACCGGCTTGCCGCCGATGTCGTGGCCCAGGGCCAATGTCACCGGCGATTTGAAGTTGTCGTATTCCGGGGTCGACAGCACTTCAGAGAAGCGCACGATCTGCCGGTCTTCGTTGGGAATCTCGATACCGACGGTGGTCTTGCCCGGAATCACTTCCACCACCCGCACGCTGGTCACGGCCAGCGAACGCGCCAGATCCTTGGCCAGGTTGGAAATGCGGCTGACCTTCACGCCGGCAGCCGGCTGGATTTCGTAGCGGGTAATCACAGGGCCCGGGTGGATCGAATCCACCGAGACTTCAACGCCGAATTCCTTGAGCTTGATTTCCAGCAGGTGGCCGACGGCCGCCAGGGATTCAGGGGAATAGTTGAGCTGTTTCTTTTCCGCCGGGTCGAGAATCGAGATCGGCGGCAAGGTGCCTTCCACGGCGCTGTCGACAAACAACGGCGCCTGTTTCTCTTTCTGCACGCGATGGCTTGGCTCGGGCGCCTTCGGCGGCGCAGGCGCGATCACCGGCGGTACCTGCTTCTCGCGGTCCGACATGTGTTTGGTCAGCGCCTGCTCGCGTTCGATCAGGCGCTCCTTGACCTTGGCTTGCTCACGCCGGTCCGGCGTGCTCGGGGCCACCACCTCATTGACGCGGGTATCGACCTCACGCAGCTGCGCAACCATGCGCTTGCGGTCGACCCGGGCCGACCACCAGCGATTGGCGGCGCCCTGGAACAGTTCGAGCAGATCGAGGGTGATCTTGCCGGTCACGTCCATGACCTTGAACCACGACAGGTCGGTAAACACGGTGAGGCCGAACAGGAACAACGCGATAAACATCAGGGTGCTGCCCTGGATGTTCAGGGTCCTGCGGGCCAGGTCGCCGAGGCTTTCGCCCAGTGCGCCGCCAGCACCGGCCGGCAAGCCGGTAGGTGCGTGGAAATGGATGTGGGCCAGGGCCGCGCCCGACAGCACCAGGAACACCAGGCCGATCAGACGCCAGGAGAACAGCCAGCCGCTCCACTGCCAAGGTTCATGACGTTGGCGGAAGATCTGCCAGGTCTTGATGGCCAGCAACAACGGGAAGATATAGGCGAAATAACCCAGCACCATGAACAGGATATCGGCGCTGTAGGAGCCGGCAGGACCACCGAAGTTCTGCACGTCTTCGATCTTGCTGTTGTGGCTCCAGCCTGGATCGTCCTTGCCATAGGTGAGCAAGGCCATCATCAGGAACAGGCACAGGGCGCCGATGGCGATCAGTGCACCCTCCTTGAGTCGATAGTGCAGGTGCTGGCGCCAGGCGGGCACGACTGCGGCTTTAGGTGTTGCGGCGGATTTCTTCAAAACGGGTCTATTCCTGCGCCTTTAGCGCGTCCATCTGTTGAATGACTGCAAAATACTGCTCAATCCGAGCAGGTAAAAAATGAACGAGTGCCAGTGAAGCTACTTTTAACACTCTGCAACTGATTCATGAAACGGCGATAACGCCTGAATGGCCGCATTGTACGGGTTTGTGTGCGCTATGCCACGCACTTGGACCTACGTTACACAGCATAGCCAATCTTAGGTTTCATAACGTTCAATTTGAGCATGCATTGTCTTTGCTGACAAAGGCTTATGAGCTGTTTTTGCCAATCCAGGCTAGCTTGCCGACCGACGTACGCGATTACGACCACGCCCCCGGCATAGAGTTGCAGAAACACCCGTTCATGCTTATCTGCACCGATCCCATGTTCGGGGTAGCCCCAGAGCGTTTCGTCGACAATAATCACAGCTCTTGCAACGGGCAACATCGCCGTTACCGCCCTCCCCTTCCGTAAGCCTGGATGCCATGCTGACCTGGTTACAACGCAACACCCTGACGTTTCCACCGCTGGCCAAGGCCATGCGCGAACCCAATGGCCTGCTCGCCGCCGGTGGCGACCTGTCGGCCGACCGCTTGATCCAGGCCTATCGCCACGGCTGCTTTCCGTGGTTCTCGGAGGGCCAGCCCATCCTGTGGTGGTCGCCCGACCCGCGCACCGTGCTGTTCCCCGACGAGCTGCATGTTTCCCGCAGCCTCGGCAAACTGTTGCGCCAGCAGCGTTACACGGTGACCTTCGATCAGGATTTCGCCGCCGTCATCCAGGCTTGCGCAGCGCCACGCAGCTATGCCGATGGCACCTGGATCACCGAAGCCATGCAGAGCGCCTACCTGCAATTGCACCAGCGCGGCTATGCGCACTCGGTGGAGGTCTGGGACGAAGGCGAACTGGTTGGCGGCCTGTACGGCCTGGCGATGGGCCAGTTGTTTTTCGGCGAGTCCATGTTCAGTCGCGCCGACAACGCCTCGAAATTCGGCTTTGCGACCCTGGTCAGGCAATTGCAGGCATGGGGCTTTGTGCTGATCGACTGCCAGATGCCCACCGACCACCTGCACAGCCTCGGCGCCCGCGCCATTCCCCGCAGCGACTTTGCCAACTACCTGCGCGACCATTTGGACCAAACCAGCTCTGCGCCATGGGTTTCCTAGGCGACTTTCCCGCACCTGGCTTACACTTATTTCAAAGCTTATCCGAGGGTTGATCATGACCGAGCTGGCGCGTTTGAAGTTTTATGCCACTCAACCCCACTCTTGCAGCTATCTGCCCGATGAGCAGGCCACCACGCTGTTCCTCGACCCCAGCCAGCCGATGGACGTGCATGTGTATGCCGATTTGTCGGAAATGGGCTTCCGGCGCAGCGGCGACCACCTCTACCGGCCGCACTGCCAGAACTGCAACGCCTGCGTACCGGCGCGTATCCCGGTGGCGCAGTTCCTGCCGGACCGTAATCAGAAACGCATCCTCAAGCGCAATGCCGACCTGACCGTCACCGCTGCCAAACCGGGCTTCAGTGAAGAATATTTCGACCTCTACCAACGCTACATCGAACAGCGCCATGCCGACGGCGACATGTTCCCACCCAGTCGCGACCAGTTTTCCACCTTCCTGGTGCGCGACCTGCCCTTCTCGCGTTTCTACGAGTTCCGCCTTGAAGGGCGCCTGGTCGCCGTAGCCGTCACCGACCTGCTGCCCAATGGCCTGTCGGCGGTCTACACCTTTTATGAGCCCGCCGAAGAGCGTCGCAGCCTGGGACGCTTTGCGATCCTGTGGCAAATCGGCGAAGCCTTGCGCATGGAATTGGAGGCGGTGTACCTCGGATACTGGATAAAAAACTGCAAAAAGATGAACTACAAGACCCAATATCGGCCCATTGAGCTGTTAATTAACCAAAGATGGGTCACCTTGAACTAGAACCTCTTGGCTTAAACACCCTTTTTCGGGCACAATGCACGCCGCTTTTGCCTGGCGCAGTTGCACCGGGCCATTCACTGGATACCGAGGGCTTTACTGCATGTCGAAAGAAGACAGCTTCGAAATGGAAGGCACTGTCGTCGACACCCTGCCCAACACCATGTTTCGTGTGGAGTTGGAAAATGGGCACGTCGTAACCGCGCATATCTCCGGCAAGATGCGCAAGAATTACATCCGTATTCTTACCGGTGACAAAGTGCGCGTCGAACTGACGCCCTATGACCTGAGCAAAGGGCGCATCACTTACCGCGCCCGTTAATCAAGTCAATACAAGACGCCCGGTTATGCCGGGCGTTTTTGTGCGCGCGCGATTTACCTGAAACCAGAAATCCCTTGTGGGAGCGGGCTTGCTCGCGAATGCGGCGTGTCAGTGACTGATTGTGTCGACTGGCACACCGCATTCGCGAGCAAGCCCGCTCCCACATTTGATCCATCGGTTTCAAGACAGCAAAAAGGCGCCTCACGGCGCCTTTTTGTTTTGTTGCGTCAGCTATCAGGCCATTTCAGCCGTGGTCTCGAAGTCGAAGGTCAGCTCGCCGTCCTTCAGGTCGATATGCACCACGCCACCGTGGTCTGCCAGTTCGCCGAACAGGATCTCTTCCGCCAGTGGGCGCTTGATCTTGTCCTGGATCAGGCGAGCCATTGGCCGAGCGCCCATTGCCGCGTCGTAGCCACCTTCCGCCAGCCAGTTGCGCGCCGCGTCCGTAACCTCCAACTGCACGCGCTTGTCTTCCAACTGCGCCTGAAGCTCGGTGAGGAACTTGTCCACCACACTTTTGATGACCTCATGACTGAGGCGACCAAACTGGATAATGGTGTCCAGGCGGTTGCGGAATTCCGGCGTGAAGCTCTTCTTGATCACTTCCATGGCGTCGGAAGAGTGATCCTGATGAGTAAAGCCAATGGAAGCCCGCGCGGCCGTTTCGGCACCGGCGTTGGTGGTCATGATCACGATCACGTTGCGGAAGTCCGCCTTGCGCCCGTTGTTGTCGGTCAGGGTGCCGTGGTCCATCACCTGCAACAGCAGGTTGAAGACTTCCGGGTGCGCCTTCTCGATTTCATCGAGCAGCAGAACGCAATGCGGCTGCTTGGTGATCGCCTCGGTCAACAGGCCGCCTTGGTCGAAGCCGACATAGCCCGGAGGCGCACCGATCAGGCGCGACACAGTGTGACGCTCCATGTACTCGGACATGTCGAAACGCACCAGCTCAATACCCATGGCCTTGGCCAACTGCCGCGCCGCTTCGGTCTTGCCGACACCGGTAGGCCCGGCGAACAGGAACGAACCGACCGGTTTGTCCGGCGACTTGAGGCCCGCACGAGACAGCTTGATCGCGGTGGACAGCGAGTCGATGGCCGCATCCTGACCAAACACCGTCAGCTTGAGGTCGCGCTCCAGGTTACGCAGCAGCTCCCGGTCGGACGTGTTGACGTGTTTTGGCGGAATCCGCGCGATCTTCGCCACGATGTCCTCGACCTGAGGCACGTCGATGCGCTTCACACGCTTCTCCACCGGCTGCAGGCGCTGGTAGGCACCCGCCTCGTCGATCACGTCGATGGCTTTGTCCGGCATGTGCCGGTCATTGATGTAACGCGACGCCAGCTCGGCGGCTGCACGCAGCGCTTCATCGGTGTACTCGATACCGTGGTGTGCTTCGAAACGCCCCTTGAGCCCGCGCAGGATGCCGATGGTGTCTTCAACCGAAGGCTCGGACACGTCGACTTTCTGGAAGCGGCGCGCCAGGGCGCGGTCTTTCTCGAAGATCCCGCGGAATTCCTGGAACGTGGTCGAGCCGATGCAACGGATATCGCCCGAAGACAGCAGCGGCTTGAGCAGGTTCGAAGCGTCCATCACGCCACCGGAAGCTGCACCGGCACCGATGATGGTATGGATTTCGTCAATGAACAGGATCGCCTGCGGGCGTTTTTTCAGCTCGCCGAGCAACGCCTTGAAGCGCTTCTCGAAGTCGCCACGGTACTTGGTCCCGGCGAGTAACGCGCCCAGGTCAAGGGAGTAGACGACGCTGTTGGCCAGCAGGTCTGGCACCTGGTTATCAACAATGCGCTTGGCCAGGCCTTCGGCAATCGCGGTTTTACCCACGCCCGCCTCACCCACCAACAGCGGGTTGTTTTTGCGACGACGCGCCAGGATCTGCGCCACGCGCTCAACTTCCAGCTCACGCCCTACCAGCGGATCGATCCGCCCCTGGCGCGCCAGTTCGTTGAGGTTGCTGGCATAAGCATCCAGCGGGTTGCTCGAAGAAGAAGACTCACCGCCCTCGTCATCCTGCATATCCTGCTCACCTTCTGAGTGATCGCCATGCCCCGGCACTTTGGAAATGCCATGGGCGATGTAGTTGACGACATCAATACGGGCAACGCTTTGCTGCTTGAGCAGGAATACGGCCTGGCTTTCCTGCTCGCTGAAGATCGCCACGAGCACGTTGGCCCCTGTGACTTCGCGCTTGCCGGAGCTCTGTACGTGGAAAACGGCACGCTGCAGTACCCGCTGGAAGCCCAGGGTTGGCTGGGTCTCGCGGTCCTCGTCATGAACGGGGATCAACGGCGTGGTGGAGTCGATAAACTCCTGCAGGTCATGCTTGAGTTTGTCGAGATTGGCACCACACGCACGCAGTACGGTGGCGGCAGCTTCGTTATCCAAAAGTGCCAGCAGCAGGTGCTCGACGGTCATGAACTCATGACGCTTCGAACGGGCCTCCTTGAAGGCAAGATTGAGGGTGACTTCGAGCTCGCGGTTTAACATAGCTTCACCTCATACCCAAGTGGTCGGAGTTAACCGTCCTTCTCGATTTCACAGAGTAGCGGATGCTGGCTTTCCCTGGCGTACTGGTTGACCTGCATGGCCTTTGTCTCGGCGATGTCGCGGGTAAACACTCCACATACTGCCCGTCCTTCTGTGTGAACGGCCAGCATTACCTTGGTCGCCAACTCGCGGTTCAGGTTAAAAAACACCTCGAGCACTTCGACGACGAAATCCATCGGTGTGTAGTCATCATTAAACAAAACCACCTTGTACATCGGCGGCGCCTGTAAAGCAGGCTTGGCCTCCTGAACAGCAATGCCTGCAGAACCGTCGTCGTCTTCTTGATGATCCGGGCGATCCTGATTGAATGTTAGTCGAATCTGGCTGATTGCATGCATGGAAAGAAAGGTTCGTCAGTGGTTCAAATACAGTGGTGGGGGCGACCTGTCAGATTTTCAACTCTGACCGACTGGTCGCCTTGACTATCGGCAAATCAGTGTTACAACCAATAGAACCCACAGTGGGTAAAAAAGGTCCGCGCAGTCAACCTTATTTATTCGGGTTAGGACGGATAAACTGGATGATACTCCAGTGATGGAGTCTGGTGCAGAGGGATATGGGCATGGCGAGCGGTAAGGTCAAGTGGTTCAACAATGCCAAGGGTTACGGCTTCATCAACGAAGACGGCAAGACTGACGACCTATTTGCGCATTACTCCGCTATCCAAATGGATGGCTACAAGACACTGAAGGCAGGGCAATCGGTTTCCTTCGATATCATTCAGGGACCCAAAGGCTTGCATGCGGTGAATATCGGCGCTCCAGTCAGCGCCAGCACAACTATAGAAGACGTCGCTCAAAAATCACAAAAACAGCCGGCCTGATCAGCCGCTGAGCAACCGCTCAAAAAAAACCGGCCATCAACAGGCCGGTTTTTTTATGCCTGCTTATAAGCCTACATATGCGAAATCAGCGCATCCCCGAACGCTGACGACGACAGCAACTTGGCGCCGTCCATCAAGCGATGGAAGTCATAGGTCACCGTCTTGGCCGAAATTGCGCCATTGGTGCCCTTGATGATCAGGTCGGCCGCTTCGGTCCAACCCATGTGACGCAGCATCATTTCCGCCGACAGGATCAGCGAACCCGGGTTGACCTGGTCCTTGCCGGCATACTTCGGCGCGGTACCGTGGGTGGCTTCGAACATGGCCACGGTGTCGGACAGATTGGCGCCCGGCGCAATACCGATACCGCCCACTTCAGCCGCCAGGGCGTCGGACAGGTAGTCACCGTTAAGGTTAAGCGTAGCGATCACATCATATTCCGCCGGGCGCAGCAGGATCTGCTGGAGCATGGCGTCGGCAATGGCGTCCTTGACCACCACATTCTTGCCGGTGCGCGGGTTCTTGAATTGCATCCACGGCCCGCCATCCAGCAGGGTCGCGCCGAATTCTTCAGCCGCCACTTCGTAGGCCCATTCCTTGAAGGCACCTTCGGTGAACTTCATGATGTTGCCTTTGTGCACGATGGTCAGCGAGTCGCGATCGTTATCCACGACATACTGCAAGGCCTTGCGCGCCAGGCGCTTGGTGCCTTCCAGGGACACCGGCTTGATGCCGATCCCGCAGTTCTGGTCGAAACGGATCTTGGTAACGCCCATCTCTTCTTTCAGGAACTTGATGACCTTGATCGCTTCCGGGGAGCCGGCCTTCCACTCGATACCGGCGTAAATGTCCTCGGAGTTCTCGCGGAAGATGGTCATGTCCACATCGCCGGGCTTCTTGACCGGGCTTGGCACGCCTTCGAACCAGCGCACCGGGCGCAAACACACATAAAGGTCGAGCTGTTGGCGCAGGGCCACGTTCAGCGAACGGATGCCGCCACCGACCGGGGTGGTCAGCGGGCCCTTGATGGAAACCACGTAGTCCTTGACCGCATCCAGGGTTTCCTGGGGCAGCCAGGTGTCCTGGTCGTAAACCTGAGTGGCCTTTTCGCCGGCATAAACCTCCATCCAGGAGATCTTGCGCTTGCCGCCATAAGCCTTGTTAACAGCTGCATCGACAACCTTGATCATCACCGGGCTGATGTCGACGCCAATACCGTCACCCTCAATAAAAGGAATGATCGGGTTGTCAGGAACATTGAGAGAATGGTCTGCATTGACGGTGATTTTGTCGCCGACTGCCGGAACCTGAATCTTCTTGTATCCCATGCTGAACTCCATCTATGGATTGAACATCTGGCTGCGTTCGAGCCTACTCCAGATAAATGAGGACTGAAACCTCAGGCCCTGCACATTTGCGTCGAAAACAGCACATTTAGTGGCCTACAAGCTTGAAAGCAAAGGGAAAAGCGCCAATCTTGAGCACGTCATGCGACTTTAGGCGCAACCCGCTGCCTGCGACCTTTAGACCAATGGACGACACACCTTTTGTATGAAGGCTCGGCGTAAGCATAGCGACCTATGTATAATGCCGCCGCTGACCAAAGAGTCACGACGGCCGACCGCTCTAGACAGACGCCCTCCGCCAGAAAAGCCGAGCTACTACAGTAGCTCACCCGCTTGACGCTCGACTGATGCAACCCAACATCACCGCGAAGAAACTTCGACATTTCGCTCATGGATGACTTTGAACGAACGCGCTTTACCCGGCGCATCTCGAGTTTCTGCGCATGCTTTCAGCAAAGAAGAGAGTTAATCCGAATATGCCCACCCGCTCGAAGATCATCTACACCTTCACCGACGAAGCACCAGCCCTCGCCACCTATTCACTGCTGCCTATCGTAGAGGCCTTCACCGCTTCCGCTGATATTGCCGTGGAAACCCGCGACATTTCCCTGGCCGCGCGCATCCTCGCAAGCTTCCCCGAGCAACTGGGCGCCAAGGCCGTGCCGGACCACCTCGCCGAACTGGGCGACCTGGCCGTAACCCCTGAAGCCAACATCATCAAGCTGCCGAACATCAGCGCCTCGACCCCTCAGCTGCAGGCTGCCATCAAGGAACTGCAAGCCCAGGGCTTCGACCTGCCGGACTACCCGGAAACCGTAACCACCGACGCGGAAAAAGAAACCCGTGCACGTTACGACAAGGTCAAGGGCAGCGCCGTGAACCCGGTACTGCGCGAAGGCAACTCCGACCGCCGCGCACCGCTGTCGGTCAAGAACTACGCACGCAAGCACCCGCACAAAATGGGCGCCTGGGCTGCCGACTCCAAGTCCCACGTTGCCCACATGAGCAACGGCGACTTCTACGGCAGCGAGAAAGCCGTACAGATCGAAGGCGCTGATGCCGTCAAGATCGAACTGATCGCCAAAGACGGTACCGCTACCGTCCTGAAAGAGAAAACCAGCGTACAAGCTGGCGAGATCATCGACAGCGCCGTGCTGAGCAAGAAAGCCCTGCGCAGCTTCATCGCCGCTGAAATCGAAGACGCCAAGAAACAAGGCGTACTGCTGTCGGTTCACCTGAAAGCCACCATGATGAAGGTCTCCGACCCGATCATGTTCGGCCAGATCGTGGCCGAGTTCTATAAAGACGCACTGGCCAAGCACGCTGTGGTGCTGGAGCAGATCGGCTTCAACCTGAACAACGGCATCGGCGACCTGTACGCTCGCATCAAGGCCCTGCCTGGCGATCAGCAAGCGCAGATCGAAGCTGACATCCAGGCGGTGTACGCCGCTCGCCCTTCCCTGGCGATGGTCAACTCCGACAAAGGCATCACCAACCTGCACGTGCCGAGCGACGTCATCGTCGACGCCTCGATGCCTGCCATGATCCGTGACTCCGGCAAGATGTGGGGCACCGACGGCCAGCTGCACGACACCAAGGCTGTGATCCCGGATCGCTGCTACGCCACTATCTACCAGGCGGTGATCGAAGACTGCAAGGCTAACGGCGCCTTCGACCCAACCACCATGGGCAGCGTGCCAAACGTTGGCCTGATGGCGAAAAAAGCCGAAGAGTACGGCTCCCACGACAAGACTTTCCAGATCAAGGCTGACGGCGTAGTCCGCGTCACCGACAGCAAGGGCAACCTGCTGATGGAACAGGCTGTTGAAGCCGGCGACATCTTCCGCATGTGCCAGACCAAAGACGCGCCGATCCAGGACTGGGTCAAACTGGCCGTCAACCGTGCCCGCGCCAGCAACACCCCGGCCATTTTCTGGCTGGACCCACAGCGCGCGCACGACGGCGTCGTGGTCGAGAAAGTTCAGGCTTACCTGAAAGACCACAACACCGAAGGCCTGGACATCCGCATCATGTCGCCGGTCGACGCGATGAAGTTCACCCTGGAGCGCACCCGCAAGGGCCTGGACACCATCTCGGTGACCGGCAACGTATTGCGCGACTACCTGACTGACCTGTTCCCGATCATGGAACTGGGCACCAGCGCCAAGATGCTGTCGATCGTGCCACTGATGAACGGTGGCGGCCTGTTCGAAACCGGTGCCGGCGGTTCGGCTCCGAAGCACGTACAGCAACTGGTTGAAGAAAACTTCCTGCGCTGGGATTCCCTGGGCGAGTTCCTGGCCCTGGCCGCGTCCCTCGAGCATTTGGGTGTGAACTACAACAACCCGAAAGCCCTGGTGCTGTCCAAGACCCTGGACCAGGCCACCGGCCAGTTCCTCGACAACAACAAGTCGCCATCGCGCAAAGTCGGCAACATCGACAACCGCGGCAGCCACTTCTACCTGGCGCTGTACTGGGCTCAAGCCCTGGCCGCCCAGACCGAAGACACTGCACTGCAAGCGCAGTTTGGCGAACTGGCCAAGACCCTGACCGCGAACGAGGCAACCATCGTTGCCGAGCTCAACGCCGTTCAGGGCAAGCCAGTGGACATCGGTGGCTACTACGCACCGAACGCCGAGCTGACCAGCAAGGCCATGCGCCCAAGCAACACCCTCAACGCGGCCATCGCTGCGCTGGTGTAAGGTTGTAAGGATGCAAAGAAGCCCCGGCCCTGTGCCGGGGTTTCTGTTTCTGAACATGGCGTTTTTATTGAAGAAACCCAATCAAAATGTGGGAGCGAGCTTGCTCGCGAAAGCGGCGGGTCAGTCAATATCTCTTTAACTGACACGCCCAATTCGCGAGCAAGCCCGCTCCCACACTGAATGCAATCGCGCCTGAACACAGCGTTACACCTTGAATCGAGGCACTTTATGACCTGGCTCCCCCACATCACCGTCGCCACCATCGTCGAAGACAATGGCCGCTTCCTGATGGTCGAAGAACTCAAGGGCGGCCGCGCCGTGCTCAACCAGCCCGCCGGCCACCTCGACCCGAATGAAACCCTGACCGAGGCCGCCGTGCGCGAAACCCTCGAAGAAACCGGCTGGGACGTCGAAGCCACCGGGATTGTCGGGATTTACCTGTACACCGCTCCCAGCAATGGCGTGACCTATCAGCGCGTGTGCTTCACCGCCAAGGCCCTGAAACATCACCCGGACTACCCACTGGACGACGGCATCCTGCGCGCCCGCTGGCTGACCCGTGACGAATTGATGGCAGTGCGCGAAGACTGGCGCAGCGAGCTGATTATCCGCTGCATCGACGATTATCTGGCCGGCCAACGCCACAGCCTCGAATTGATCCGCCCTTCTCTTTAGCCTTGCAGACGCGAGCCTGCTAGAATCGCGTCCTTTTTAAAGACTCCCGTTGAAATCCTATGCGTGATCCAGCCCCTTCTGACACACAAAAGAAGCGCGTCATCGTCGGTATGTCCGGCGGCGTGGATTCTTCCGTTTCCGCCGTTCTGCTCATGGAGCAGGGTTATGAGGTGGAAGGCCTGTTCATGAAGAACTGGGAAGAAGACGATGGAACGGAATATTGCACCGCCATGGACGACCTGGCGGATGCCCAGGCCGTCTGTGACAAAATCGGTATCAAGCTGCACACCGCCAACTTCGCCGCCGAGTACTGGGACAACGTGTTCGAGCACTTCCTGGCCGAATACAAGGCCGGTCGCACGCCGAACCCGGACATCCTGTGTAACCGCGAGATCAAGTTCAAAGCGTTCCTCGACTACGCGATGATCCTTGGCGCCGACCTGATCGCCACTGGCCACTACGTGCGCCGTCGCGACATCCATGGCCGCACCGAGCTGCTCAAGGGCCTGGACGCCAACAAGGACCAGAGCTACTTCCTGCACGCCGTCGGCGGCGAACAGATCGCCAAGACCCTGTTCCCGGTGGGCGAGCTGGAAAAGCCCGAAGTGCGCGCCATTGCCGAGAAACACGGCCTGGCCACCGCCAAGAAGAAGGATTCCACCGGGATCTGCTTTATCGGCGAGCGCCGTTTCAGCGACTTCCTCAAGCAGTACCTTCCGGCGCAACCGGGCGAGATCAAGACCACCGAAGGCGAAATCATCGGCCGTCACCACGGCTTGATGTACCACACCATCGGCCAGCGCCAGGGCCTGGGTATCGGCGGCTTGAAAGACGCCGGCGAAGAGCCGTGGTACGTGCTGGTCAAGGACCTGGAGCACAACGAACTGATCGTGGGCCAGGGCAATGACCACCCATGGCTGTTCTCCCGCGCCCTGCTCGCTTCGGACATCTATTGGGTCAACCCGGTGGACCTCAGCAGCCCGCGCCGCCTGACCGCCAAAGTGCGCTATCGCCAGAGCGACCAGCCCTGCACCCTGGAAAAAACCGCCACCGGCTATCGCGCCACCTTCGACGACCCCCAGCGCGCCGTAACGCCGGGCCAATCGGTAGTGTTCTACGACGGAGAGATTTGCCTGGGGGGCGGCGTGATCGAAGTTGCCGAACCCTGGAGCAGCCAGGCATGAGCCCGACCCAGGAGCAATTGACAGCACTGGGCGGCGTGTTTCTCGCTGCGGTACTGGTGGACAAGATCGCCAAGACCGGCCAGGTCACCGAGGCGGGCCTGACCTGCATGCTCGGCAGCCTGCTGATCCGCGACCCGAAGGACACCCTGGAAGTGTACGGCGGCGACGACCTGGCCCTGCGTGAAGGTTATCGCGCACTGGTCGGCGCCCTCGAGCGCGACCCGAGCACTTTGCAGCGCGAGCCACTGCGCTACGCCCTGTCGATGCTCGGCCTGGAGCGCCAATTGGCCAAGCGTGATGATTTGCTGGAAACCATCGGCAAGCGCCTGCCGCAGATTCAGTCCCAAGTCGAACACTTCGGCCCGGCCCACGAAAACGTGATCGCGGCCTGTGGCGCGCTGTACCAGGACACCCTGAGCACCTTGCGCCAGCGGATCCAGGTGCACGGCGACATGCGCAACCTGCAACAACCGAACAACGCCTCGAAAATCCGCGCCCTGCTCCTGGCCGGTATTCGTTCGGCGCGGTTGTGGCGTCAACTGGGCGGTCACCGCTGGCAGTTGGTCATCAGCCGTCGCAAATTGCTGAAAGAGCTTTACCCGTTGATGCGCAACGAATAAGTCGCAACAACCGATTTTTTTATAGCCCCACGCGTAATACGCCGGTCAGTTGGCAACGGACCGGCGGATTTTTTCATGTATGATACGCGCCCCATTTCGTTGCCCGACTGTCCGAGAACACCCCATGCAGCTTTCTTCGCTCACTGCGGTTTCCCCTGTTGACGGCCGCTACGCCGGCAAAACCCAGGCCCTGCGCCCTATTTTCAGCGAATACGGCTTGATCCGTGCTCGTGTTCTGGTTGAAGTGCGCTGGCTCCAGCGCCTGGCCGCTCACCCTGGCATCAGCGAAGTGCCGGCGTTCTCCGCCGAAGCCAACGCGGTGCTGAACGCCCTGGCGGAAAACTTCGCTCTGGAGCACGCCGAGCGTGTCAAAGAGATCGAGCGCACCACCAACCACGACGTTAAAGCCATCGAGTACCTGCTCAAAGAGCAAGCGGCCAAGCTGCCGGAACTGGCCAAGGTCAGCGAGTTCATCCACTTTGCCTGCACCAGCGAGGACATCAACAACCTGTCCCACGCTCTGATGCTGCGCGAAGGCCGTGATGACGTCATGCTGCCACTGATGCGCCAGACTGCCGACGCTATCCGCGAGCTGGCCATCCGTTTTGCCGACGTACCGATGCTGTCGCGCACCCACGGCCAGCCGGCTTCGCCGACCACTTTGGGCAAAGAACTGGCCAACGTGGTGTATCGCCTAGAGCGCCAGATCGCTCAAGTGGCCGCCGTGCCACTGCTGGGCAAGATCAACGGCGCCGTAGGCAACTACAACGCCCACCTGTCGGCCTACCCTGAGATCGACTGGGAAGAAAACGCCCGCGCCTTCATCGAAGACGAGCTCGGCCTGGGTTTCAACCCGTACACCACGCAAATCGAACCCCACGACTACATCGCCGAGCTGTTCGACGCGATTGCGCGCTTCAACACCATCCTGATCGACTTCGATCGCGATATCTGGGGTTACATCTCCCTGGGCTACTTCAAGCAGCGCACCATTGCCGGTGAAATCGGTTCGTCGACCATGCCGCACAAGGTCAACCCGATCGACTTCGAAAACTCCGAAGGCAACCTTGGGATCGCTAACGCCCTGTTCCAGCACCTGGCCAGCAAGTTGCCGATCTCCCGCTGGCAGCGCGACCTGACCGACTCCACCGTACTGCGCAACCTCGGTGTGGGCTTTGCCCACAGCGTGATCGCGTACGAAGCCAGCCTCAAAGGCATCAGCAAACTGGAGCTCAACGCGCAGAAGATCGCCGCTGACCTGGACGCTTGCTGGGAAGTCCTGGCCGAGCCGATCCAGACCGTGATGCGCCGCTACAACATCGAAAACCCGTACGAGAAGCTCAAAGAGCTGACCCGCGGCAAGGGCATCACCTCTGAAGCGCTGCAAACTTTCATCGACGGCCTGGACATGCCAGCCGCCGCCAAGGCTGAGCTGAAACTGCTCACCCCGGCTAACTACATCGGCAACGCTGTGGCCCAAGCCAAACGCATCTGATAGAAGCTTGACCCTTTGAGACGCCCGGCAGCGCCGGGCGTTTTTATTCCCGTCTGAAAAGTGCTTTTTTTCAATAGGTTACACATGAATCCTGATATTCCTCTTCAACTTCTGGGCGGCATCACGGCACGGGAATTCCTGCGCGACTACTGGCAGAAAAAACCGCTGCTGATCCGCCAGGCCATTCCTGACTTCGAAAGCCCGATCGACGCCGACGAACTGGCCGGCCTGGCGCTGGAAGAAGAAGTCGAGTCGCGCCTGATCATCGAACACGGGGAGCGCCCGTGGGAGTTGCGTCGCGGCCCGTTTGCCGAAGATGCCTTCAGCACCCTGCCCGAGCGTGAGTGGACCCTGCTGGTGCAGGCCGTCGACCAGTTCGTGCCGGAAGTGGCTGAACTGCTGGAAAACTTCCGTTTCCTGCCGAGCTGGCGCATCGATGACGTGATGATCAGCTACGCCGCCCCGGGTGGCAGCGTGGGCCCGCACTTCGACAACTACGACGTGTTCCTGCTGCAAGGTTCCGGCAAGCGCAACTGGAAGATCGGCCAGATGTGCAACTCCGAAAGCTCGCTGCTGCAGCACGCCGACCTGCGCATCCTCGCCGAATTCGAAGAAACCGCAGAATGGGTACTGGAACCGGGCGACATGCTTTACCTGCCGCCACGTCTGGCCCACTGCGGCGTTGCCGTGGATGATTGCATGACCTACTCCGTAGGCTTCCGCGCCCCGAGCGCGGCTGAAGTGCTGACCCACTTCACCGACTTCCTCAGCCAGTACCTGACTGACGAAGAGCGCTACACCGACGCCGACGCCCAGCCGGTCAGCGATCCGCACCAGATCCAGGCCGACGCGCTTGATCGCCTGAAGAGCCTGCTGGCCGAGCACATGAGCGACGAGCGCATGCTGCTGACCTGGTTCGGCCAGTTCATGACGGAGCCGCGCTACCCGGAACTGGTCGCCGGCCCGGAAGTGGAAGAAGAAGACCTGCTGGGCAGCCTGCAAGACGGCGCCGTGCTGATCCGCAACCCAAGCGCACGCCTGGCCTGGTCCGAAGTGGACGACGACCTGCTGCTGTTCGCCAGCGGCCAGAGCCGCCTGTTGCCGGGCAAGCTGCGGGAACTGCTGAAGCTGGTGTGCGCTGCCGACGCACTGCACATCGACAACCTCGGCCCATGGCTGGCGGATGAAGATGGCTGCGCCCTGCTGTGGGAACTGGTCAAGCAAGGAAGCCTGGGGTTTGCCGATGAATAAGATTCACGTAAGTGTCGCGGACTGGCAAAAGGATATCGCCGAGATACGGCGCATTCGTGAAGCGGTATTTATCGCTGAACAATCGGTTCCACCGGAGCTGGAATGGGATGCTGACGATGCCGGTGCCGTGCACTTCCTGGCATTCGAAGGCGACTTCCCCATCGGCACCGCCCGCCTGCTGCCTACCGGCGAGATCGGGCGCGTGTCGGTCCTCAAGGACTGGCGCGGCCTGAAGGTCGGCGACAAGCTGATGGAAGCCGTGATCGGCGAGGCCGAGAAACGCGGCCAGACCCGGCAGATCCTCAGTGCACAGGTCCACGCAGCGCCATTTTATGAGCGCCTGGGCTTCAAGATTGTCAGCGATGAATTCCTGGAAGTCGGGATTCCTCACGTTGATATGGTGCGCGAGGGCTGATCCGAGACCGAGTCGCACCCTTCGCGAGCAAGCCCGCTCCCACACTTGGAATGCGTTCTGCTGTGGGAGCTGGCTTGCCTGCGATAGCGGTATCAGCAACACCTCAAAAGGCCCTGCCATCCACCGATGGCAGGGCCTTTTGCCGTCCAGGATTCAACTTGCACCCCACCAGGCCGACAAACTGGCACTATCAAGCCTAATGACTCGCAGAGATAACGGACATGTCCCTACGCACCCTGCTCACTACTTTGCTCCTGGCCACCAGCTTCTCGGTGATGGCCGCCACCGAAGTCGTGCCCCTGAGCAACCGCACCAGCGCCGACCTGCTGCCCGTCGCGCAGAACTTTATCGGCAAGGACGGCACCGTCAGCGCCTACGGCAACCAACTGATCGTGAATGCAGAACCCGACAAGATCCAGGGCCTGCGCGCCTTGCTTGCGCAACTGGATACACCTTCCAAGCGCCTGCTGATCACCGTCGACACCAACGAGAACAACCAGCAAAGCAACGGCAACAATCAAACTCAGGTCATCACCTACAGCACCGAGAGCCGTGACGGCGGGATCCAGCAGATCCAGGCCAGCGAAGGCGTGCCCGCGTTGATCCAGGTCGGCCAGAGCGTGCCGCTCACCACCACCCAGCCTGATGCCTACGGCCGCCCGCAGAACCAGACGCAGTATCGCAACGTGACCCAGGGCTTCTACGTCACCGCCAGCGTCACCGGAGAGACCGTTCACCTGAGCATCAGTACCAATCGTGACCGCATGAGCCAAGAACGTCCCGATGTAGTGAACGTTCAAAGTACCGACACAACCGTCAGCGGACGCTTGGGCGAGTGGATCACTCTGGCTGGGATCAATCGCCAGACCCAGGCCGACAAAAGCACTACAACCCGCAGCTACTCTACTCAAGGGCGCGATGATCTGACATTGCGGGTCAAAGTCGAGACCCTGAACTGAAGCACCAAAAACTGACTGGTGAGTCGTATTAGACTAAAGATGTAGTGCTTTAAAAAAAGCACTACAAAACATTTGACGATCCAAAAAAGCATGGGCATGATGGCCTCGCTCCCGCTAATCAGGGGCCCTGGCAAGGGCCTTCGGATCGTCGCTCTAAGCTACCCACCTGAGCCGATTCGTGTCTGTACCACCCACAAGGTGTGTTTGACGAGGTTGCGACTGGAACGAAGTTGTCCCGAGGGACGGAAGCTAACCAGGTAACCCGGCAACACACTGATGGATCGTACAAAGGCCCACGACGCCCGAAGACTGTTCGCAGTTCGCCCTTACCTGCTCAACTCCCCCTCTCGCCACTCGTTCATCCCGTCGCCTTCCCCGCCAAGCCTGACTTGACCGCCTAAGCTTCTGGTCAGCGAGCAGCCATAACCACGCAGTGATTACGTGGCTGGCAAATGGAATTTTCCACCTAGACCTATGCGACGAGGTTTTCCCCCATGGCACTGACACGCGAACAGCAAATTGCAGCCCTTGAAAAAGACTGGGCTGAAAACCCACGCTGGAAAGGCGTGACCCGCGCTTATTCCGCTGCTGACGTCGTCCGCCTGCGTGGCTCGGTTCAACCTGAGCACACCTTTGCAAAACTCGGCGCCGAGAAGCTGTGGAAGCTGGTCACCCAGGGTGCCAAGCCGTCCTTCCGTCCCGAAAAAGATTTCGTCAACTGCATGGGTGCCCTAACTGGCGGCCAAGCGGTTCAACAGGTAAAAGCCGGTATCCAGGCGATCTACCTGTCCGGCTGGCAAGTGGCAGCGGACAACAACTCCGCTGAATCCATGTACCCCGACCAATCGCTGTACCCGGTGGACTCCGTGCCAACCGTGGTCAAGCGCATCAACAACTCGTTCCGCCGCGCCGACCAAATCCAGTGGAAAGCCGGTAAAGGCCCGGGCGACGAAGGCTACATCGACTACTTCGCGCCGATCGTTGCAGACGCTGAAGCCGGTTTCGGCGGCGTACTGAACGCTTACGAGCTGATGAAGAGCATGATCGAGGCGGGTGCTGCCGGCGTTCACTTCGAAGACCAGCTTGCATCAGTGAAGAAATGCGGCCACATGGGCGGCAAGGTACTGGTTCCAACCCAGGAAGCTGTTCAAAAGCTGACGGCTGCTCGTCTGGCTGCTGACGTTGCTGGCACTCCGACCATTATCCTGGCCCGTACCGATGCCAACGCGGCAGACTTGCTGACCTCGGATTGCGACCCGTACGACCAGCCGTTCGTGACTGGCGAGCGTACCCAGGAAGGCTTCTATAAAGTGCGCGCCGGTCTCGACCAGGCGATCGCTCGCGGCCTGGCCTACGCGCCGTACGCCGACCTGATCTGGTGCGAAACTGCCAAGCCGGACCTGGACGAAGCTCGTCGCTTTGCAGAAGCCATCAAGAAGGAATACCCGGACCAACTGCTGTCCTACAACTGCTCGCCTTCTTTCAACTGGAAGAAGAACCTGGACGACGCGACCATCGCCAAGTTCCAGCGCGAACTGTCTGCCATGGGCTACAAGCACCAATTCATCACCCTGGCCGGCATTCACAACATGTGGCACAGCATGTTCAACCTGGCGCATGACTACGCCCGCAATGACATGACTGCCTACGTGAAGCTGCAGGAGCAGGAGTTCGCTGATGCTGCCAAGGGTTACACCTTTGTGGCGCACCAGCAGGAAGTGGGCACTGGCTATTTCGACGACATGACCACCGTGATCCAGGGCGGCACCTCGTCCGTGACTGCGCTGACTGGTTCGACTGAAGAAGAGCAGTTCCACTAAATACTGAGTACACGGCCACTGCGGCCCCAAGGAAGACCTAACCGCAGTGCCGCATAATCTGACGCTCCGACTGGTTCGGGGCGTTTTTTTGCGGCTCTGAAATGGGTGTATATCCGTTATTTGGGTGATGACCTCTATTGGTTCCGCTCTTACAGCGGCTCACTTTTGAACAGCGCAAAAGTAAGCAAAACGCTCTTGCCCCACCACTCGGCACCTCGCCTAGGCTCGGAGTGCCCTCACTCCGGCTTTGGACCGTGGGCCGCCGCGATGGGCCATCCATGGCCCAGCGCGGCTAACCCGGCGTCCTGCCGGGTTACCCACGCTCCAAAGCCTGCGTTCGGCCAGCGTGGTTTAACGGGGCGCCTAAGAACAAGATCAACAGCAAGAGCACAGCGGCCTACCGGCCGGCTTGAGTGTTTAGAAGCAAAATCAAAAGCTAAAGCGGGCACGGTCAAATGTGGGAGCTGGCTTGCCTGCGATAGCATCAACTGGGTGTACCTGATCCACCGAGGTGTCTGCATCGCAGGCAAGCCAGCTCCCACAGAAAAGCAGAGCCACCCCGCCCGTAGCAGCTGTCGAGCCTAGGCGAGGCACCGAGTGGTGGGCAAAGACCTTTTGGTTAATTTTGGCAGGGCCGGCATTCCGGGCGTTTGCCAAAAGTGACCCGCTCCGTTACCGCAGCAACGGATATGTATACAGCCCCCTACGCCCCCCTTCACCACCAAATTTCGACCAAAACATTGATCCAGAGCGGTATCCCCACCCGCAAAGTCAGTTAAAAGATCCGCTTTACCAACTAACACCACCCGCACAAGTAACAGCAACTTCCTCCGCTAAACCCCGAACAGCTGTTTAAAATCCACGCAAACAATATTCATTATCATTTAGAGCATGAAAACTTCTTTACAGCTTAAACAAAACATAATTGGTGAAATGCCCGCTAATGCCCGCCCCACAAGGGCTACAGCCCCAAGAAGGTGCACTATGTCCTTATTCCATCGAATAATTTCGCTATAGGAATTTTACTTGCCCGGTGTTTAGCCATAAAATCACCGCGATTGATTGCGCTGCGACATATCGTCACTGCATCGTTACTTTTTCGAGCTCAGAGACCTTTGCTCTCTGTTAAGGATTTCCAGCATGACCGAAGCGACAGGACTCATGGCCCACAACTGGGGCTTTGCCATTTTCCTCCTCGGTGTTGTCGGCCTCTGCGCCTTCATGCTCGGTGTCTCCAGCCTCCTCGGGTCAAAAGCCTGGGGCCGCAGCAAAAATGAACCGTTCGAGTCCGGCATGCTGCCTACAGGTGGCGCCCGCTTGCGGCTCTCAGCCAAATTCTATCTGGTCGCGATGCTCTTCGTGATCTTCGATATCGAAGCCCTTTTTCTCTTTGCCTGGTCTGTGTCCGTCCGCGAAAGCGGCTGGACCGGATTCGTCGAAGCCCTCGTTTTCATAGCAATTCTGTTGGCAGGCCTTGTCTACCTATTCCGAGTGGGCGCCCTTGACTGGGCTCCGGAAGCTCGTCGTAAGCGGCAAGCGAAGCTGAAACAATGAGGCTTTGGCGATGCAATACAATCTCACCAGGATCGACCCGGATGCTCCTAACGAGCAGTACCCCATCGGCGAACGGGAAACCGTTTCCGATCCGTTAGAAGACCAAGTCCACAAAAACATCTACATGGGCAAGCTGGAAGACGTGCTGAGTGGCGCGGTCAACTGGGGACGTAAGAACTCCCTGTGGCCGTACAACTTCGGTCTGTCCTGCTGCTACGTGGAAATGACCACCGCCTTCACGGCGCCCCACGACATCGCGCGCTTTGGCGCCGAAGTTATCCGGGCATCGCCGCGTCAGGCGGATTTCATGGTTATCGCCGGTACCTGCTTTATCAAGATGGCGCCGATCATTCAGCGTCTCTACGAGCAAATGCTCGAGCCAAAGTGGGTTATCTCCATGGGTTCGTGCGCCAACTCCGGTGGCATGTACGACATCTACTCCGTAGTTCAGGGGGTGGACAAGTTCCTGCCCGTGGACGTCTACGTGCCTGGCTGCCCGCCCCGCCCTGAAGCATTTCTGCAAGGCTTGATGCTGTTGCAGGAATCGATTGGCAAGGAGCGTCGCCCACTTTCCTGGGTTGTCGGAGATCAAGGCGTATACCGCGCCGAGATGCCGTCACAAAAGGAACAGCGCCGCGAACAGCGTATTCAGGTAACCAACCTGCGCAGCCCCGACGAAGTCTGATCCAGAACCGCTTCTTTTATAGAACGAAAACCTGGCTTCATTCTTTACGTTGACCGAAAGCGATAAAAAACCATGACTACAGGCAGTGCTCTGTACATCCCGCCTTATAAGGCAGACGACCAGGATGTGGTCGTCGAACTCAATAACCGTTTTGGCCCTGACGCCTTCACCGCCCAGGCCACACGCACCGGTATGCCGGTGCTGTGGGTGGCGCGTGCCAGGCTCGTCGAAGTCCTGAGCTTCCTGCGCAACCTGCCCAAGCCGTACGTCATGCTCTATGACCTGCATGGCGTGGACGAGCGCCTGCGCACCAAGCGCCAGGGACTGCCGAGCGGCGCCGATTTCACCGTGTTCTACCACCTGATGTCGCTGGAACGTAACAGCGACGTGATGATCAAGGTGGCCCTCTCCGAGAGCGACCTGAGCGTCCCGACCGTGACCGGTATCTGGCCCAACGCCAACTGGTACGAGCGTGAAGTGTGGGACATGTTCGGCATCGACTTCCCGGGCCACCCGCACCTGTCGCGCATCATGATGCCGCCGACCTGGGAAGGTCACCCGCTGCGCAAGGACTTCCCTGCCCGCGCCACCGAATTCGATCCCTTCAGCCTGACCCTCGCCAAGCAGCAGCTTGAAGAAGAGGCTGCACGCTTCCGTCCGGAAGACTGGGGCATGAAGCGCTCCGGCACCAACGAAGACTACATGTTCCTCAACCTGGGCCCGAACCACCCTTCGGCTCACGGTGCCTTCCGCATCATCCTGCAACTGGACGGCGAAGAAATCGTCGACTGCGTGCCGGACATCGGCTACCACCACCGTGGCGCCGAGAAGATGGCCGAGCGTCAGTCGTGGCACAGCTTCATCCCGTACACCGACCGTATCGACTACCTCGGCGGCGTGATGAACAACCTGCCGTACGTGCTCTCGGTCGAGAAGCTGGCCGGCATCAAGGTGCCGGACAAGGTCGACACCATCCGCATCATGATGGCCGAGTTCTTCCGGATCACCAGCCACCTGCTGTTCCTGGGTACCTATATCCAGGACGTCGGCGCCATGACCCCGGTGTTCTTCACCTTCACCGACCGTCAGCGCGCCTACAAGGTCATCGAAGCCATCACCGGCTTCCGCCTGCACCCGGCCTGGTACCGCATCGGCGGTGTTGCCCACGACCTGCCGCGTGGCTGGGAGCGCCTGGTCAAGGAATTCATCGACTGGATGCCCAAGCGTCTGGACGAGTACCAGAAAGCCGCCCTGGACAACAGCATCCTCAAGGGCCGGACCATCGGCGTCGCCCAGTACAACACCAAAGAGGCCCTGGAATGGGGCGTCACCGGTGCTGGCCTGCGTTCCACCGGTTGCGATTTCGACCTGCGTAAAGCGCGCCCGTACTCCGGCTACCAGAACTTCGAATTCGAAGTCCCGCTGGCGGCCAACGGCGATGCCTACGACCGCTGCATCGTGCGCGTCGAAGAAATGCGCCAGAGCCTGAAGATCATCGAACAGTGCATGCGCAACATGCCGGAAGGCCCGTACAAGGCGGATCACCCGCTGACCACGCCGCCGCCGAAAGAGCGCACGCTGCAACACATCGAAACCCTGATCACGCACTTCCTGCAAGTTTCGTGGGGCCCGGTGATGCCGGCCAACGAGTCCTTCCAGATGATCGAAGCGACCAAGGGTATCAACAGTTATTACCTGACGAGCGATGGCGGCACCATGAGCTACCGCACCCGGATTCGTACGCCAAGCTTCCCGCACCTGCAGCAGATCCCTTCGGTGATCAAAGGTGAAATGGTCGCGGACTTGATTGCGTACCTGGGTAGTATCGATTTCGTTATGGCCGACGTGGACCGCTAAGCATGAATAGCACGCTTATCCAGACAGACCGTTTCACCTTGAGTGAAACCGAGCGCTCGGCCATCGAGCACGAGCTGCATCACTACGAAGACCCGCGCGCGGCGTCGATCGAAGCCTTGAAGATCGTCCAGAAGGAACGTGGCTGGGTGCCCGACGGCGCCCTCTACGCCATCGGCGAGATCCTCGGCATCCCCGCCAGCGACGTTGAAGGCGTGGCGACGTTCTACAGCCAGATCTTCCGCCAGCCGGTTGGCCGCCACATCATTCGCGTGTGCGACAGCATGGTCTGCTACATCGGTGGCCACGAGTCTGTGGTCAGCGAGATCCAGAGCAAGCTGGGCATCGGCCTGGGCCAAACCACTCCGGATGGCCGCTTCACGCTGCTGCCGGTGTGCTGCCTGGGCAACTGTGACAAGGCGCCGGCGTTGATGATCGACGACGACACATTCGGTGACGTACAGCCTGCTGGCGTCACCCAATTGCTCGAGGGCTACCCATGACCCTGACTTCCTTCGGTCCTGCCAACCGCATCAAGCGCACGGCTGAGACTCACCCGCTGACCTGGCGCCTGCGTGACGACGGCGAAGCCGTTTGGCTCGACGAGTACCAGGCCAAGAACGGTTACGCGGCCGCGCGCAAAGCCTTTGCCGACATGGCCCAGGACGACATCGTCCAGACCGTGAAAGACGCAGGCCTCAAAGGCCGCGGCGGCGCAGGCTTCCCCACCGGGGTCAAGTGGGGCCTGATGCCGAAAGACGAATCCATCAACATCCGTTACCTGCTGTGCAACGCGGATGAAATGGAGCCGAACACCTGGAAAGACCGCATGCTGATGGAGCAACTGCCCCATCTGCTGATCGAAGGCATGCTGATCAGTGCTCGCGCGCTGAAAACCTACCGTGGCTACATCTTCCTGCGTGGCGAGTACACCACCGCCGCCAAGCACCTCACCCGTGCCGTGGAAGAAGCCAAGGCAGCCGGCCTGCTGGGTAAAAACATCCTCGGTTCGGGTTTCGATTTCGAACTGTTCGTGCACACCGGCGCCGGGCGTTACATCTGCGGTGAAGAAACCGCACTGATCAACTCCCTCGAAGGCCGCCGCGCCAACCCGCGTTCCAAGCCGCCCTTCCCTGCCGCCGTGGGCGTGTGGGGCAAGCCGACTTGCGTGAACAACGTTGAAACCCTGTGCAACGTGCCGGCAATCATCGGCGACGGCGTGGAGTGGTACAAGTCGTTGGCCCGCGAAGGCAGCGAAGACATGGGCACCAAGCTCATGGGCTTCTCCGGCAAGGTCAAGAACCCGGGCCTGTGGGAACTGCCTTTCGGCGTGACCGCACGGGAGCTGTTCGAGGACTACGCCGGCGGCATGCGCGACGGCTACACCCTCAAGGCCTGGCAGCCAGGCGGCGCCGGTACCGGCTTCCTGCTGCCTGAGCACCTCGACGCACAAATGTACGCCGGCGGCATCGGCAAGGTGGGCACCCGTATGGGTACTGGCCTGGCCATGGCCGTGGACAACACCGTGAACATGGTGTCGTTGCTGCGCAACATGGAGCAGTTCTTCTCCCGTGAATCCTGTGGCTTCTGCACCCCGTGCCGCGACGGTTTGCCATGGAGCGTCAAGCTGTTGATGGCCCTGGAAAACGGCGAAGGCCGCGAGGGTGATATCGAGACCCTGCTGGGTCTGGTCGGTTTCCTCGGCCCAGGCAAGACCTTCTGTGCTCACGCACCGGGCGCCGTGGAGCCATTGGGCAGCGCGATCAAATACTTCCGCTCGGAGTTCGAAGCCGGCATCGCGCCTACCAGCGCCGCCGTCCCGCCTCTGGCAAGGCCGATTGTTGTCGGCGCGTAACGCTTAAAAAGGCGAAGGGTCCGTGCCCTTCGCCTTCTCATGTGCTGACGCCTTCAAGGCTGTGTTGATGCACATGAATAACAAGATTCCATTAGCCACGCCCGCTGACACCGGGCCAACGAAGAACTTTGAACCATGGCCACTATCCACGTAGACGGCAAAGAGCTCGAAGTCGATGGGGCAGACAACCTGTTACAGGCGTGTCTGTCGCTAGGCCTCGACATTCCATATTTCTGCTGGCACCCCGCCCTTGGCAGCGTTGGCGCTTGCCGCCAGTGCGCGGTCAAGCAGTACACCGACGAGAACGACACCCGTGGTCGTATCGTGATGTCCTGCATGACCCCTGCCACCGACGGCAGCTGGATCTCCATCGAAGACGAAGAAGCGAAAGTGTTTCGCGCCAGCGTCGTCGAATGGCTGATGACCAACCACCCGCACGACTGCCCTGTGTGTGAGGAAGGCGGCCACTGCCACCTGCAAGACATGACCGTGATGACCGGCCACAACGAGCGCCGGTATCGCTTCACCAAGCGTACCCACCAGAACCAGCAACTGGGCCCGTTCATTTCCCACGAGATGAACCGCTGCATCGCTTGCTACCGCTGCGTGCGCTTCTATAAGGACTACGCCGGCGGTACCGACCTCGGTGTGTTCGGCGCCCACGACAACGTGTACTTCGGTCGCGTTGAAGACGGCACCCTGGAAAGCGAGTTCTCCGGCAACCTCACCGAGGTCTGCCCGACCGGTGTGTTCACCGACAAGACTCACTCCGAGCGCTACAACCGTAAGTGGGACATGCAGTTCTCGCCGAGCATCTGCCATGGCTGCTCCAGCGGTTGCAACATCTCCCCGGGTGAGCGCTACGGCGAACTGCGTCGGATCGAAAACCGCTTCAACGGTTCGGTCAACCAGTACTTCCTGTGCGACCGTGGCCGTTTCGGCTATGGCTACGTCAACCGCGAAGACCGCCCACGTCAGCCACTGCTGGCCGGTGGCGCCAAGCTGAGCCTCGACGAAGCACTGGATAAAGCCGCTGACCTGCTGCGCGGTCGCAACATCGTCGGTATCGGTTCGCCCCGCGCCAGCCTCGAAAGCAACTACGCGTTGCGCGAGCTGGTAGGTGCCGAGCACTTCTACTCCGGTATCGAAGCCGGTGAGCTGGAGCGTATCCGCCTGGTACTGCAAGTCCTGAACGACAGCCCGCTGCCGGTTCCGAACATGCGCGACATCGAAGACCACGATGCGATCTTCGTCCTCGGTGAAGACCTGACCCAAACCGCTGCACGCGTGGCCCTGTCCCTGCGCCAGTCGGTAAAAGGCAAGGCCGAAGACATGGCCGACGCCATGCGCGTCCAGCCTTGGCTCGACGCTGCGGTGAAAAACATCGGCCAGCACGCGCTGAACCCGCTGTTTATCGCCAGCCTGGCTGAGACCAAGCTCGACGACATCGCTGAAGAATGCGTACACGCCGCGCCTGACGACCTGGCCCGCATCGGTTTCGCCGTGGCCCACGCCCTCGACGCCAGCGCGCCGGCCGTTGAAGGCCTGGACGCTGAAGCCGTTGAACTGGCCAAGCGTATTGCTGACGCCCTGCTGGCCGCCAAGCGTCCATTGATCATTGCCGGTACCTCGCTGGGTTCCAAGGCGCTGATCGAAGCCGCTGCCAACATTGCCAAAGCCTTGAAGCTGCGCGAGAAGAACGGTTCCATCAGCCTGATCGTGCCAGAGGCTAACAGCCTTGGCCTGGCCATGCTCGGTGGCGAGTCCCTGGACGCCGCCCTGCAAGCCGTGACCGACGGCAGCGCCGATGCGATCGTGGTACTGGAAAACGACCTGTACACCCGTACTGATTCGGCCAAGATCGACGCAGCGCTGAACGCGGCCAAAGTGGTGATCGTTGCCGACCACCAGAAAACCGCCACCAGCGACCGCGCCCACCTGGTACTGCCCGCCGCCAGCTTTGCTGAAGGCGACGGTACCCTGGTCAGCCAGGAAGGCCGCGCCCAGCGCTTCTTCCAGGTGTTCGATCCGAAGTACATGGACGCCAGCATCCTGGTTCACGAAGGCTGGCGCTGGCTGCATGCCCTGCGCGCTACCCTGCTGAACCAGCCGATCGACTGGACCCAGCTCGACCACGTGACTGCTGCCGCAGCCGCAGCAGCACCGCAACTGGCACGCATCGTCGACGCGGCACCGTCTGCCTCGTTCCGCATCAAGGGCATGAAGCTGGCCCGTGAACCGCTGCGTTACTCCGGCCGTACCGCCATGCGTGCTGACATCAGCGTGCATGAGCCACGTACGCCACAAGACAACGACACCGCGTTCGCCTTCTCCATGGAAGGTTACTCGGGTTCGGTCGAGCCACGTCAGCAGGTGCCTTTTGCCTGGTCGCCGGGCTGGAACTCGCCGCAAGCCTGGAACAAGTTCCAGGACGAAGTCGGTGGTCACATCCGTGCTGGCGACCCGGGCACCCGCCTGATCGAAAGCACCGGTGACTCGCTGAACTGGTTCGCCAGCGTTCCGCGTCCGTTCAATCCGGCCCAGGGCACCTGGCAGGTTGTGCCGTTCTTCCACCTGTTCGGCAGCGAAGAAACCTCTTCCAAAGCCGCGCCGGTACAAGAGCGCATCCCACAAGCCTACGTGTCTGTTGCCAAGTCCGAAGCCGACCGCCTGGGCGTCAACGACGGTGCCATGCTCAGCTTGAACGTCGCCGGCAAGACCCTGCGTCTGCCACTGCGCATCAACGAAGAGTTGGGTGCTGGCCTGGTTGCATTGCCAAAAGGCCTCGCGGGGATTCCTCCGGCGATCTTCGGCCTCACCGTTGACGGTCTGCAGGAGGCAGCTCAATGACCTGGTTCACCCCTGAAGTGATCGACGTGATCATCGCGGTGGTCAAGGCCATCGTGATCCTGTTGGCCGTGGTCGTGGCGGGCGCCTTGCTCAGCTTCGTCGAACGTCGCCTGCTGGGCTGGTGGCAGGACCGTTACGGTCCGAACCGCGTTGGCCCGTTTGGTATGTTCCAGATCGCCGCCGACATGCTGAAAATGTTCTTCAAGGAAGACTGGACCCCGCCGTTTGCCGACAAGGTGATCTTCACCCTGGCACCGGTCGTGGCCATGAGCGCCTTGCTGATTGCCTTCGCAATCATCCCGATCACCCCGACCTGGGGCGTGGCGGACCTGAACATCGGCTTGCTGTTCTTCTTCGCCATGGCCGGCCTGTCGGTCTACGCGGTGCTGTTCGCCGGTTGGTCGAGCAACAACAAGTTCGCCCTCCTGGGCAGCTTGCGGGCCTCGGCCCAGACCGTCTCCTACGAAGTGTTCATGGGCCTCGCGCTGATGGGCATCGTGGTGCAGGTGGGCTCGTTCAACATGCGCGACATCGTCGAGTACCAGGCGCAGAACCTGTGGTTCATCATTCCGCAGTTCTTTGGCTTCTGTACCTTCTTCATCGCTGGCGTCGCCGTGACTCACCGTCACCCGTTCGACCAGCCGGAAGCGGAACAGGAACTGGCCGACGGTTACCACATTGAATACGCCGGCATGAAATGGGGCATGTTCTTCGTAGGTGAATACATCGGCATCATCTTGATCTCGGCCCTGCTGGTCACGCTGTTCTTCGGCGGCTGGCACGGTCCGTTCGGCATCCTGCCGCAGCTGGCGTTCTTCTGGTTCTTCCTGAAGACCGCGTTCTTCATCATGTTGTTCATCCTGCTGCGCGCTTCCATCCCGCGTCCACGGTATGACCAGGTGATGGATTTCAGCTGGCGATTCTGCCTGCCGCTGACCCTGATCAATTTGCTGGTGACTGCTGCCGTTGTGTTGTTGAACACGCCAGCGGGCGCGGTTCAGTGAGGATTTGACCCATGTTCAAATATATTGGCGACATCGTTAAGGGTACCGGTACCCAGCTGCGAAGCCTGGTGATGGTGTTCGGTCACGGCTTTCGCAAACGCGACACCCTGCAATACCCGGAAGAGGCGGTGTACCTGCCGCCGCGTTATCGCGGCCGCATTGTCCTGACCCGCGACCCCGACGGCGAAGAGCGCTGCGTGGCCTGCAACCTGTGCGCCGTGGCGTGCCCGGTAGGTTGCATCTCGCTGCAGAAAGCTGAAACCGAAGACGGTCGCTGGTACCCGGACTTCTTCCGCATCAACTTCTCGCGCTGCATTTTCTGCGGCCTCTGCGAGGAAGCTTGCCCGACCACCGCAATCCAGCTGACACCGGATTTCGAGATGGCCGAGTTCAAACGTCAGGACCTGGTGTACGAGAAAGAAGATCTGCTGATCTCTGGTCCCGGTAAAAACCCTGATTACAACTTCTATCGTGTTGCAGGTATGGCCGTTGCCGGTAAGCCGAAAGGCGCCGCACAAAACGAAGCCGAGCCGATCAACGTGAAGAGCTTGCTGCCTTAAGGAAGAAAGATGGAATTCGCTTTCTATTTCGCATCGGGTATTGCAGTGGTGTCCACGCTTCGCGTGATCACCAACACTAACCCCGTGCACGCCCTGCTCTACCTGATCATTTCGCTGATCGCCGTGGCCATGACCTTCTTCAGCCTCGGCGCACCGTTCGCCGGTGTGCTGGAAGTGATCGCCTACGCCGGCGCCATCATGGTGCTGTTCGTGTTTGTGGTGATGATGCTCAACCTGGGGCCGGCCTCGGTCGCCCAGGAACGCGTCTGGCTCAAGCCCGGCATCTGGCTCGGCCCGGTGATCCTGGCAGCCCTGCTGCTGGCTGAACTGCTGTATGTGCTGTTCGCTCACCAGAGCGGCCAGGCCATCGGCCACACCACCGTAGACGCGAAAGCCGTGGGCATCAGCCTGTTCGGCCCGTACCTGCTGGTGGTCGAACTGGCTTCGATGCTGCTGCTCGCTGCGGCCATCACCGCCTTCCACTTGGGCCGCAACGAAGCCAAGGAGCAATGACGATGCCTGCTATCCCTTTGGAGCATGGTCTGGCGGTCGCCGGCATCCTGTTCTGCCTTGGCCTGGTCGGCCTGATGGTCCGCCGCAACATTCTGTTCGTGTTGATGAGCCTGGAAATCATGATGAACGCCGCGGCACTCGCGTTCATCGTGGCCGGTAGCCGTTGGGGCCAGCCGGATGGACAAGTGATGTTCATCCTGGTGATCAGCCTGGCAGCCGCCGAGGCCAGTATTGGCCTGGCGATCCTGCTGCAACTGTATCGTCGCTTCCACACGCTTGATATCGACGCTGCCAGTGAGATGCGCGGATGAACATGATCTTTCTGACTTTCGTATTTCCCCTGATTGGTTTCCTGCTGCTGTCGTTCTCCCGTGGACGCTGGTCGGAAAACCTCTCGGCCCTGGTGGGCGTGGGTTCCATCGGCCTGTCGGCGATTGTCGCCGCCTACGTCATCTGGCAATTCAACGTTGCGCCGCCTGAAGGCGGTCACTACACCCTGGTGCTGTGGCAGTGGATGTCGGTGGAGGGCTTCAAGCCCAACTTCGCCCTCTACGTCGACGGCCTGTCGATCACCATGCTCGGCGTGGTGGTGGGTGTGGGCTTCCTGATCCACATGTTCGCGTCCTGGTACATGCGTGGTGAAGCCGGTTACTCGCGCTTCTTCGCCTACACCAACCTGTTTATCGCCAGCATGCTGTTCCTGGTGCTGGGCGATAACCTGTTGTTCCTGTACTTCGGCTGGGAAGGCGTGGGCCTGTGCTCGTACCTGTTGATCGGTTTCTACTACAGCAACCGCAACAACGGTAACGCCGCACTCAAAGCCTTTATCGTGACCCGGATCGGCGACGTGTTCATGGCCATCGGCCTGTTCATCCTGTTCCAACAGGTGGGCACGCTGAACATCCAGGAACTGCTGGTGCTGGCACCGCAGAAATTCCAGGTTGGCGACTTCTGGATCACCCTGGCAACCCTGATGCTGCTGGGCGGCGCTGTCGGTAAATCCGCGCAACTGCCGTTGCAAACCTGGTTGGCGGATGCGATGGCCGGTCCTACCCCGGTTTCGGCACTGATCCACGCCGCAACCATGGTGACCGCCGGTGTCTACCTGATTGCCCGTACCCACGGCCTGTTCACCCTGGCGCCAGAGATTCTGCATCTGGTGGGCCTGGTGGGTGGCGTGACCCTGGTACTGGCAGGTTTTGCTGCCCTGGTCCAGACCGACATCAAGCGCATCCTCGCCTACTCGACCATGAGCCAGATCGGCTACATGTTCCTGGCCCTGGGCGTTGGTGCCTGGGACGGCGCGATCTTCCACCTGATGACCCACGCCTTCTTCAAGGCCCTGCTGTTCCTTGCTTCCGGTGCGGTGATAGTTGCCTGCCACCACGAGCAGAACATCTTCAAGATGGGCGGCCTGTGGAAGAAACTGCCGTTGGCCTACGCCAGCTTCATCGTCGGCGGTGCGGCCTTGTCGGCCCTGCCACTGGTGACCGCAGGTTTCTACTCGAAAGACGAAATCCTCTGGGAAGCCTTTGCCAGCGGTAACCACGGCCTGCTGTATGCCGGCCTGGTGGGTGCGTTCATGACCTCGCTGTACACCTTCCGCCTGATCTTCATCACCTTCCACGGTGAAGCCAAGACTGAAGCCCATGCAGGCCACGGCATTTCCCACTGGTTGCCACTGTCGGTGCTGATCATCCTGTCGACCTTCGTCGGCGCCATGATCACCCCGCCTCTGGCCGGTGTTCTGCCGGAAAGTGCCGGTCATGCCGGTGGTGCAGCCAAGCACAGCCTGGAAATCGCCTCGGGTGCCATCGCCATCGCCGGTATCCTGTTGGCCGCCCTGCTGTTCCTCGGCAAGCGCCGCTTCGTCACCGCCATCGCCAACAGTGGCATTGGCCGCTTCCTTTCGGCCTGGTGGTTCGCTGCCTGGGGCTTCGACTGGATCTACGACAAACTGTTCGTCAAGCCTTACCTTGCGATCAGCCACGTTCTGCGCAAAGACCCGCTCGACCAGACCATCGGTTTGATCCCGCGCGCCGCCAAGGCCGGTCACACCGCCCTGAGCCGCAGCGAGACTGGCCAATTGCGCTGGTATGCAGCTTCCATGGCGGCCGGTGCCGTCCTGGTGATCGGCGCCATCATCGTGGTCGCGGTCTGACTATGCACATTGCGAACTTTGCGAACTTGCGAAAGGAAACGAGCCCGTCATGATTCTGCCCTGGCTAATCCTGATCCCTTTTATCGGCGGCCTGCTCTGCTGGATGGGTGAACGCTTCGGCGCCACCCTCCCCCGCTGGATTGCGTTGCTGACCATGTCCCTGGAACTTGCTCTCGGCCTCTGGCTGTGGGCCCATGGTGACTATTCATTTGCTCCGGCACCGGGTGTCGATCCAACCTTCGCGCTTGAATTCAAGCACGTGTGGATCCAGCGCTTCGGCATCAACGTGCACCTGGCCCTCGACGGCCTGTCACTGTTGATGATCCTGCTGACCGGCCTGCTGGGTATCCTTTCGGTACTCTGCTCCTGGAAAGAGATCCAGCGTCACGTGGGCTTCTTCCACCTGAACCTGATGTGGATCCTGGGCGGTGTTGTCGGCGTGTTCCTCGCCCTCGACCTGTTCATGTTCTTCTTCTTCTGGGAAATGATGCTGGTGCCGATGTACTTCCTCATCGCGCTCTGGGGTCACAGTTCTTCGGACGGCAAGAAAACCCGGATCTACGCGGCGACCAAGTTCTTCATCTTCACCCAGGCTTCCGGCCTGATCATGTTGGTGGCGATCCTGGGTCTGGTACTGGTCAACTTCAACAGCACGGGCGTGATCACGTTCAACTACGCCGACCTGTTGAAAACCAAGATGTCCCTGACCACCGAGTACATCCTGATGCTGGGCTTCTTCATCGCGTTCGCGGTGAAGCTGCCGGTGGTGCCGTTCCACTCCTGGTTGCCTGATGCTCACGCCCAGGCGCCGACCGCAGGTTCTGTGGACCTGGCCGGTATCCTGTTGAAGACGGCGGCCTACGGCCTGCTGCGTTTCGCCCTGCCGCTGTTCCCGAATGCCTCGGCCGAGTTTGCGCCGATCGCCATGACCCTCGGTCTGATCGGGATCTTCTACGGTGCGTTCCTGGCCTTCGCCCAAACCGACATCAAGCGTCTGATTGCCTTCTCGTCCGTTTCCCACATGGGTTTCGTACTGATCGGCATCTACTCCGGCAGCCAACTGGCGCTGCAAGGTGCGGTGATCCAGATGCTGGCGCACGGTGTGTCGGCAGCGGCACTGTTTATCCTCAGTGGTCAGCTGTACGAGCGCCTGCACACCCGGGACATGCGTGAGATGGGTGGCGTGTGGTCGCGTATCGCCTACCTGCCGGCCATCAGCCTGTTCTTCGCCGCAGCGTCCCTGGGCTTGCCGGGTACCGGTAACTTCATCGGCGAGTTCCTGATCCTGATGGGTGCCTTCGTGCATACACCGTGGATCAGCGCAATCGCTACCTCCGGCCTGGTGTTCGGTTCGGTCTACTCGCTGATCATGATCCACCGCGCGTACTTCGGTCCGGCCAAGTCCGACACCGTGCTGCACGGCATGGACGGTCGCGAACTGATCATGGTGCTCGGCCTTGCGGTACTGCTGGTGTTCATCGGCGTGTACCCGCAACCGTTCCTGGATACCTCTGCCGCAACGATGCATGGCGTGCAGCAATGGTTCAGCACCGCCTTCACTCAACTCGCTTCGGCCCGGTAAGAGCGCTATGGAATTCACGATCCAACACTTTATCGCGCTTGCGCCGCTGCTGATTTCCAGCCTCACCGTTGTGGTGGTGATGCTGGCGATCGCATGGCGCCGCAACCACTCACAGACCTTCCTGATTTCCGTGGCAGGTTTGAACCTGGCCTTGCTGTCGATTATCCCGGCACTCAAGGTCGCACCGCTGGCGGTCACGCCGCTGTTGATGGTCGATGACTTCGCGCTGCTGTATATCGCGTTGATCCTCGTGGCCACCCTGGCCTGCGTCACCCTCGCCCACGCCTACCTCGGCGAAGGCGGCACGGGTTACCCGGGCAACCGCGAAGAGCTGTACCTGCTGATCCTGCTGGCTGCGACCGGCGGTATCGTGCTGGTCAGCGCGCAGCACCTGGCCGGCTTGTTCATCGGCCTGGAACTGCTGTCGATCCCGGTCTACGGCCTGGTGGCGTATGCCTTCTTCAACAAGCGTTCCCTGGAAGCCGGCATCAAGTACATGGTGCTGTCGGCCGCCGGTTCCGCGTTCCTGTTGTTCGGTATGGCCCTGCTCTACGCAGAAGCCGGCAGCCTGAGCTTCAGCGGTATCGGTCACGCCCTGGCAGCCTCCGGCAGCCCTGCGCCCATCGCCCAACTGGGCCTGGCCATGATGCTGATCGGCCTGGCGTTCAAACTGTCGCTGGTGCCATTCCACCTGTGGACCCCGGACGTGTACGAAGGCGCCCCGGCGCCGGTGGCTGCGTTCCTGGCTACTGCGTCGAAAGTCGCCGTGTTTGCGGTGATGGTGCGTCTGTTCCAGATCTCCCCTGCGGCCAACACCGGTGTACTCAGCAACGTGCTGACCATCATCGCCATCGCCTCGATCCTGTTCGGTAACCTGCTGGCGCTGACCCAGAACAACCTCAAGCGTCTGCTGGGTTATTCGTCCATCGCGCACTTCGGTTACCTGCTGATCGCCCTGGTGGCGAGCAAGGGCCTGGCGATGGAAGCCATCGGCGTGTACCTGGTCACCTACGTGATCACCAGCCTCGGTGCCTTCGGTGTGATCACCCTGATGTCCTCGCCTTACAAAGGCCGTGACGCAGACGCCCTGTACGAATACCGCGGCCTGTTCTGGCGCCGTCCGTACCTGACTGCCGTACTGACCGTGATGATGCTGTCCCTGGCCGGTATCCCGCTGACCGCTGGCTTCATCGGCAAGTTCTACATCGTGGCGACCGGTGTTGAAGCCCACGAATGGTGGTTGGTGGCCTCCCTGGTACTGGGCAGTGCCATCGGCGTTTTCTACTACCTGCGTGTGATGGTGACCTTGTACCTGATCGAGCCAAACCTGCGCCGTGTGGACGCCGAGTTGCACTGGGAACAGAAAGCAGGCGGCGTGATGCTGCTGGCAATCGCCCTGCTGGCGTTCTTCCTGGGTGTGTACCCACAACCGTTGCTCACCCTGGTGCAGCATGCGGTGATGGCGGGTTGATCGCTTAGTTAGATGCAGTAAACAAAACGGCGCCTTCGGGCGCCGTTTTGCTTTCCACTGTAGGAGCAAGCTTGCTCGCGATGGTCGTTAACGATGACGCGGGGTATCTGAAACAACGCAGCGCTTTTCAGTTTTTCGCGAGCAAGCTCGCTCCTACAGAAACGGCGGTGTTGTCTGACCCCACACACAATCTCTACTGATATCGCCCTCTCAAGTGCCACCGTAGAGTTGCCGGCCTATACGCAATCTACGTAGGCACACCCATGAAACGTGACATCTTTTCCGAACTGGTCGAAGGCCTCGACGCGCTGGCAGATGAACGAGAAGGCAAGGTAACGCTGCGCAGCCACAAGGTGCAGTTGAGCAAGCTGGCACCACTCACTGCCGACGAAGTAGTCGCTGTGCGTCAACAACTCAATCTGTCGCGCTCGGTGTTTGCGATGTACCTGCGCACCAACACCCGGACCCTGGAAAATTGGGAGCAAGGCCGGGCCACACCCAATGCTCAAGCGGCGACCTTAATTCGGCTGGTGGCGAAGTTTCCGGAGACGGTGGAACGTTTGGCGCTGTTGACCTGATCGATCAATCTAGCCGGCCCCATCGGCAACAGGACGTTGCCGATGGCTCAAGCCTGCAATCAAATCCTGAACTGCCCCACCAACTGCCCCAACCGCTGCCCCAGGTCCGCCAGGCTGCGGGAGGTCTGGGCACCCTGTTGGGTTTCATCGGCCACGCTGTCCACCGCCACCGCGATCTGATGCACGCTGCGGTTGATCTCTTCGGCCACGGCGGTTTGTTCTTCCGCCGCGCTGGCGATCTGCGCGTTCATTGAGTTGATGGTGCCAATCAGTTGCGACATGGTGTCCAGGGACGCACCGGCTTCGTTAGCCTTGGCCGAAGTCCCGTCGCCGGCGTCGCTGGAGCGGCGCATGGATTCCACGGCGGCTTCGGTGCCTTTTTGCAGGCGGTCGATCATGCCCTGGATTTCCTGGGTGCTCTGCTGGGTGCGGCTGGCCAGCGCCCGAACTTCGTCGGCGACCACGGCAAACCCACGGCCGGCCTCCCCTGCCCGCGCGGCTTCAATCGCGGCGTTGAGGGCGAGCAAGTTGGTCTGCTCGGCAATCGAGCGGATCACCCCCAGCACACTGACAATCGAGGAAACGTCCTGCTGCAAGCTGTCCAGAGATACGCCGCTGGTGCGGATGTCGTTCACCAGCGCGTGAATCTGCGCGATGCTGCCATCCACGACTTTTTTCGCGGCCTGGCCTTCGGCGTCAGTCTGCTGCGCCGCAACCGCCGCGCCTTGGGCACTGCGGGCTACTTCATGGGCCGCGGAGGACATTTCGTTGATCGCAGTCGCCACCTGGTCCGTCTCGTGACGCTGACGTTCCATGGCTTTTTCCGAGCGATTGGCTTGGTCGGCGACCTGGCTCACCAGGCCGGTAAGCTGGGAGGTCATTTCAGTGATCTGGCGCACCAAGCCGTGGATCTTGTCGACAAAGCGGTTGAACGAACCGGCCAGTTCCCCCAGTTCGTCCTGGCTGGTGATGGCCAGGCGGCGGGTCAGGTCACCCTCACCGGCCGCGATGTCGTCGAGGTTGATCTTCATCAAGTGCAGCGGTCGCAGGATGGTATTGGCCACCAGCATGCCCACGGCGGCGATCACCAACAGCACTACCACGGCAATCCCGATAATACTCAGCACCACGCCTTCCATGCGCTTCTCGACCTTGGCCTGAACCTCGGCGACCTGGGCGTCAATACCGTCCAGGTTCACCGACGTACCAATCACCATGTCCCACTTGGGCAGGTATTCGGTGTAGCCGAGCTTGGGCACCAGCTCGGTCTGGCCGGGCTGTGTCGAGCTGTATTGCAGGTAGTGGGTGCCGTCCTTGCCGACTTTCACCAGGTCACGGTTGACGTAGACGCCATTCGGGTCGCGGTTGTCCTTGAAGCTTTTGCCGACGCCGTCCGGGCTGTTGCCCTTGAACAGGCGAATGGTCTCGGAGTCGTAGCCGAAGAAGTAACCGTCCTTGCCGTAGCTGGTGTTGGACAGCAGCTTGACCACCTGTGCCCGCGCCGCCGTGTCGCCCTGGGCGGCAGCGTCGTACAGCGGCTTGATGGTGGTCATGGCCACCTCGACGTAACCGCGCAAGGTGGTCTTGGCGTCGTTGAGGAAGTTCTGACGGGTTTCTTCAACCTCGTTACGAGCCTGCTCCCGGAGGATCCAGACCGTGGTCAGGCTGATGATCACGGCAAACAACAACACGGGCAGGACAGCAAGGGACAGTACTTTGGCCTTTAGACTCAGACGCATGGCTCTTCTCTCTTAAGGGACAACTTAAGAGGTTAACGGCTAGTTACAATAAATCTGTAGGACAATCCCGTCAGAGCGTCATCGCGGCAAACCAGCCAAACGCCAGCAGCGGAATGTTGTAGTGCAGGAAGGTCGGCACCACGGTGTCCCAGATATGGTGATGCTGGCCGTCGATGTTCAAACCCGAAGTCGGGCCCAGGGTGGAGTCCGACGCCGGTGAGCCGGCATCACCCAATGCCCCGGCCGTGCCGACGATGCACACGATGGCCAGCGGGCTGAAGCCCAACTGCACGCACAACGGCACAAAGATCGCCGCGAGGATCGGCACCGTGGAAAACGACGAGCCGATACCCATGGTCACCAGCAACCCCACCAGCAGCATCAGCAGCGCGCCCACACCGCGGCTATGGCCGATAAACGCCGCCGAGGCTTGCACCAGTGTCTGCACTTCGCCGGTGGCCTTCAGCACTTCGGCAAAGCCGGACGAGGCGATCATGATGAAGCCGATCATCGCCATCATCTTCATGCCTTCGGTGAACAGGTCATCCGTGTCGCGCCAGCGCACGATGCCCGACACCGAAAAGATCAGGAACCCGGCCAGGGCGCCGATGATCATCGAGTCCAGCCACAGTTGGATAATGAACGCCGCCGCAATCGCCAGGCCGGCCACCAGCAGGGTCAGCGGGTTGTACTGCACCGCCACCTGCTCGACCCGCTCGATTTTCTCCAGGTCGTACACACGCTTTTTGCGGTAGCTGATAAACACCGCCACCAGCAGGCCGACCACCATGCCCAGCGCCGGGAGGCCCATGGCGTGGGTAACGTTGACGTGGCTGATGTCGACGCCGCTCTTGGCCACGTTGGCCAGCAGGATCTGATTCAGGAAGATATTGCCGAAGCCCACCGGCAGGAACATGTAGGGCGTGATCAGGCCGAAGGTCATGACACAGGCGATGAGGCGCCGATCCAGTTGCAACTTGGTCAGCACATATAAAAGCGGCGGTACCAGCAGCGGGATAAACGCGATGTGGATCGGCAGGATGTTCTGTGAGGCGATGGCCACCACCCAGAGCAGGCCGATCAACAACCATTTGACGTGACTGCCGCCCGTGGCTTCCTGGCGATCCACCAGCAGCAGGGCTTTGTCCGCCAGCGCATGGGCCAGGCCGGATTTGGCAATCGCCACGGCGAACGCGCCGAGCAGCGCGTAAGACAACGCCACCGTCGCACCGCCACCCAGCCCGCTGTTGAACGCCTTGAGCGTTGCATCGATACCCAGGCCGCCGGTCAGGCCACCCACCAGGGCGCCGACAATGATCGCGATCACCACATGCACGCGGGACAGGCTGAGCACCAGCATCGTGCCGACCGCGGCGATTACTGCATTAATCATCGTTACCTCAAGACAGAAAAACTAAAAAAGCACGCACCTGCCCGGGCTGCTGTCGGGAACGGCTGCCGCAAACCAGGTTTTAAAGGAGTTTTATTAGAGGGCGCGCACTTTGCAGCAGGTGGGCGGGCATGTCAAAGAACGGCGTCGCAAACGAGTTTAAATTGATCGTTTGAATAAAGAAAAATCCTGTGCGGCCGATACAGGCAGATCGTCTCTGTCGTATCGAAAGTTAAGGAAGGCTCCATGTCGCTCAGACAGCTGTCCATTCAATGGAAAATTACCCTGCTGGCCGGTCTTTGCCTGCTGGGCATCGTGACCTTGCTGGTAGGTCTCTCGCTGTACCGCATGGCGCAGAGCTCCGAACTGGTCAAGGCTTCCAGCATGGAAATGCTCGACGAAGCCGCCCAGGCCCGCATTGAAGCCCAGGGTGAAGTCCAGGCATTGGGCATTCGCCAGCAGTTCATGGACGCCTATCAATACGGCCACGGTTTTTCCCGGCAGGTGCTGTTCCTGCGCGAACAGGCCGAGAAACGCTTCCTGGATGCCTTCGACCTGCGCGAAGACCTCACCCGCCAGGTCAAAGCCGCACTGCAGGCCAATCCGGAACTGCTAGGCCTTTCCTTGGTGTTCGAGGACAACGCACTGGATGGCAAGGACGAGTTGTTCGCCAACCAGCAAGAGCTGGGCAGCAACGACAAAGGCCGTTTTGCGCTGTACTGGTCCCAGCCGACTGCGGGCAAACTGACTTCAATGTCGCTGCCCGAAAGCGACATGTCCGACACCAGCGTCGGACCCAGCGGCGAAAAAGCCAACGCCTGGTTCACGTGCCCGCGTACCACCCTCAAGCCGTGCGTGATCGAACCCTACTTCTACGTGATCGACGGACAAAAGGTGCTGATGACCAGCATCGTCTTCCCGCTGATGGTCAACGGCAAAGTCATCGCCTCGCTGTCGGTGGACATCAACCTCAACAGCCTGCAAGCCGTCAGCCAGGGCGCCAGCCAGAAACTCTATGACGGCCAGACCAGCGTCAGCATCATCAGCCCGGTGGGCCTGCTGGCCGGCTACAGCCCGGACGCCGGCAAACTCGCCCAGCGCCTGGACGCCGTCGACACGGCCAACGGCGCGCAGCTGATCAGTTCGCTTTCCACCAGCACCCAGACCCGCAGCGTGCGCACCGACCATCAACTCAAGGTGCTCGCGCCGTTCCAGCCGATCCCCGATGGCAAACCGTGGGGCGTTCTGCTGGATGTACCGGAAAAAGTCCTGGTCGCCCCGGCTGAGGCCCTCAAGTCCAAACTGGATGCCGACAACGCCAAAGGCACCCTGCTGGAACTGAGCCTGGGCCTGCTGGCAGCAATCGTCGGCCTGTTGCTGGTGTGGCTGATGGCCCGCAGCGTAACCCGGCCGATCCTCGGCGTGGCGCGCATGCTGGAAGACATTGCCAGTGGCGAAGGCGATCTGACCCGGCGCCTGGCCTACGACAAGCACGATGAACTCGGCGAGTTGGCTGGCTGGTTCAACCGCTTCCTCGACAAGCTGCAGCCGATCATTGCCCAGGTCAAACGCTCGGTGCAGGACGCCCGTGGCACCGCCGACCAGTCGGCGGCGATTGCCACTGAAACCAGTGCCGGCATGGAGCAGCAATACCGTCAGGTCGACCAGGTGGCCACCGCCTCCCACGAAATGAGCGCCACCGCCCAGGACGTTGCCCGCAGCGCAGCGCAAGCCGCCCAGGCCGCCCGCGATGCCGACCAGGCCACCCGTGAAGGCTTGACCGTGATCGACCGCACCACCACCAGCATCGGCCACTTGGCGGCGGACATGAGCACCGCGATGACCCAGGTTGAAGGGCTGGCCGCCAACAGCGAGAAGATCGGCTCGGTATTGGAAGTGATTCGTGCAATCGCCGAGCAAACCAACCTGCTGGCACTGAACGCCGCCATCGAAGCAGCCCGTGCGGGTGAAGCCGGTCGCGGTTTTGCGGTGGTCGCCGATGAAGTGCGCAACCTGGCGCGACGTACCCAGGAGTCGGTTGAAGAAACCCGCCTGGTGATCGAGCAACTGCAAAGCGGTACCCAGGAAGTGGTCGGTTCCATGAGCAACAGCCATCGGCAGGCCCAGGGCAGCGTCGAACAGGTGGGCCAGGCCGTGACCGCCTTGCGCCAGATCGGCGATGCGGTGACGGTGATCAGCGACATGAACCTGCAGATCGCCAGCGCCGCCGAAGAGCAAAGCGCGGTGGCCGAGGAGATCAACAACAACGTAGCGACGATTCGCGATGTGACGGAGTCGTTGTCCGAGCAAGCGAATGAGTCGGCGCGGGTCAGCCAGGCGTTGAACAGCTTGGCGAATCAGCAGCAGAGCCTGATGGACCAGTTCAGGGTTTGATGAGCTGCGGGATACTCCGGCAATCAGCCCGAGTATCCGTAGCAGCTGTCGAGCCTTGGCGAGGCTGCGTTGGCGGTATACCTGACACACCGCCAACGCAGCCTCGCTGGGGCTCGACAGCTGCTACGTTTGTTTTCAATGGCGCCGTGGCAGGTCGATAACGACCTTTAACCCGCCCAGCTCGCTCTCCTGCAACAGAAGCACCCCGCCCCACACCTCAACAATATCCCGCACGATCCCAAGCCCCAGACCATGCCCGTCAGTCTGCTCATCCAACCGAGTGCCTCGGCTGAACACCTGGTCGCGCTGATTCTCAGGGATCCCCGGCCCATCATCTTCCACCACCAGCAGAAAGCCTTCCGGGGTTTCACTGATGCTCAACACAATTTCCGCGTCCGCCCATTTGCAGGCGTTGTCCAGCAGGTTACCCAACAGTTCCAGCAAATCCTCGCGGTCCCACGGCAACTGTAAACCTGGCGGTACGCGGTAACTCAAATCCAGGTGTTCGCCATGGATCATGTTCAGAGTCGCCAGCAACCCCGGCAATTCACCATCGCAATCAAACAAGGCACCCGGCAGCGTCTCGCCGGCCAGGCGCGCACGATTGAGTTCGCGATTAAGCCGTTGTTGCACCTGCTCCAACTGTTCGCGCAGCAGCTTGCTCAGTTGTGGTTGGTCCTTGAGCTGCTCACTGGATGCCACACTCAGCAACACTGCCAATGGGGTCTTCAAGGCATGGCCGAGATTGCCCAGGGCATTGCGCGAGCGCTTGAGGCTGTCTTCGGTGTGGGCCAGCAAATGGTTGATCTGCGCCACCAGCGGCTCCAGTTCCACCGGCACCTGGGTGTCCAGTTGCGAGCGCTGGCCTTGTTGCAGTTGCGCGATCTGGTTGCGCGCGGTCTCCAGCGGGCGCAAGGCCCGGCGCACGGTGACCCGTTGCAGAATCAGGATCAGCAACAGCGCCGCCAGCCCCAGCACCAGTCCGATCTGGCGCATCAGGCGAAAGCTTTCCCTGACCGGGGTGTAGTCCTGGGCCACGCTGATGGAAATCGATTGGCCAAAGCGCTTGTAGTCCGAACGCAGTACCAGCAACTGCTGGCCTTCCGGCCCCAATTGCAGGTTGCCCTTGAGCCCGGCGTGAGGCAGTTGCGGCAATTCCTGGTCCCATAGCGAGCGGGAACGCCAATGGGTGTCGGCAAAATCAATACGGAAATAGTGCCCGGAAAACGGACGCTGGTACGCAGGAGACAACCGCTGTTCATCCAGTTGCACCCCAGCCGGCCCGCGCACCAATGCGACCAGAAGGTTTTCACTGTCGTTGCGCAAGCCCGATTCCAGGTAGCGTTGCAGGCCCATTTCGAACAGCCACAGGCTGGTTTGCGCCAGCACCAGGCCGACGATCACCATGACGCTGATCAGCCCCAGGCTCAGGCGCCGCTGGATCGACTTCATGCAGGGCTGGCGCCGAAACGGTAACCCTGTCCGCGCCGGGTCTCGATCACGCTGCGGCCCAATTTGCGGCGCAGGTGATTGACGTGGACCTCCAGCACATTGGAATCACGTTCGGTCTCGCCATCGTACAAGTGTTCAGCCAAGTGGCTTTTTGAAAGGATTTGCTCGGGGTGCAGCATGAAGTAACGCAACAGCCGAAATTCGGCGGCGGTCAGTTGGATCTCCTCGCCGTCACGCATCACGCACTGGCGGCCCTCATCCAGATGCAAGCCGGCGGCCTGCAAGGTCGGCTGATTGGCCTGGCCATGGGAACGGCGCAGCAAAGCCTGGATACGCAGGTGCAGTTCTTCGGGATGGAACGGTTTGCTCAGGTAATCGTCGGCGCCCGCCTTGAGCCCTTCGATGCGCTCGGCCCAGGAGTCGCGGGCAGTGAGGATCAGCACCGGCGTGGCCAGGCCGGCGGCACGCCACTGCGTCAACACTTCAAGCCCGGGCAAACCCGGCAGGCCGAGGTCAAGGATGATCAGGTCGTAGGGCTCGCTGCGCCCCTGATACACCGCATCACGCCCATCCGCCAGCCAGTCCACGGCATAGCCCTGACGGTTTAGCCCAGCCATCAGCTCATCGGCCAGGGGGACGTGGTCTTCCACCAGGAGCAGGCGCATCAGTCGTCTTCCTTGTCTTTGAGCAGTTCACCGGTGTTGGCATCAAGTTCGATCTCGCGCACCACGCCTTCCACCGTCAACAGTTCGATTTCATAGATGTAGCGCACAGGTCGATCCTTGTGCTCTTCAAGCTCGGCGTCCAGCAACTTGGCGCCCGGGTAGCGCTCGAAAGCCGGGCCCAGCAGATGCTCAAGCGGCGCAATGACGCCCTTCTGGCGCAGGCGCAGCGCTTCGTCCTGGCCCAGGTCCCGAGCGGCCAGGCCTGAGCAAAATGCCAGGAGCACCAGCGCCACCTGGACGCTGGTGCGTAGATTTACCTTCATTACGTATCCTGATGATCCTTGAGGACGGCGCCGGTGACAGCGTCCAATTCCAGGTCCCACTCAACGCCCTGGGCGTCGCGCAGTTCCACCTGATAAAGGTACTTGCCGTATTCCTCTTCAAGCTCGGTTTCATGCACGGTGGCGCCGGGATGTTTGGCCAGTGCGACGGCATTGAGCTTCTCGAAAGACACAATGGTACCAGCGTCGCGCAACTTCAGTGCTTCGTCCGGCCCCAGGTCGCGAGCCTGGGCGACGCCTGCGGTGAGGACGATGATACTGCTGGCGATCAAGGCTGTGAGGGATTTCATGGTGAGTCTCCGTTTCAGGATATTTTGCCTACGGGGCTCACGGTACTGGATCCAACTTAACTGAAACTGAATTGCCACCATGGCAATTCTGCGTAATACCTTTGCCTGCAACCGCGCAAGATTTCCTATACTGCCCCGCTCGCTGTCGATGAGACCGGTATGACTGCTATCCACATGAAGTTCCCCGCCCTGACCCTCAAGGCCGGTAAACGCGCCTTCACACGCATTCGTGAGCAGGGGCTTGCGCCTGCGGACGTCGGCATCCTTCCCGGCGCCGCCGGCGGCCCCAAGGCCCTCGGCATCCAGGGTCTGGACCTGGCGCTGTTCGGCGACTGGCTGCCCCGCGCGCCACGTGAACGTGCACTGATCGGCGCCTCGATTGGTTCCTGGCGGTTTGCCAGTGCGTGCCTGCCCGACCCGGTGCAAGGCCTGCTCGACCTGGGCCGGCTGTACAACGAACAGAGTTTTGCCAAAGGCGTGACCATGGCTGAAGTCAGCCAGAGTTGCGTGCGCATGCTCGATGACCTGCTGGCCGGCCGCGATGCCCGCGTGCTCGACAACCCGAACTACCGGCTGAACATCATGGTGGTCAAAAGCCATGGCCTGCTCGCCGACGATCATCGCGGTCGCCTCGGTTTGGGGCTGTCCTCGGTAATCGCCGACAACCTGCGGGGCCGCGCACGGTTGTCCCGGCACTTCGAACGGCTGATCGTCCACGACCCACGCCAGGCGCCACCACTGCATGCGCTGGAGGATTTCCCCTCGAGGTTCCTGAATCTGGAACTGGGCAACCTGCGCCAGGCGTTGCTGGCGTCAGGCTCGATCCCCATGGTGATGCAAGGCGTGCGCGACCTGCCGGGCGCCGGTGCTGGCACCTATCGCGATGGCGGCCTGCTGGACTATCACCTCGACCTGCCCTACCACGGCGATGACATTGTGCTGTACCCGCACTTCACCGACCGGGTCATTCCCGGCTGGTTCGACAAGGGCCTGCCGTGGCGCCGCGCCAATCAACAGGGACTGCAGGATGTATTACTGCTGGCACCGTCGAAGGAATACCTGGCCCGCCTGCCCCACGGCAAACTGCCGGACCGCAGTGACTTCAAGCGCTTCATGGGCGATGACCCGGGCCGCAACAAATATTGGCAAACCGCGATGAGCGAAAGCCAGCGGCTGGGGGACGAGTTTCTGCAACTGGCCGACAACGGGCAATTGGGCGAACGCCTGCTGGCCCTCTAGCGCCCTCTCCGTAGCAGCTGTCGAGCCCAAGCGAGGCTGCGTCGACAGCACCTCGGTTTGCAAGACAAACCGTCAACGCAGCCTCGCCAAGGCTCGACAGCTGCTACGCGGTATGCGCGCGGCTGCGACAAACTGTTAAACTCGCCGCCTGCCAGACACCTCACCGAGCTGAAAAACCCTGTGGAAATCTTCAAAGAGTTTACCTTCGAGTCCGCCCACCGCCTGCCCCACGTTCCGGAAGGCCACAAATGCGGGCGCCTGCATGGCCATTCGTTCAAGGTGGCGATCCACCTCAGCGGCGACCTCGACCCGCATACCGGCTGGATCCGTGACTTCTCGGAGATCAAGGCGATTTTCAAGCCGCTCTACGAACGCCTCGATCACAACTACCTCAATGACATTCCGGGCCTTGAAAACCCCACCAGCGAAGTGCTGGCCAAGTGGATCTGGAATGAGTTGAAACCGTTGTTGCCGGAACTCAGCGCGATTCGCATCCATGAGACCTGCACCAGCGGCTGCATCTATCGCGGCGAGTAAGCCGGCGATGTAAAAAACCACCCTTGCGGTGGTTTTTTTATGCCGGTAAGTCCCTTACAGTCAGGGCCTCTTGCACAGAAGGCGCACGCTGCGATGCCACCCCTTATCCGCCCCGCTACCGTTGACGATATCGCCGCCATCGAGGCCATCGTCTACGCCGCCTACTCCCCTTACATCGAACGAATCGGGCGCAAGCCAGGGCCGATGCTGGATGACTATGGCCACCAAGTTGCAGCCGGAGGGGTGCACGTGCTTGAGCGCGCGGGCCGGGTGCATGGCTTTGTCGTACTGATCCATCACGACGAGTACCTGCTGCTGGATAACCTGGCCGTCGACCCCGGCGCCCAGGGTTTAGGTTACGGGCGCCTGCTGCTGGAGTTCACCGAACGCCAGGCCAGGCAGGGTTCCATCCGCCTCTATACCAATGAAGCGATGACCGAAAATATCGCGTTGTACGCCCGCAAAGGGTATGTGGAAACCCATCGCGCCGAAGAAAACGGCCTGCGTCGGGTTTACATGCAAAAAGAGCTCACCGCCTCGCACTGAAGGAGTTCCCATGGAAAACACCTGGCTGGCCCAGGCCAAGCGCTTGCAAGCGTTGGCCTCCACGGGGCTGCACTTCTGTACCGATGACTTCGAGCGCGAGCGCCTCGAGGAAATCGCCCAGATTGCCCACAGCATGCTGGCGCAGTTGGGCGAGGTGCCGCTGGAGCGCATCACCGGGCTGGTGCCGGATTTTGCCAAGCGCTATTCAACGCCCATGATTGATGTGCGGGGCGCGGTGATTGAGGGCGACCGGATCCTGTTGGTGCGCGAGCTGACGGATGGCTGCTGGGCGTTGCCTGGTGGTTATGCGGATATTGGTTTGTCGGCTGCTGAAAACATCATCAAGGAGATCCGCGAAGAAGCCGGGCTGACGGTCACCGCCCGGGCGTTGTACAGCGTCACCCACAAGGCCAAAGGCTTGTACCGGCCGGATATCCGCGACTTCTACAAACTCTATTTTCTGTGCGAACGGGTTGATCAACTGGCACCAACAGCGGGGTTCGAAACCACGGAAGTCGGGTTCTTCAGCCTCGACGACCTGCCGCCGTTGTCCCGTGGCCGCACGATTGAAAGCGACCTTGAAGCGGCCTTTGCATTTCATCGCGGCGAGACCACTCACACCCTGTTCGATTGAATAACCGGTGATCCAATTTGTATCACCGCTGCACCGCTTTCGCGCCTGACTGGGCAGAAAGACCAATCCCTCCTGCCCGCTGCCCCTGTTTGGCTATAAATACTGTGCAACCTGCACAGTACTGACCGTGCGCCCGTCACTGCCTTGCACTTGGCACGACGGGTGCAATAGGCCTGCGTCACTCATTCAGGGAGAACGGCATATGACGCAGAACGAACCGGGCAATGACTACCCTCTCAGCGAGGTGCCCATGCATGCCCGCAAAGGCCTGGCCTCCACCGCCATGGTATTGCTGGGCTTTACCTTTTTTACCGCGACCATGTTCGCCGGCGGCAAGCTGGGGGTGGCCTTCAGCTTTACCCAGATGCTCGGCGTCGTGGCCCTGGGTAACCTGCTGTTGGGTATCTACGCCGCAGGCTTGGGTTACATCGCGTTCAAGAGCGGTTTGAACTCGGTGCTGATGGGGCGCTTCTGCTTCGGTGAAGTGGGCAGCAAGTTGAGCGACTTGATCCTCGGTTTCACCCAGATCGGCTGGTACGCCTGGGGCACCGCCACTGCTGCCGTGGTACTGGGCAAGTATTTCGAGTTGAGCCAGGGCAGCGTACTGGGGTTGATGGTGCTGTTTGGCATGGTGTTCTGCGCGACGGCCTATGTGGGCTATCGCGGGTTGGAGATTCTGTCCTACATCGCCGTGCCGGCCATGGGCATTTTGCTGTTTCTGTCGATGTGGGTCGCCACGGTAAAAGTCGGCGGATTGGACGGGCTGCTGGCCGTGGTACCTACCGGTGAACTGGATATGTCCACCGCCATCACGCTGGTGTTCGGCACCTTCGTCAGCGGCGCGACCCAGGCCACCAACTGGACGCGGTTCTCGCGCTCGGCCAAAGTCGCGGTGCTGGCCAGCCTGATCGGCTTCTTTATCGGCAATGGCTTGATGGTGTTGATCGGTGCCTACGGCGCCATCGTCTACCAGCAGCCCGACGTGGTCGAGGTGTTGCTGCTGCAAGGCTTTGCCATGGCGGCCATGGCAATGTTGTTGCTGAATATCTGGAGCACCCAGGACAACACCATCTACAACTTCGCCGTCGCCGGCTGCAACCTGCTGCGCACCAAGCGCCGCAAAACGGTGACCCTGGCCGGCGCGGTGATCGGCACCCTGCTGGCACTGCTGGGCATGTACGACATGCTGGTGCCCTACTTGATCCTGCTGGGCACGGTGATTCCACCGATTGGCGGCGTGATCATGGCGGACTTTTTCTATCGCTACCGTGGCCACTATCCACGCCTGGCCGATACGCGCCTGCCGGCTTTCAACTGGCCAGGACTGATCGCCTATGCCGTGGGCACGGTGCTGGCCTTTCATTCGCCGTGGGTTGCTCCACTGGTGGGGATTGTGGCGGCGTCGCTGACCTATATCGTGCTGACCAGTGTGCTACGGGTGCGGGCGCCCTTGGCTGACGTGCGGGCATGAGCCTGACGATAGCCGATGTGCTGGCCTTGCCCGGGCTGGAGTCGATGTGCCTGCGGGCCGGGGAAGCCGGCCTGGAGAATACGGTGCGCTGGCCCTATGTCGCGGAAAACAGCGGCATCGCAGAATGGGTGCTGGGGGGCGAACTGGTGTTTGTCACCGGCATCAACCACCCACGGGATGAGGCCAATCTGCTGGAGCTGCTGGACGAAGCCTGTCAGCGCCAGGTCGCCGGCCTGGTGATCCTCACGGGGCCGGACTATATCCACGCGATTCCCCGGCGTCTGCTGGAAGCGGCGCAAGAGGCGGGCATGCCGCTGATCGAACAGCCGTACTCGTTGAAGATGGTGCTGGTGACCCAGGCCATCGGGTCGGCGTTGATCCAGTCGCAACAGCTGGGGCGCTCGCGACATGATGTATTGGAACGCCTGCTGGCCGGTGATTACCAATCCCTGGATTTGCTGTTGCACCGCGCCGCGCAGCTGGACATGCCGTTGGCCGGACATTGGCAGCTCGTCCAGCTGCAACTGGACGGCAGCGAAGCACTGTTCGCCCAGGGTGAGGCGCCGGTGGTGGAGGCACAGCTTGCCCGTCAGCACGATGCCATTACCCGGCGTTTGCGCCAGTTTTCGGCGCAGCACCCTTCGCGTTTGCCCGTGCTGGGGCGTGCCGGACAATGGACGTTGCTGTTGCCGGCGATGGACGCCGGTGCGGCATTGGCCAACCGCCAGTTGTTGGCAGGCTGGTTGAAAGCACTGAACCTGCGCCTGACGCCGTTGAAACTGTTTATTGGCCTGAGTGCTGCCGCTCACCCACCCGCGCGCCTGGTCCAGGCCCTGGATGAGGCGCGCCAGGCGTTGGCCGCCGCGCGACGGTTCAGTGAGCGCGCCGGGCTGTGCGTCTACGATGAGTTGGGGGTACTCAAGTTGCTCAGCGGCGTGCGTGATCGCGCCCTGCTCGACCAGTTTCTCAACGAACGCCTGGGGCCGCTGCTGCGGCACGACGTGCACCACGGCCCAAGCCTGATGCCAACCCTGGAAGCCTGGTTCCACGAGAATGGTAACCTTGTGGCCGCCGCCCAGCGGCTGGCGGTTCACCGCAACACCCTGACGCACCGCGTCCAGCGCATCGAAGCCCTGTGCGGCCTGAGCCTGGACAATGCTTATGACCGACTGGACATCGGCATCGCGCTGATGATCTGGCGGCTGTCTGCCTGACTGTTTTTTGCCAAGAGGAACTTGCCCATGCACATCATCAACGCCCGCCTGCGCAACCGTGAAGGCCTGCATGATCTGCACCTGGAACACGGCCGGATCGCCAGCATCACCCAACAAGGCGCTGCTCCCATAGCCGGCCCCGACGATCTGGACGCCGCCGGCAACCTGGTGGTACCTCCCTTTGTCGAGCCGCACATCCACCTCGACGCCACCCTGACCGCTGGCGAGCCGCGCTGGAACATGAGCGGCACACTGTTTGAAGGCATCGAGTGCTGGGGCGAACGCAAGGCCACCATCACCCTGGAAGACACAAAGACCCGCGCAAAAAAAACCATCCAGACCCTGGCCGCCCATGGCATCCAGCATGTGCGCACCCATGTCGACGTCACCGACCCGGACCTCACCGCGCTCAAGGCCATGCTCGAAGTGCGCGAGGAAACCGGCCACCTGATCGACCTGCAAATCGTCGCCTTCCCCCAGGAGGGCATCGAGTCCTACCGCAATGGCCGCGAGTTGATGGAAGAGGCCATTCGCCTGGGTGCCGACGTGATCGGCGGCATCCCGCACTTTGAATACACCCGCGACCAGGGAGTGAGTTCGGTGAAGTTCCTGATGGACCTGGCCGAGCGCACCGGTTGCCTGGTAGACGTGCACTGCGACGAAACAGACGACCCGCACTCGCGCTTCCTCGAAGTGCTGGCAGAAGAAGCCCGCAGCCGCGACATGGGCGCTCGCGTGACCGCCAGCCACACCACGGCCATGGGCTCTTACGACAATGCCTACTGCGCCAAGCTCTTCCGCCTGCTGGGGCATTCGGGCATCAGCTTTGTCTCCTGCCCCACCGAAAGCATCCACCTGCAGGGCCGCTTCGACACCTTCCCCAAACGCCGCGGCGTGACCCGGGTCAACGAACTGCTGGAGGCCGGCATGAACGTCTGCTTCGGCCAGGATTCCATCGTCGACCCTTGGTATCCACTGGGTAACGGCAATATTTTGCGGGTGCTGGAAGCCGGGCTGCATATCTGCCACATGCTCGGCTACCGCAACCTGCAAAGCGCACTGGACCTGGTGACCGACAACAGCGCCAAGGCCATGGCCTTGGGGGATCGTTATGGCCTGGAACCGGGACGTCCAGCGAACCTGTTGATCCTGTCTGCGGACAGCGACTATGAAGTGATTCGCAGCCAGGGATTGCCGCTGTATTCGATTCGCGCAGGCAAAGTGCTGATGAAGCGCCAGCCGGCGCAGGTGGAGTTTTTGTAGGCTCATACGATTGAGTCGATATCGAGGGTTTGCGGCTTTCCCCAGCCGTCATCCGGTTGTGGCGGGATGCTCGCCACTTGGGTGAACTCACGGTTTTGCGGGTGGGCGAACCAGCGTTTCAGGCTGGATTGCAGGGTTGGGGATGAAGCGTGGCTGCCATAGACGTCGCGGGCCTGGAGGCGGCGCCAGCGGAGGGTTTCCAAACGATCGCGACTGTCTTTCAGCCGATCGACTTCCTGACTCAACGGCTCGTGGTGTTCGTAGCCACGCTGGTTGGCTGGACGGTGTAGGTCCAGTTTTTTTCGTTGTTCCCGTAACTGGTGCTGCATGGTGAACAGGGCTTTGTCGATCAGTTCAAATTCACGGGAGGTCACGAGGGTGCCATGGGTATCGAGGGTTTGCTGCCAACGGCGCAACGTGGCCCAGGCGGCGGGGATATAGCTGACGATCATGGAGTGATGGGCACTCTGAACAAGCTGTTTGATCAAGTTGGCGCGATCCGGCATGTCGCCATTGAGCCGCAATGCGCGTTTGCAAGCCGCGTCCTCGATGGATTCACAGCCAGGGGTCCACAAGATCGAGGACTCTGTACCGTCCGGTAGCAGGACCGGCATGAAGTGTTGCTGCGCGCCATGGTGTTGGTAAGGATTGCCGGTCAGCCGGACCAAGCCCAAGGCAAACAGCAGACCGCCGGGCGCAGGGTTGCTGAATAGCAACACGGCGCCAGGGATCCAGAGTTTGGCGGTGGTGTTCATCCAGGGCGCAGGCACACTCGGGACAGGGTCATTGTGATTGACGATGCGGTGGTGCACCAGAGCGGAGGCACCGTCGGTGAATTCGGAGTCGGCAGCTCGGGGGGCTCCGTAGGTATATAGGAGGATGTTGTAGTCACGATCGGGAGTTCGCCGCAGCCCCTCAGCCAACAACAGTGCTATGGCTCCGCCCAGGCTGTGGCCACAGATTAAGACGCGCTGCCCCACATAAAACTGATCGAGGTAAAGCAGAACAAAATCACGCATAGCTCTATAAGCCTTATAGAACCCTTCATGAGCCTTGCCAAAACCATCACCAAAAGCTACCTGGTGCGCGTTTGCATCCCGCAGTGCATCAGCGCCACTAGCCGTGCCCCGCACAGAAATCAGAATCACCTCATCGTGATGGCTGATAAATGCCTGAGTATCAGTGCCGTGCTTCTGATCATCGAAAAAATGCAGACGCGCCGGGTGTTCCTGAGCCTCCCCCTGTGCTGGGCGATTCTGCTCATACAACTCCGGATCAAAGGGCAAAACCTCAAACCGTTTTGAATAGGGCACGTCTTCGTACAGAGGATAAAAGCGTTGCACTTGCTCAGCGTCAACTTTCCAAGCCTCTTGGTAACCCGAAAGTTCTTCGGAAAAGAAGCGCCCCATACTGGGATCCAAGGGGAAGCAGACCTGATCTACTGGCTGCGTGCGTGGCTCCTGTCCAAAGTCGCAGTAACTCAAGGTAGCCATCAAGGCCAACTGATACAGATTCAAGGCACAGAACTGGTCGTCGATGGACAACATCGGCCGCAGCGCTCGCAACGACCGTATCTCCAGCACGGTATGTTGATAGGGAAACAACACAACTCCTGCCAAGGTCGACTGGGACGGCCCAAATCCAAGATCAGCCATCATTTTTAGCGCATGTCGCTGGGGACGAAATATCCTGGGCGCCAAGGGTGGTAAGTGAGCTGTATGCCTGACCAAATCACGCACTTCGACTTGATAAAACTTGCCGGCCCTTTGCTGAGCGGGGTTTCGCTCGGTACGCTCACCATCAGCTCGGACGAAGCGCGTTTGTTCCGCTCGAACTTGAAGTTCGGTGATGGGTAATGGATAACGGCTGCGTCTCTGTAACGTAGAGTAATAATCGTCACGCCTTCCATAAGCTACTTCAAAGATCAGCACCGCAGGACCGCGGTATTGATTCTCCAGCTTTGCAAATCCGTCGCCGTTCAAACGCCCCTTGTATTGCTGGCCTGCACTGTCGAAAACCTCATATGCAAGACCTCCATAGGCTTTACCATCGCCTGACTCATCCACGAGACAAAAACTCAACCAACATCCGCGTAATGCACAAACTGGCATTTTTTCGCTAAAAAAAGGTTGCTTCCACTCTTCAAGAGGCATGTCTGAATATCCTTATTCGGCACAAGTGGGATATATGTCGCATTCACGCCCATCAGGCATCTTGATGGATTTGAAATCGGTAGTATTCCCGCGACAGAACGCGTATTGATCCTCCAAGCTCTTGCCCATACAGCGTTTCCAACCTTGAGGGAATCGAACCCAGTTATCTCCCATGTAAGGCCGTTCCTCCGTCGTCACTTCCAGGACCATCCTCAACTTCTTATCTTTCAGTTCATCCCGTTGCACCGCTCCGCCGGCTCTTGCTTTTCGCAGATTCCCTACTGCATCCAGCGAGTTACAGTTGAGTACTTTGCTAATGGCCCGTTTGGGGCCGACTGTTCGGAATAACCACTGACACCGCCCCAGTAACTCCTGAACACCCGACTCAGGCATCCCGCCCCTACCTTCTTCCAACCGATCCAACACATTCACGAACGCAAAATCTCCCCCAACATCCGCCGACCGCTCTCCCCACTTCGCATACATATCAAACGTAATACTGCGCAACACCAACGGGCACCCATCCACCACCTCCGTCAGCGGTACTTCAAAGCTCACCCGATTGGCGACCGGCTTCCCAAGGGTGTCAAAAACCTTGTCCTCCGGCTGCTTGCCCCGGCGCTTGGGTAAGGTGCAGATCTCACCTGTTGCCGGTCGATAAGCCGCATCACTCTTGAAGCGAAAATTCGCCGGCAGGTCGACTTCCAGTGTGAAACTATCCACTGGTTTCATCGCACAACCGGAAGCCGTCAGCACGCTGCAAACGAATACCCCTCGCCACACGTTCAACATAAATCCTCTACGCATCCTGCTGCTCCCGCTCCACCCGACGCCACTCCCCAACCACCCGCTGAAAATGATCCTCAGCCACTTCCCCCCGCATCGGCTGCCATCGAATAAGCACCTCCCCAGTGGCTTCCACCAACCGCCGCACGACCAAAAACTCCAGCTGTTCCGGTCTCTCCCATTGCCAAGCCCGCGCTTGCTCCAGCACCTGTTCCAACCAGATTCTCGGGTTCTGAAATTCAGCCAGTTGACTGAGCGCCTCGCTGTACTCAGCCAGCAGATAACGCAGGATATTGGCCTGCAGAATCGCGCCCGCCTGTGGGTTCGGCACCTCCAGCCACGGCGCAGGATCGGGTACCGGATACGCCCCAGGAGCCGGGTTATCGACACAGCACCAACGCTCACCCTGCCAATAACACACGCTGATCAGCGGCCCGAGAAAAACAGGCCAGTCCCGAGCAGGCAGGTGAACCAAGGCCCGCGCCAAGGTGCGGTTATCGTGGAAGCGGTACAGCGCCTGACTGCCCGCCGACCCCACCACCAACCTGTCGCGCCAGTGCCTGGTAACACCCGATAAATCATCACCAGGCAGGCTGCCCAACCATCCCCAGTTACGCTGAGGGTTTTGCAACAAACCCACCAATCCGGGTTCGTTGACATGGTCGAGCAAAAGGAGCATCGGTCCATCCGCCGCCATTTCCGATGCGACGGTTTCACCATAGAGGCTGCGATACTCAGGGACCGTGCGTGTCGCCAGCAGTACCCCACGCGCATCGCTTTCACCCTGTAGAACCAGGCACAGCCGGCGCCCTGCCTGCTGCTGTTCAGCCATCCACTGGCCAGGCGCGTTCTCCATCAAGCCGCCCTCCCGGTGGATTCGCACAGGCCTTCACGGCAGCGCTCGCACACTGGACAGAAGTCCGCATCCAGTCTTCCGGCCAGCTCCATGACTGCGCCTTGGATAACCGAAACCTTCGGCCCATCCGCTGCAAATGCGGACGAAGCAGCCACGTCACCCGGTCCAACTGGGCTGGCAGTTCGAGTCCCGGCAGGCACACCGCCCAACGTGATCGGCCGACTGCTGAAAATCCCTCCGGCCTGAATCAGCAAATGCTCACCACCGGCCTTGAAGCTCAACTGCGCACCGGCATCGATAACCAGGTTGGCACCGGCCTTCAGATGGACCTGTTGCCCCGCTTCGATCACCAAGGTCTGGCCGACATGGGTCTGGCTGTTGCCCTGCACGTGCAAGTGATCATCAGCCCCAAGCCGAACCTTGCGGTCGCCGGCGATGCTGCGATGCTCCTCGTCTCCCAAGGTGGTCGTACTCAAGCCGTGGATGGTTTCCCGACGTTCGCCCACGACTTCCAGCCGACTGTCGCGGCCGACCTGCTGCTCCAGGTCGCGTTGGGCGCGCAGGTAGATGAGCTCCTGGCCGCTACGGTCCTCGAGGTGCAGCTCGTTGGCCCCCGCCCCGCCCGGCGAACTGCGGCTGCGCAGAACGCTACGGGTCTTGTGTTGCGGCAACGGATACGCAACCGGTTGCAACGTGTTAGGCAGGCAACCATTGATCACTGGCCGGTCCGGGTCGCCCTCCAGGAACGTCACCAAGACCTCCATGCCCACGCGCGGGATCATCACCGCGCCAAAGCTGTCGCCCGCCCAACCGGTTGCCACCCGCACCCAACAGCTGCTCTTGTCGTCGTTCTTGTCCAGGCGGTCCCAGTGAAAGCGAATTTTTACCCGCCCGTGTGCGTCGCAATGCACGTCCTCACCCACGGGGCCGGTGACCGTTGCGGTCTGACAGCCGCTGATACGCGGTTTGGGGTGCGTGATCGGTGGGCGGTAAGCGGCGCGCCAAGGCGTGGCGGTAAATCGATTGCGATAGCCTTGGAATGCCTCGACATCCACCACCCCCTCCTCCAGCACCTGCGGTTGATAGCCTTCGTGGCGCACGCTGGTGATCAACCACAAGTCATTGCAGGAGAGGTCCGGGTGGTCGCGCAGCTCCAGGAAATGCCCACTGCGCAAAGCTGGCTGATCACTGCGACCCAACGCCCGATGACGGTCCCGCTGATGACGTTCCAGGCTCCGTCGGGCCACCTGCGAACCTCGCAGGTGGCCCGTAAACCCCGCTGGATATTGATAGTCCTCAAGTGCAGGGGAAGATCCGGCTTGCTCCTGCAGACGCAATGACGGATGTTCAAAGTCATAGTCACGCCGGACAACCTGAGTGCTGCGCGTGGCCAGGCGCACATCAAAACGCTGGATCACCAATATTTCGGCAGCTGGGCCACCGGCCGCACAATAGTGCTGCGCCGGCAAACGACGAAACACCGTCTGATCATCACCAAACACTAGTACATGGCCGTCCGTACTGTGGCGAAAGTGGTAGTGGATGCCCTCTTCCTCGCACAGCCGTTGGATAAAATGCAGATCGGTTTCCGCGTATTGCACACAGAATGTACGTGGCGGGTACACCACCGGCCCCAATTCAAAGGCATAGGCATCGGCGAAAATACCGTGCTGCTCAAGCACCGCCGCGATGATCTGCGGCACGCTGCGCTGCTGGAAGATCCGCTGGTCGCAACGATGGGCCAGATAGGCCAGACGCGGAACAAGGGTCAGGTGGTAGCGGGTCAGCCGCCGGCCCGGGTCTTCCCGGCCAATGGCATAGATCTGCCCGTGAAGGCCTTCACCTGGTTCACCAAAATCCAGATAGGCCGGTTGATGAAGCAGCTTCTCCAGATCAAGGCCGGGGTTTTCACTGACCCACTGCACTTCAATGAAAAAAGGCTGATCGATACTTTCGTTGCCTTTAAACGCCAGTACCTCAAGTTCCTGTTTTATTCCTGCGACGATCAGTTTGAAGCGTGACGAAACAAGCGTGTTGAACATCCGTTGTTACCCGCCATTCATTGTCGAGCTGAAATGGCCCCTTCACAAAACGCAGAGAAAGCCACTCAATTCGAAGCCGATAAAAAGTGCCTGAACCCCAGGAATACTAGCGATTTCAGGCGAAATTCGGCCGCTTCAAAATAAAAAAGAAGATTCGTACATCGATATTGGAAGGGTCTTTTATCAATTACAGAAATGCAGTTAAACAGCCAGTACTCACTAACAGGAATACTCTTACGCCGCCACTCACCAAGGCCGCTTATTTATAGAGAAGCGGCTGACAAAGATAATTAAGCCAGCCACATCCTTTTTCAAACTTCCTGCAGCCGCGCAGTCCCGAACAGGCTAACGCTCAGCAACTCACCCGCCTCTGCTTGCAACCGCACGGGCGCCGTACCGCCCGGCATCACCACTGCCACCTCACCCGCCGTCACCCATCCTACAGACCAAGCGGCGCATGCCACGGCACTGGCGCTGGTCCCGGAGGACGGCGTCGGTCCCTCACCACGCTCAAACACCCGTGCGATCACGCGGTTGCCTGAATCCCGGGCGACCCATTGCAGATTGACCCCGGAAATACAAGGCCGGCCCGCCCCGGCAGGTGGTGCAAAAGCAATGGCCCTCAGCGGATCGAACAACACTGGTCGATGCATCTGCGCGTTGTCCGGCAACACTGACGCGTCCTGTACCAGCGTCACACAGTGAGGATTGCCCACACGCACAAACTGGCTGTGATTCCACTCAGGGTTGAGCGCAGCCAGTGGCAAAACCTGGCTCACCTCGGTTCCTTCAAGCGAGACGACTGCCACACCAACCGCCCCTACCGCCAAAGGCCCGAATTCGGGTCGCCCCAGCGCCAGCCAGAAGCCCTGCACCTGTTCATACTCCGCAGGCTCAACCCGCGTAACCACTGGAGACAGTGCATCCGTCTTGTCGTGATGCACCCGCAGGTCACAGCCCTGCGCCATCAATCCCTGATCGGTCAACGACTGCGCAAAAATCGTCAGGCCATTGCCACTGCGTTCCGCCAGGGAGCCATCCGTGTTGACGATCAACAGGTCAAAGGGCGGCGCTGCCTGAAACGGCCCCACCAACAAACCGTCACAACGATGCGCCTTGGCCTCTGCCGGGCGCGGCAACTCACCCCAACCGCACTCCGCAGCAATGGCCGCCAATGCCCAGACACCCCGAGTGCCAGCGGCCAAGTCGGCACGGTCCGGCACGCCGATACCCTTGCTGCGTAACTGCGCCGGGCTTACCACCCCGTAGATATTTCCGCGGGCGTCGTAGAACACGGTCATTGCGCAGTCCGCATAAAGATCCGTACCACCTCTTCCAGGTGCTTGCGCATGGCCTGTCGTGCACCTTCCGCGTCTCGTTGTTCCAGTGCATCAAGGATCTTGCGGTGCTCGTCTTCCGAGCGATGGGGCATGTCGTCCGAGGTGTAATGCGCCTGTAACCGCTGGAACATGCTGCCGTACCGATGCCCGAGCAGGTGCGCAATCATCAGCGCATAGGCCGGATTGCCCGAGGCCTGGGCGATGCGGATGTGAAACAGGCGATCGCCCGGGTGAGTATGGGAGCCTTCGCGGTTGTCCTGCACGTTGCGCTCGAACGCCTCGCGGATACCCGCGAGTTCCTCGTCAGTGGCGTGTTTGGCTGCCAGGGCGGCGGCCTCCGGCTCAATCAGGCGCCGGGCCTGGAGCAGGGAAAACGGCGGAATCTCAGCGTTGAAATCGACGTGCAGGTTGAGTTCCGGATCGAACTCTTTCCATTGATCCCGGGTAGCCTGGGCCATTACCGGTTCCTGGCTGACTTTCGGTTGCACCGGTTCACACACCAGCACGCCGTTACCCACTCGCACGTCCACCAGGCCGATCACCTCCAGGGCAATCATCGCTTCGCGAACGGAGGCGCGACTCACGCCCAGCAGTTTGGCCAGCTCGCGTTCAGCCGGCAGACGGCTGCCCGGCGGAAATTCTCCGCTGTCGATCAACGCCCGCAACTGGTCGGCAATCTGTCGATAAAGACGTTGGTTATCAATCACTTGAAATGGCATCTAGGCTCAGCTCGATTCATGCACGGCACGGTCCAGGTGATCAACCCGCGAAAAAGCCGCTTGTTGACCGGGAAGACCCATGCTAAAAATTGGATCAATGGCCTGACCATTGGATCGTTTCCAGTGTGCTGATCATAGCAAACCCACCACAGTTCGCTATGCCGCAGATGCAGGCGTTTTACGCCCTCAATGGCCTGACCATTGAGCCAATAATAACAATCAAGGGAGTCTGTCATGGACCTCACCGGTAAACGCGTGCTGATCACCGCTGCCGCCCAGGGCATTGGCCGCGCCAGCGTCGAAGCCTATCTGGCGGCCGGCGCCGAAGTGATTGCAGCCGACATCAATCAACGGGCGCTCGCTGACTTGTCAGGGGCGCAAACGGTCTTGCTCGACGTCACCGACGCCAGTGCTATTCAGCGCCTTGCTGCCGAGATCGGAACGCTCGACGTGCTGTTCAACTGCGCGGGCGTGGTGCACGCCGGCAATATTCTTGAATGCCCGGAAAGCGACTGGACGTTTGCCCTGGACCTGAACGTCACCGCCATGTATCGCATGATCCGCGCGTTTCTGCCGGGAATGCTGGCGGCGGGCGGCGGTTCGATCATCAATATGTCGTCGGTGGCCTCCAGCCTCAAGGGCGTGCCCAACCGCTTTGCCTACTGCGCCAGCAAGGCCGCCGTCATCGGCCTGACCAAATCCGTCGCGGCAGATTTTGTCACCCAACGCATTCGCTGCAACGCCATTTGCCCCGGCACCGTGGAGTCCCCTTCGCTGCAGCAACGCATCGTCGAACAAGCCCGTCGCGAAGGCCGCCAGCAGGATGAGGTGTACGCCGCCTTCACCGCCCGCCAGCCGATGGGACGCCTGGGCACGCCCCAGGAAATCGCCCAGTTGGCGTTGTACCTTGGCTCCGATGCCAGCGCGTTTACCACCGGCACCACCCAGATTATTGACGGCGGCTGGAGCAACTGACCGCCCACTTCTAATAAGAGGATTGCTCATGAAATTGCTGCGCTATGGTGAAAAGGGTCAGGAACGCCCGGCCTTGCTGGACGCTGATGGACGTCTGCGTGATTTGTCCGCTCACATCAGCGATGTCGCCGGTGACGCCCTGCTCCCGCAAAACCTCGCTCGCCTGCAAGAACTCGACCCCGCGAGCCTGCCTCTGGTGCCGGGCAATCCGCGTTTGGGCGCCTGTGTCGGCCAGGTAGGAAAATTCATCTGCATCGGCCTGAACTACGCCGACCACGCCGCTGAAACCGGCGCCCCCATCCCTGACGAACCAATCATCTTCAACAAATGGACCAGCGCCATCGTCGGCCCCAACGACAACGTCGAAATCCCCCGCCACTCCACCAAGACCGACTGGGAAGTCGAGTTGGGGGTGGTGATCGGCCAGGGCGGTCGTTACATCGACGAAAGCCAGGCCATGCAGCACGTGGCCGGTTACTGCGTGATCAACGACGTCTCCGAACGCGAATTCCAGCTGGAACGCGGCGGCACCTGGGACAAGGGCAAAGGCTGCGACACCTTCGGCCCGTTGGGCCCGTGGCTGGTCAGCCGCGATGAAATCGCCGACCCGCACCAACTGTCGATCTGGCTGGAAGTCGACGGTCATCGCTACCAGAACGGCAACACCCGCACGATGATTTTCCAGATTCCCAAATTGATCAGCTACCTCAGCCAATTCATGAGCCTGCAACCGGGGGATGTGATTTCCACCGGCACCCCGCCCGGTGTTGGCCTGGGGATCAAGCCCACGCCGGTCTACCTCAAGCCAGGGCAAAAGATTCGCCTGGGCATCGAAGGCCTTGGCGAACAGAACCAGACCACGGTCGACGCCTGACAAGAACCAAGGAGCCGTTCATGACCACCATTACCGCGATTCGCGTCGAAGATATCCGCTTTCCTACGTCCCAGTCCCTGGACGGTTCCGACGCCATGAACCCGGACCCGGACTACTCGGCCGCCTATGTGATTTTGCAGACCGACAACCCGGCCCTTGAAGGCCATGGCCTGACCTTCACCATCGGCCGTGGCAACGAGATTTGCTGTGCGGCGATCCAGGCCATGCAGCCGCTGTTGATAGGCTTGACACTGGAATGGATCGCCGAAGACATGGGCCGTTTCTGGCGGCATGTCACCAGCGACAGCCAGTTGCGCTGGATTGGCCCGGACAAGGGCGCCATTCACCTGGCCACCGGCGCGATCGTCAACGCCGCGTGGGATTTGTGGGCCAAGGCCGAAGGAAAACCCTTGTGGCGCCTGGTGGCCGACATGAGTCCGGAACAGTTGGTGCGGTGCATCGACTTCCGCTACATCACCGACTGCATCACCTCCAGCGAAGCCCTGGCCTTGCTGCGCCAACGCGCCGAAGGCAAGGCTGAACGCATGGGCGACCTGCAAGCCAATGGCTACCCCTGTTACACCACCTCGGCCGGCTGGCTCGGTTATGGCGACGAAAAGCTGCGCAGGCTGTGCCAGGAAGCGGTGGATGCAGGCTTCAACCACGTCAAGCTCAAGGTCGGCCATGACTTGCAGGACGACCTGCGCCGCGTGCGCATCGCCCGCGAAGTGCTGGGGCCGGACCGCCAACTGATGATCGACGCTAACCAGGTGTGGGAAGTCGACACCGCCATCGATTGGGTGCGCGAGTTGGCGTTTGCCAAGCCGTGGTTTATCGAGGAGCCCACCAGCCCCGACGATATCGAAGGCCATCGCAAGATTCGCCTGGGTGTGGCGCCGGTCAAGGTCGCCACCGGTGAGATGTGCCAGAACCGGATCATGTTCAAACAGTTGATCACGCGCGAAGCCATCGATGTGGTGCAGATTGACGCCTGCCGCCTGGGCGGGGTGAACGAGGTGCTGGCAGTGATGCTGATGGCGGCCAAATATGGCCTGCCGGTTTGCCCGCACGCTGGCGGCGTTGGGCTTTGCGAGTACGTGCAGCATTTGTCGATGATCGATTACCTGTGCATCGCCGGCACCCACGACGGCCGGGTGATCGAGTATGTCGACCACTTGCATGAGCATTTCGAGGAGCCTTGCGTGGTGCGCGGCGCGGCCTATATGCCGCCCAAGGCGCCAGGGTTCTCGATCCAGATGAAAGCCGCGTCCCGGGAGCAATATCGCCACCGGCCGTGACCTGAAGCACACCTTTGATTGGACGGAGCACAATAATAATGTCGTCCCCATCACCTCTGAGGCTCGATGCGCACCAGCATTTCTGGCGCTACCGGGCCGCTGATTATCCGTGGATCGGTGCGTCTGAGGCTGACCTGCGGCGGGACTTTCTCCCACAGGATTTGCGGCCGCTGCTCGACGCTGCCGGCCTGGATGGCTGCATTGCCGTGCAGGCCCGCGCGGGTGAGCAGGAAACCGACGCGTTGCTGGAAATGGCGCGCCAGCACCCGTGGATACTCGGCGTCGTCGGCTGGGTCGACCTGTGCGACCCAGCCCTGGAATATCACCTGGAACAGTGGCGCGACGCTCCGAGACTCAAGGGCTTTCGGCATCAGATTCAGGACGAACCCACGCCTGCCAGTTTCATGGCTGACCCGGGATTCTCCCGTGGCCTGCACCACCTGCAGCAACAAGGCTACGTCTATGAGGTGTTGATCCGCTGCGCCGACCTCGACGCCGCCACCGCCCTGTGCCAACGCCACGACCAGTATCATCTGGTGCTGGATCACCTGGGCAAGCCCGACATCGCCAACGGCCCGGCCGGTTGGGCAGAACACCTGGCGCCGCTCGCCGCCCTGCCCCACGTCAGTTGCAAGTTGTCGGGCCTGCTCACCGAAGCCGGGCCCGACCAGCGCAACGCTCGTGCCTTGCGCCCTTACATCGAACTGGCACTGGAACTGTTCGGCGCCGAGCGCTTGATGTTCGGCTCGGACTGGCCGGTGTGCCTGCTGGCTGGAGAATACCAGAGCACCTGCCAATTGCTGCAACAGACCCTCGGCCAGCTGTCGCCCAATGAACAGCAGGCCATCTGGGGCGGCACCGCTCAGCGGGTCTATCACCTTTAAGGAAACTGCCCATGAATCTGCATTTGCAGGACCGCGTGATCATCGTCACCGGCGGTGGCTCGGGGATCGGCGCCGCCATCTCCCTGGGACTGATTGCCGAAGGCGCGATCCCGGTGATTTTCGGTCATCAACCGTTGTCGCCAGCCTTCGCGGCCGAGCTGGAACAGCAAGGCCAAAGCCACTTCATCCGCGTCGAGTTGCGTGATGAAGACGCCTGCCGCGCGGCCGTCAACGAAGTGTTGCAACGCTTCGGGCGCATCGACGGCCTGGTGAACAATGCCGGGGTCAACGACGGTGTGGGGCTGGACGCCGGGCGTGCCGCCTTCGTCGAGTCCCTGGAAAAGAACCTGATTCACTACTACCTCATGACCCACCTGTGCCTCGACGCCCTCAAGGCCAGTCGCGGGGCGATCGTGAATATCAGCTCCAAGACGGCCCTCACCGGCCAGGGTGGCACCAGCGGTTATACCGCCGCCAAAGGTGCGCAGCTGTCGCTGACCCGGGAATGGGCGGCGTCCTTGCTGGAGTTCGGCATCCGGGTCAATGCGGTGGTGCCTGCCGAGGTGCTGACACCGTTGTACCAACGCTGGATCGATGGCTTCGACAACCCCGAAGCCAAGCTCGCCGCCATCGTCGAAAAAATCCCCTTGGGCAAACGGATGACCACCCCCGAGGAAATTGCCGACAGCGTGTTGTTCCTGCTCTCACCTCGCGCGTCTCACACCACTGGGCAATGGCTGGTGGTGGACGGTGGCTACACCCATTTGGACCGGGCGCTGACATGAGCGGCCAACGTTACTGCCTGGCGCTGGACCTGGTCGACGACGAGGCATTGATCGTCGAGTACCAGCAGTTGCATCAACGCATCTGGCCCGCCGTGGCCGAACATCTGCGCAGCCAGCACATCGTGGAGATGCAGATCTGGCGCCTGGGCACACGGCTGTTCATGGTCATGGACACTGCGGCCGGGTTCAGCTTCGACGGGTTGGACCACGCCGCACGCGCCAACCCTGAAGTGCAAGCCTGGGAAACCCTGATGTGGCGTTTCCAGGTGCCCACGCCGTGGACTGACCCTGGCGGCAAATGGCAGTCGCTGACGCAGATTTTCAGCCTCACCAATCAACCGTAGTACCCGCTGCATCGCACGCCTTGATCCCATAAAAACAACAGGAGAAGCGTCATGTTAAGCAAAGACACACACCTGGCAGGTACCCGCGCCGTGCCGACCTATCGCTGGGCGCTGATGCTGGTGACCAGTCTGTTCTTCCTCTGGGGCTTGTCCTACGGTTTGCTGGACGTCCTGAACAAGCATTTCCAGGAAGTCCTGCACGTCAGCAAGGCCCAGTCCGGGCTGTTGCAAGGTGCATATTTCGGCGCGTACTTCTTGATCGCCCTGCCGGCGGGGCTGCTGATGGACCGTCACGGCTACAAAGCCGGGATCCTGTTGGGCTTGTGCCTGTATGCAGCAGGCGCCTTGCTGTTCATGCCGGCGGCGGCTGCAGCAAGTTTTCCGTTTTTCCTGTTCGCGCTGTTCGTCATTGCCTGCGGCCTGGGCTGCCTGGAGACTGCCGCCAACCCTTATGCCACGGTGCTGGGCGAACCCCAGGGCGCCGAGCGGCGGTTGAACCTGGCGCAATCCTTCAACGGCCTTGGCCAGTTCTTCGGCCCGCTGATTGGCGGCGCGATGTTCTTCAGCACCGGCAGTACGCCGGTCTCGGACATGAGTTCGCTGCAAACCACCTATGTGGTGATCGCGGTTCTGGTGTTGCTGGTGGCGCTGTTGATCGCCCGCACACCGCTGCCGGATCTGCGCGCCCAGGAGCAAGCACTGCAACCGGTGGCCGGCAAGGGGCTGTGGCAGTATCCGGAGTTCGTTGGTGGGGTGATCACGCAGTTTTTCTACGTAGCGGCCCAGGTCGGAGTCGGCGCATTTTTCATCAACTACGTCACCGAGCATTGGGCACAGATGGGCAGCCAGCACGCAGCCTACCTGCTATCGATCGCGATGCTGGCTTTCATGTTCGGGCGCTTTTTCAGCACCTGGTTGATGGGACGGGTCAGCGCGCAAAAGCTGCTGCTGATCTATGCGCTGATCAATATCGCGTTGTGTGCGCTGGTGGTGATTGGCCTGGAAGGCATCTCGGTGATCGCGTTGATTGCAGTGTTCTTCTTCATGTCGATCATGTTCCCGACGCTGTTTGCCATGGGCGTGAAAAACCTCGGGCCGCACACCAAGCGCGGCAGTTCGTTCATGATCATGGCGATTGTCGGCGGCGCGTTGATGCCGTACTTGATGGGCAAGGTGGCGGATAACAGCACGGTGGCGCTGGCTTATTTGTTGCCTATGGGCTGTTTCGTGGTTGTGGCGGTGTATGCCCGTAGTCGGTTGCGCCATCCATGAAGTATCGCCCCGGCGTCGTCCCAAACGTGCGCCGGAACATGGCAATAAAGGCACTGACGTTTTCATAACCCAAGTCCAGCGCAACCCGGGTGACCGGTACGTGCGCCGCCAGTAACTCCAAGGCGCGCAACAACCGCGCACGCTGACGCCATTGGCTGAAGGTGAACCCGGTCTCGGCGACAAACCGCCGGGCCAGTGTACGCGGGGATACGCTGGCCCACTGTGCCCATTGCTCCAGCAGGCGGTTGTCGCTCGGGTCGTCAGCCAGCGCCTGGGCGATGCGCAACAGCCGCGGGTCCTGGGGCAGCGGCAAGCCAAATGGTTCCTGGGGCAAGCCGGCGATTTCATCAAGGATCACCTGGGCAATTCGCGCCTGTGGCGGCTCCAGCTGCGGCTCGGCCCAGGTTGCCGCGCGCCTGACAGCCTCCAGTAACAAGGCCGACGTGGCGATAACACACGTCTGTTGCGGCAGACCGGCACACGCCTGAGGGTCGACATACACACTCCATCCATCAAACGGCCCGTGGGAACGCAGGGAGTGGGAGCAATCAGGCACGATCCACACCGCGTGAGTGGCCGGCACCACCCAGTGCTGATGCGCCGCCTGTACCGAGAGCAAACCGCGCTGGGCCCCTAGCAGTTGGCCCCGGGCATGCTGATGGGGAGCAGTGGCGCGCTCGACGGGGCTGCTACGCAACGTTGCCACCAGCAAGGGACCGCCGATTGCATTGGCAAGTTGAGGTGAAACGAGGGTGGGCGACATATGGCAGCTTTACCGTATTGAATGACCCGAATAAGGCAGTGTAGCCACATGTACGCGCCTAGACTGTGGATTCATTCATTGAGGACACTGTCATGCGTGCAGAAGACTTGCTTCCCGATCATCTCGACCAAGGCCAATTCAATGGCGTGATCGTGCGCAAAGGCACGGTGGGGGCGTTCCTCGCCAACGCCAGAACCTGGTGCAACCCAGCCACCCCGGGCGAACAGCGACTGCTGGCCGAACAGGACATGCTGGAAGCCCTCCCCGCATTGCAAGCCCTGGGTTTGTTTGAGGTGTTGCAGGTGCGGGATGCCGAGTTGGCCCGGCTGCTGAAGTGAGAGGATCGGCCTGGAAGGTGGTAATCCACCGCAAGAATCCCGGGGTTCGCCAGTTCTCGCGGGGATTACGCACCTTCCAGACCACCTCGCACAGCAGACGATCACTCGTCCTACACGCTGATAGTGGTTGGAAAAGCCAATCGCGTTCCATGCTCCTGGAAAAATTGTTAGCGCTGTGTTCAGGCATGTCAAAGGAACCCGGCTCGCTCGATACGGCCTGATGTGCAAGGATGTTGCGCTGCACATCGTTCGTTGAACGCAAAACCAAGGATTTGTCATGACCGCCATCAGCACCCCAGCGCCCGTGGTACCCGGGCGGCTGGAACAAATGTCCACCCGCATCGCGTTTTTTATCGCCGGTTTCGGCATCGCCGCCTGGGCACCGCTGGTGCCTTATGCCAAGGCCCGCGCCCAACTCAATGAGGGCACCCTCGGCCTGTTGCTGCTGTGCCTCGGCGTAGGGTCGATGATCGCAATGCCGGTCGCAGGGGCCCTGGCCTCTCGCTTTGGCATCCGGCGAGTGGCCACCGGCGGGACCATCCTGATCTGCCTTGGCCTGCCGATGCTCGCCACCGTCACCTCGGTTCCGCTGCTGATGGCTGCGCTGTTTGTATTCGGCGCCGGCCTCGGCACGGTGGACTCCACGGTCAACCTGCAAGCGGTGATGGTCGAACGGGCCAGCGGCAAGACCATGATGTCGGGCTTTCACGGGCTGTTCAGCCTGGGCGGAATTGTCGGTGCGGCGGGGGTCAGCGGGTTGCTGGGTTTGGGGTTATCGCCGTTGCAGGCCACCCTCGCCGTGATCGTTGTCATCGCGGTGGCCTTGCTCAAGGCCGGGCCACACTTGCTGCCCTATGGCAGCGAAAGCTCCAGGCCCGCCTTTGCCGTTCCCCACGGGGTGGTGCTGTTTATCGGCTGCCTGTGCTGCATCGTGTTTCTCGCCGAAGGCGCCGTGCTGGACTGGAGCGCAGTATTCTTGAGCGCCGAGCGCGGCCTTGACGAAGCCTATGCAGGCCTTGGCTACGCAGCTTTTGCCTTGACGATGACCGTCGGGCGCCTTACCGGTGACAGGATTGTTCGCCGCCTGGGGGCAACCCGGGTGATCGTGTTCGGTGGTGCTCTTGCTGCGGCCGGTATGTTGCTGGCGACGCTGTTTCCTGCGTGGGAAACCGCCTTGCTGGGGTATGCCCTGGTAGGTGCCGGGTGTTCGAACATCGTACCGGTGCTGTACACCGCCGTCGGCAAGCAGACCGTCATGCCGGAACACATTGCCGTGCCCGCCATCACCACCCTGGGTTACACCGGCATTCTCGCCGGCCCTGCGGTGATTGGCTTTATCGCCCATGGCAGCAGCCTGAGCACGGCCTTTGTGCTGATTGCCGTGCTGCTGATCGGTGTGGCGATCAGTGGGAAAATATTGCGGGTTTGACGGGTAACCCCATAACGCCTCATTCGTTGAGGCGTTACCCGGGCTTATCGGGTTTTATTGTGCTCGAGCCAACGATCAAGGGTTTTGTTACTGAGCCAACCCTCTTGGTGATGGCTGCCAAAAATACGCCGACCCGTGCCGTGGGCGTTTTCCAGGGACTGCAATAGCCCGGGGCGATCCACAATATTCTTCGCCATATACACCTGCTGTTCATCGTATTTTTTTCGCGCCAGCCCCGTGATGGGGTCCAGGACGGGTTCACCCTGGCTGTCGAGTTCGTCCGGGTCCTTGCTCATGGCAACCAGCAACTCGATGTTGACGTAGCCGATGCATTCAAAGAAGCCCTTACGGTCCCGGGACCTGTCACGCAACTCGGTAAACATCACCTTGAATACCTCGACAAGCTCAGCGTTGCTCTTGGCGTGGAAAGGGTCTGGGCTGAAGGCACTGGGATCGCTGTTGCCGAACACCACACTTTCAGCCTTTGAAAGGCTTTCCCGGGTGATGTAGCCGTCCTGATCGGTAATCGCATCGATCAGGCGCGGGCGCTGGACCAGGGCCTTGGCCAGCAAAATCGCACTGTCGAATTTCTGGTTATCGCCGATTTTTTTGCCGGCGATTCGTTGCAGCGAAGACAGTGTCAGTCCGTCACTTTTCATGGAGTTCTTTCAGCGTGGGAAAACTGACTTTCAGCGCTTTCACCAACTCGCTGTCTGGCAACTGGAGGTTGGGATTCGGTGACCCGGCGCGTGAGGCAACACCGTTTTGAAGCGTACGATGATGCGGCACCACCTCATAGGGCCTGGCCGAGCGCAAAGGTGGCCTGTAACCGGAAGACCGAACAGCCGTAGCGCCAGGATGGGCTTGTCGGCCAGCATCACCAGGCTCAATTGAAGCCACCTGAGCGGTACGCCCTCCCTCACCCGCCGTCACATCAAATGGGCCTGTACCACCGGGCTGCAGGTAGCCTGATCCGCGATCAATTCTCATGATTCATCTCCACCAATTTTAGATCCACGCTTGCCTGGACATCACCCCGGTAACGGCCGTATCGCTCGCGCGATTAACAAGCCAAAGGTGTGTGGTGCCCTGCTGGCAATGGTTCCGCCGTAGCGAAGCGTTCCAATGACAACATGTAAAAAGCGAAAAATCAGTGGTCTTTTGGTTCGCTCGGCGAAGCCGGTTTCGTCTCCTGCCAAACGCCTTTGATCGCGCCGACCATCGATCCCATCGCTGCGCAAAACTGGCGTAACACAGAAGCTTCAGCGGCAGGCAACTGCCCGTTGGGCAGCATGCCCTTGATGAAGTCGTCGGCAGCCGGAGCCTGAAACTTGTGTTGCCCGGTGAAGTTCTTCACTCGCAGGGCCTCTGCACCCTGCTCGCGATTTATACCCTGCGGCAAAACATCATGACCCGCCGGCGGGTTGGAGGCTGGCGGGGGCCCGGGATGGCGTGACCCAAACGACGTTGACGTCATGTCTAAGCCCTCGCTGGGAATGTAAAAGCAGCGGATTGATCAGAACAGGTCATCACGCCACGAAGCATACGCAGCGCGATCAAGGCCGTGACGGGGGTTAGCGAGACAACCAGCGCAACGCGTCCTTGTGGATCTTGCCGTCGTGGGGACGACTGCCAGTGTTTTCCATTTGTTGGAGCAAATGGGAACGCTGAGTGACTTCCTTCGCCAGTTGAATGAGTGCATCCGTCCGCGGGCGACCGGTCAGAGGCTTCGCAGCAAGTTGGCGCAGCTCTTTGATTTCTATCGCGGGGTTCCAAAAGCCACTTTTCAAATCGCCAAACCGTTCAAGCATGGCTTGAGCAAGCTGCTTGTCGTCGTGATATTTGAAAGGGTTTGTCGAGTTGATGATCATGGTAATTTTCAACCTGTCGATCAACCCATCCAAGTGCCCCGTGGAACTGTGACGGTCAAGGGCTTCTACCAGTCCCGGCCGTTTCAGGATTTCCCTGGCTGCGCGGATGTTATGGTCGGTGGCGGCGTGACCGGTCAACGGTCTGCTCGCCATGCTTGCCAGGTTTTCCGGCGTGACGTATTGCGCCCCCCGTCCGCCAAAACTATCGAAATTATCCAGCAGATGCTTGGCCAACGCTTCGTTAGTCTTACCTGAATACAGTGGATCCGGCCTGCCGGAAACCGGACCGCAATACCCTGGATTCGGCTTCGGCGGCTTGCCGATACATGGCCGGCACGGCTCTGGATCCGGCATCGGTGGTTTGCCGATGCCTGGCCGGCATGCCCCTGGGTCCGGCTTTGGCGGTTTGCCGATACCGGGGCGGCACGGCTCCGGGTCCGGCATCGGTGGCTTGCCGATACCTGGCCGGCAGGCTCCTGGGTTCGGCTTTGGCGGTTTAACGATACCTGGGCGGCACGGCTCCGGGTCCGGCGTCGGTGGCTTGCCGATACCTGGCCGGCAAGCGCCTGGGTTCGGCTTTGGCGGTTTGACGATACAGGGGCGGCACGGGGGCGCAGTGTGGTTGTGAATTGAGGCAGTGGTCTGATTGGACGCGGATACCGACATAGGCATCTCCTGTTCGGCGGGTTTTCAGGGAGCGCCTCCTCCTCCAGAGCACCACGACGAAGTGATCGTCCAGGCACTGTATGAAAAGCGGGCAAACCTGTGTGGCCGAACTGTCGGATTCAGTTCCGGTGAAAGCCAGGAAAGGTCGCAGCCCGTGCCGACAATGCCGGCACAGGCTGCGACCTCTGAATCAACTGCGGGTCAAAACCCGACGCTGGCCTGCACAAAGAACGTGCGCGGCTGGCCCAGGTAGATCCCGGAGTTGTTGTCGCTGGAGCGGGTGTAGTGCTCCTGGTTGAAGACGTTTTTAACCCCGACGCCCAGCTTCAGGTTCGACAGCTGCGCGCCGAAGTCATAACCGCTGCGCACGTTCACCGAGACATAGCCGGGAATGTCCCCGTACTGGCCATCGGCGGTCGGCTGAGTGATGTAAGTCGTGCCGGTACCCGGCGCACGCTGGCCGGACTGCGCGTAGACGTCCAGGTTGTGAGTCCAGTGGTTGATGTCGTAACGCAGCCCCAGGGTGGCCACTTCACGGGAGTACAGCGGCAAGTCGCGCCCCTTGAAGGCAACGTCGCCTTCAGAGGTGGCCTTGGTGTAAGTGAAGCCGGCGTTGGCGGTCAGGCCGTCCAGGCGCGGGTCCAGGTTCGACAAGTCGTAATGGGCCGACGCTTCGATGCCTTCGTGCTTGGTGGCGCCGAGGTTGGTCCAGCCCACATCGTTGCTGACGTATTGCAACTCGTCCGAGAAGTCGATGTAGAACAACGTCACTTCACCGCCCCAGACGTTGTCGTTGTAACGGGTACCGATTTCGTAAGTCTTGGCTTTTTCCGGGTTCAGGCCGTTCGCGGTCTGATCACCGTTACCGCCCTGGCCCAGCTGAAAGTACTGCAGGCTGCCGAAGGACGTTTCGTAGTTGGCGAACAGCTTCCAGGCATCGGAGACGTGGTACATCACGCTCAGGGCCGGCAGCGGTTCGTTGTTGTGGATCTCGCGACGTTTCTCCTGGACCGTGGTGCCATTCAGGGCGACTACCGGACGGTCGTGCCATTCGGTGCGAATCTGCTCAAAGCGAACGCCCGGGGTAACGGTCCACTTGCCGATATCAATCTTGTTATCGATGTAGAACGAGTTGGCCTCGGTGCCGCCGGTCCGGTCCTGGTACACGTGGCCGTCATTCTGGCCTACCGGCGTCGGCACGTTGTTGACCAGCGCCAGGCTGGTGGCCTGCTCGTGCATGCCCTCCTTGAGGTAGCGATAGCCGACGCTGACTTCCTGGGTACTCGGTCCCAGGTCAAACACGTGGGACACCCGCGGCTCGATGCCGAAGGTGTAGTAGGTGCGCGGGTAGGAACCCAGGGTTTTCAGGTCGCGGTTGGCGATGTTGCTGCCGCGGAAACTGTCGGAGTAGTACGTCAGCACTTCAGCCTGGGTGCGGTCGTCGATCTGCCGGATGTACTTGAAGGACATATCCTTGCGCCGGCCATTGAAGTTGTCCCAGTCACGCACCGATTGATACGGGTTGGCATCGTACTGCTTCTGGGTCAGGCCGCCGGGCATGTCGGCGCTGGCGTCGTAGTAGTGGAAATTCAGCGAGAAATCGTCTTGATCAGTCGGCGCCCAATGGGTCTTGAAGATCACGTCGTCGATGTCGTTGGAGTTGTTGCGGTCGCGGTAACCATCGCCCTTGGTCCCGGAATACAACAACGCAGCGCCGATACCGTTGTCGGCGGTGCCGCCGATGAAAGCGTTTTCAATATGCTTCCAGCCGCCGTGGGCCGCCGTCTCCAGGGTGGTGCCGACTTCACCGGAAAATTTTTCCGGAATGGCGCGGGTCACAAAGTTGATCACGCCGCCGACGTTCTGTGGCCCATAACGCACGGAGCCCGCGCCGCGCACCACGTCGATGCTGTCCAGGTTGCCCGAGGAAATCGGCGCCATCGACAACTGCGGTTGACCGTAAGGGGCGAATGCTGCCGGAACGCCATCGATCAATACCGTGGAGCGTGGTGACAGGCGTGAGGTCAGGCCGCGCACGCCGACGTTAAGGGAAATATCGCTGCCACCGGTGCCGTTGGCTTCCTGCACCTGCACGCCGGGAATGCGCCGCAGCACATCACCGACGTTCATCGCGCCCTGCTCCACCATGGCCTCACGACGTACCACGGTGCGCGCGCCGGGGTGGTTCTGCACCACTTCGGCATTCGCATCGCCCAGCCAGTCGCCCACCACCTTGATGTCGGTGGCGCCCAGCTCCAGCGGCGAACCTACTTCGCCGGTGCCTTTACCCAGCGGGCGCAGGGTCACAGAGCCGGCGTCGATCTGATAATCCAGGCCGCTGCCTTGCAACAATTGGCGCAGGGCTTGTTCTGGCGACAGCTTGCCGTCGACGGCCGGGGCTTGTTTGCCGGCCACCATGTCGGGGCTGAAGAACACTTGCAGCGACGTCTGCTGGCCCAACTGGCTCAAGGCCGATCCCAGGGACTGGGCCTGAATATGAATCGCGTCGTCAGCATAGGCCGCCGGCAGTGCGGCGCTGACGGCCAGTGCCAGGGCGAGGGGTACCCAACGGGATGATTTATTGTTTTTCACGGCGAGTTTTTTCACGTCGAACGGAGTCCTGTGATCGCAAGAGAGTGCGGCTGTTAATGCAAACCAGTTGCAGTTGCACAAGAAGACGAAGAACTCGGAAAAAACCTGAATCTATCGTGAAATTATTTCCTGGCTACCGTCCGGCAAGGTGCGCAAGGCCACCGGAAGAATGTGCGGCAAGGCCTTGAGCAAGGCATCGGTGTCGGTGGATTTGAAAACGCTGGTCAAGCGCAGGTTGCTCACCGCAGGCGTACTGACCCGCAACGGTTGCTCGCGGTAACGCGAGACTTCCCGGGCCACTTCGCCGAGGGTGGCGTTGTTGAACACCAGCTTGCCGGTGCGCCAGGCCGTCAGTTCTTCTGGGTTGACGGCGTAGGCAGCCGCCACCTGGCCTTGGGTATCCACATGGGTGCCCCGGCCGGCCGTGAGCATCACGACGGCATCGGATGTGCGTCCTTGTACCTTGACCGTACCGGCCTCGACCACCACGCGGGTCTGGTCGTCATCGCGACGCACGTCGAAACGCGTACCGGTGACCGTCACCTGCCCTGCCCCCGCCGACACCACAAAGGGCCGGCTGGTGTCGTGTTCGACACTGAACATCGCCTCGCCCTGCTTGAGTTCGATGCCGCGCTGACCTTTTACGTAATGCACCGCCACCACGCTGCGGCTGTTCAAATCCATCAGCGAGCCGTCGGGCAGCGCCACCTGCCGGCGCTCCCCCAGCGCGGTGCTGAATTCGGCGTTGTACGTCGCCGGATGATCCAGGCCACTGAACAACCCAAGGCCCAGGGCCACCGCCAGCACACTCGCCGCCACCCCATAGCGCAGCACTGGCCGGCGCTTCGCACGGGGTTCTGGGGCATCGCACAACGCCTGCAAGCGTGCCTTTGGCACCAGGTCAGTGGCGCTCCACAAACCCTGCAGCACATCAAATTCGTACTGGTGCTCGGCATGCTCCGCACGCCAGGCATCAAAACGCTCGCGTTCTTCGACGCTCAACGGGCTGTCCTGTACACGCACAAACCACTGCGCTGCCTCATCGCGGGCCGTCGCACTGCCGCAGGCACACTCACGGGTATCCATCATGGAAGATCCTGTTTCAAAGCGGGCATTGGTCATGGGGCCATAGCGTCCAGGCGGTCACGTAGATGCCGCAGGGTGCGGATCATATACTTTTCCACCATGTTTTTAGACAGGCCCAGGCGCTCGGCGATTTCCTGCTGGGTCAGGCCTTCGATCTTTTGCCAGATGAAAATCTTGCGGCAATTAAGCGGCAACTCGGCCAAGGCTCGCTCGATGGAATCCGCCAGCTGGATCGCGTGCATGAAATGCTCCGGGTCGCCACTGTGGGGAGAACGCTGATCAAAGGCCTCCAGCGTCATCGCCTCCCGACGGTCTTCGCGACGATAGGCGTCAACTGCGATATTGCGCGCCGTTTGATGCAGATAGGCACGAGGTTGCTCAACTGCGCTGGATTTTGACTCAAGCACCCGCACAAAAGTGTCGTGGGCCAGGTCTTCGGCCTGCTGACGGTTTCTCAGGCGGCGCGTCCAGGTCCCGATCAACTCTTCATAGTGCTCGAAAAAGCCTGTTCTGCGGGGCGGCTGAGGCGTCATCTGGGTGCACTGGGGAGGCGGGGCGTGAATAGTAATGCTTCCTATTAAGTGGAGCAATTGCTTCCCGTCGTCCTCTTTCCTTGACCCTTGTGCAACCCGCCCAATCCCGGCAGCATTCGCCCGTGACTTTCACGGACGAGCACCTTATGACTCTGCCCTTTTTCGCCCCCTTTCTCCTCACCACTGAACGCCTGGGCCTGCGTCCTCCCCATCAGGATGATTGGCGCGCGCTGTTTGCCATCTGGTCCGATCCCGAGGCCATGCGCTACTTTTCCTTTCCCACCATGACCCGCGCCGAGCAGGCCGTTGAACGCTTCGGCCAACTGATGGAAGCCTCGATTGCCGGTGAAGACCTGGTGTGCATGGTGGAGTTGCTGGCCACCGGCGAGGTGATCGGCAGTTGCGACCTGTTCAATGTGGATGAGCAATGCGGTCGTGCCGAAATCGGCTTTACCCTGAACCGCCAGCATTGGGGCAAGGGCTACATGAGCGAGGCGGCCCGCGCCGTGATCGACCACGGCTTCAACACCGTCGGGCTGCGCCGCCTTGAAGCCGATATCGACCCACGCAACCTGGGCTCCGCAAGATTGCTCGAGCGCCTGGGTTTTGTGCGCGAAGGCCTGTTGCGCGAGCGCTGGGTGGTCGGCGATGAGATCTCGGACAGCGCGCTGTATGGCCTGCTCAAGCGTGACCGCCCTGCCTGACCCACAACGGGCGTCCCTTCTTCATTCCCACGATCAAGGCCAACAGAATCAAGCCCATGGCCTGCCACTGGGAAACCCCGGGGCGCTCCCCCAGAATCAGCATCGAGCTGACGATCCCAAACACCGGGATCAGCAGTGACAGGGGTGCCACCCGGGAAACCGGGTACTCGCGCAACAACAGGTTCCAGCCCCAATAGCAGAAGTGCGTCGCGCCATATACCTGGAACGCCAGCGAGAACAACGCCACGCCGTTCAACTGCCCCGGCAACGCGATAAAGGCTTGCGGGCCGTCCAGCAGCCACGTCAACAGCACCAGCGGCAACGGTGCAAACAGGCTGGCCCAGACCACGAAGGCAAAGATCTCCCGCACCCCGGAAACCTTGATGATGATATTGCCGATGCTCCAGGCCAACGCGCTGAACAGCACCAGGGCAAACCCCAGCATCGTCGCCGTCCCCTGCACACCCAACAGCATGCCCACCAAGCCCATGGCCGCCAGCGCCACGCTGATCAATTGCGGCAGGGACAGGCTTTCACGAAACAGCAGCACGCCCCAGCCCAGGGTGAAAAAGGCGCTGAACTGGATCAGCAGCGACGCGCTACCGGGCGGCACGCCCATGGCGATCCCGAGGTTGATCAAGGCCCACATCGCCACCCCGAAGATCAAGCCGTAGGCCGCCAGCCACTTCACCGCCACCTGGGGGCGTTTTACCAGAAACACCCAGGGCAATGCCGCCAGGGTGAAACGCAGGGCCGTCAGCAGCAATGGGTTGATCTCGGCCAGGCCCAGCTTGGTGATGGGGAAGTTGAATCCCCACATGGCCGTCACCAGGACGGCCAATAACAGGTGTTTGTGCTTCATGGTGACGGGGTCCATTTGCTGGTTGGCACGATAAGAGGCCGTGCATCCGGCAGATTTTTTCGCAAATCGTGATGGCCCGCCTGCGATTGTGGGTCAACAAAGGCTAGAATCAGGCCATGCCCGATATTCATCCCTACGAAAACACCCCTCGCGACGTGGTCGTGACCGCTATCGACTATGCCGACGGCCAGCTGTTCCCTGACCACGCGCACCCGCGCGGCCAGTTTGCGTATGCCAGCCGGGGTGTCATCACGGTCTACACCGCTACCGGTAACTGGGTCGTGCCGCCCCGCCGCGCGATCTGGGTGCCGCCGCATGTGTCCCACGCCATGCTGATGCGCGGGCCGGTGACGATGCTCAACACCTACATCCGCCCGCAGGCGGCGCGGCGGCTGGAGTTGCCGCAAGCGTGCCAGGTGTTGGACGTCTCGCCGCTGCTCGGGCAGTTACTGGAGAAGGCCGTGGAGGTGCCTGCGCGTTACGCGATGGGTGGCCGCGATAGCTATTTGATGGGCTTGCTGCTGCACGAGATCGCCCAGATGCCGGTGCTGCCGCTCAGTGCGCCGTTGCCTGCCGAGCCGCGCTTGGCGAAGGCTTGCGAGGGGTTTCTGGCCGGGCCTTCGTTGGAGGTCAGCATTGATGCCATGGCGCTCGGCGCAGGGATGAGCCGCCGGACGTTTACCCGGCAGTTTCGTCAGGCCACGGGTATCAGTTATCTGCAGTGGCGCCAGCAAGCCTGCCTGCTGGCGGGGATTGTGCGGCTGGGCAATGGGGAACCGGTGACCAGGGTGGCGCTGGATTTGGGGTATAGCAGCCCGAGTGCGTTTGCGACGGTGTTCAAGCGTGTGTTGGGTGAGGTGCCGAGTCGGTATTTCACCAGGGAGTTGCGGGGGTGGGTCGGGGTAAATATCCGTTGTTTAGGTAACGGCCGCTTATGGTTCCGCTCTTACAGCGGCTCACTTTTGAACAGCGCAAAAGTAAGCAAAACGCTCTTGCCCCACCACTCGGCACCTCGCCTAGGCTCGGTGTGCCCACTCCGGCTTTGGACCGTGGGCCGCCGTCATGGGCCATCCTTGGCCCAGGACGGCTAACCTGGCGTCCTGCCAGGTTACCCACGCTCCAAAGCCTGCGTTCGGCCAGCGTGGTTTAACGGGGCGCCTAAGATCAAAATCAAGATCAAAAGCAGATCAACAGCACAGCGGCCTACCGGCCGGCTTGAGTGTGGTAAAGCAACAGCAAGAGCAACAGCAAATCAGAATCGGGCACGGTCAAATGTGGGAGCTGGCTTGCCTGCGATAGCATCAACTGGGTATACCTGATGCACCGAGGTGTCTGCATCGCAGGCAAGCCAGCTCCCACAGAAAAGCAGATCTTTTTTCACTCTGGCTTTTGATCTGGCTTCTAACACTCCCACTCAAGCCGGCCGGTAGGCCGCTGTGCTGTTGCTGTTGCTGTTGCTGTTGCTTTTGATCTTGATCTGACTGCCCCGATAAGCCCGAGGCCGAACGCAGGTATTGCGGAGCGGGTAAACCGGCAGGACGCCGGTTTACCCGCTCCGGGCCATGGATGGCCCATCGCGGCGGCCCGCGGAGCAGTGCCGGAGTGAGGGAACACCGAGCCTAAGCGAGGTGCAGACAGGCGGGCAGAGCCCTTTGCTTACTTTGGGCTGGGCCGGCATTCCGGCTTTTCCAAAAGTGAGCCGCTGTAAGAGCGGAACCATAAGTAGCCGTGACCGAAGAAGCGGATATGTACTCCCTCCCCAAAAAACCTCACACCAACCGCTTAATCTGCTTATGCCGCCAAACCAACCGGTAATACGCCGTCTGCAACCCCAGCATCGCCAGATACGTCACCGGAAACGCCATCCAAACCCCTTCCAACCCAAACCGCGCATTCAGCAGATAAGCCACCGGCAACTCCACCCCCAACACGCAAACGATCGAAATCCCCACTGGCACCAGCACCACGCCGCTGGCCCGCATGATCCCGCCCACCACCGCCTGGAAGCCAAACACCAAAATGCTCCAGAGCATGATATGCAGCAGGTGCTCAGCCTTGACCCGCGCATCCACGTCGGTAATGAACAACCCCAACAACCAGTGCGACAACCCATACCCCAACACAATCAACCCACCCGTCAGGCACAGGTTGATCAAAATTCCCGTACGCAGGATCGGCCCAATCCGCTCCAGCCGCCCTGCCCCGATCGCCTGCGCCCCCAGAATCGACGCGGTGATGGCAATCGACAACGCCGGAAACTGCACATAGTTGACGATCTGCGTCACCGCCCCATACGCCGCCGTCGCCTGGGAACCATGGCTGTTGACCAGCGCCAGAATCACCAGCTCCGACAACGACAACACCACCATCTGCAACCCAGTCGGCAGACCAATACGCAGCACCTTGCCCAAAATCACCCGGTCCAGTCGCAACGCCGCCATCAACTCGCGATCCGGCGCCATCACGTGGTTTTTATGGCGCAGGCGCAGCACCAGAAACGTCATCGCCAGGGCGTTACCCACCAGCCCTGCCAGTACCGCGCTCTGAATGCCCATCGGCGGCAAACCCAGCCAGCCCTTGATCAGCGCCGGGGTCAGCACCAGGCCCACGGCGGTCGAGACCATCAGCGCCAGCAACGGCGACACCGTGTCACTCACGCCTCGCAGCAGTTGGGTGAACAGGATGAACACCAGCAACAGCGGCATGATCAGCATCATCATCTGCGCGTAACCCACCGCGTCATCCAGCACATCCACCGGTGTGCCCAGGGCCTGCATCGCCGGCCGTGCAAACACGCTGCCCAGCACCGCCGCGATCACCCCGATCAGGGCGCCGAGGGTCAGGGTGGCGCCGGTGATCGACTTGACCATCGAGGTTTCCTGAGCGCCCCACGCCTGGCCAATCAGCACCGAAGCGCCCGCCCCCAGGCCGATCACCAGGGCGATAAAGAAAAACACGATGGGGAACATCCCCGACACCGCCGCCAACGCCTGGGTACCGAGCATCTGCCCGACGTAGATACCGTTCAGCGTGCCGGAAAAGCTCTGGAGGAAATTGGACAGCACCATGGGTGCCAGAAAGATCAGGTAGATCTGCCACAACGGTCGTTGCTGGGTGACTTCCATGAAGGTTCGGATCTCAATGCAATTAGGCAGGGAAAGCGTTGCGTGATAACCAGGCCAGGTACAACTTCACATCCACTGGCCAGTGCGCAATCTTGTTGGAAAATTCGGCGCCGTCCTGGGCAAACAACGCCCGCGAGGCTTCTTCGAAACCCGGCAGGTCGCCGCCGAGAGCGCTCATGAAACGATAGCTGGATTCCTTGGCCTGGCGTCGCTCATCGTGCTCGGCATGGGCGTTGCGTGCTTCATCCACCAGCCGGCGCAAGGCCGCCGAGGCGCCACCGCGTTGTTGCCCCAGCCACTCCCAATGCCGTGGCAGCAGGGTCACTTCACGGGCGACCACGCCCAGCTTCGGTCGGCCTACGGTAGGTGACGCAGGCACTTCGGCCTCGGTCACCGTAGCTGCCGGTTGCTGGGGCGAATAACCCGCGGGCCAGGGATAGTCGACTTGAACGCCGCTGGTGTCATCGAACACCAGCAAGCTGCCGGTCGACAGGTCGAGACTTTTCAGTTTTTTAGCGACGTCGGCATAAGAGCCGGCGGCCACGCGTTGGTGGCCAAGGAAGGCGGTGCAGTGTGATGCGCTCATGACTTTTACCCGGAATATATTGTTTTACCCGGGTCATATTAGCCTGAAATTTATTTGTTGCAAGTCGCTTGTCGCGAAACCACCAAATGATTGCCGATGGCGGTCGCGCCCATGGCGCCCACGCCCGGATCACCCAACAGGCACTCGGCAATCGCCGGCTCAAGTTCCACCCGCAACCGGCGACCCAAGGCGCGAGCACCAAACCGTACGTCATGGTCGCGGCACAGCCATGCCCGTGCCGATTCATCCAGCACCAGTGACCGCTGCTGCGTCGCCAGGCGTTGATTGAGTTTGCCGAGTTCCACCTCAAGTAACGCTTCAAGCCACTGATGGTCGATGGGCTCGAACACCAGGACACGGTCGATACGATTGAGAAACTCCGGCTCGAAGTGACTGTGCAAGGCGTCCTCCAACACCGCCGCCTCCCCGCGCACCAACCAGCGCAACGGAGCAAAACGCTGTCGATGGCGGCGCGCCTGTTGCGCGCCGATATTGCTGGTCATGAAGATCAGGCTGTTGCGAAAGTCCAGCGTGCGAGCGCCACCCGCCAACGTCAGTTGGCCGTTTTCAAGGATGCCCAGCAGGCTGCGCACCACTTCCTGGCTGGCCTTTTCCAACTCGTCGAACAACACGATGCCGGGGCGACTGTAGCTGCCCTGGATCAGCTCGCTGTTGAACAGGCTGATGCCTTCCTTGCTGCCGACGTAACCCGGTGGTGCACCGGTCAGGGCGGCGGCGTAATGCTCCTGGGCCAGGGTGTGCATGTCGATACGGCAGAACCCGTCGGTGCGCCCGTGCAAGGCCAGGGCCAGCAGCCGGACAATTTCTGTCTTGCCGACCCCGGTCGGCCCCATGAACAGGTTGACGCTCAACGGCCGCTCGCGCTCGCCGATATCGGCCTTGACCACCTTGAGCACGCCTTCCACCTGGGCCAGGGCCGCGTCCTGGCCAACGATGCGGCTGCGCAGCAAGGCCATGACCTGAGCCGGTTCAAAGGTAAACCGCATGCCTCAACCCGCCGTCTTTTCTTTACCGCCATGGGGCAACTGCCCCACCGGGCACTCGGCGACACCGACGGTGTTGCGGGTAAATGCCTCGACATTCTCCCGGGCTTTTTGCGCGTCCAGCACCCAGGTGCGATAGAACTCGAACGGACAATCCGCCACGCCCTTGTCCCCGTCGCCCGAAGCATGCATGCCGGTGTAGCCACGGTGCAGCAGCTTGAACAGATGGTTCTGCGACTGATCATTGGCCCGCGCATCGCGGATCTGCGACACCGACAGCTGAGCGTACTGAATGCCCATTTCTTCCTCGCCGCACTCCCCCAGGGTACGACCATCGAAACCAATGATCGCCGAGTGCCCGAAGTACGAATACACCCCGTCGAACCCCGCCGCATTCGCCACCGCCACGTAGCAGTTATTGGCCCAGGCCATGCTCTTGGACATCTGCACCTGCTGCTCCTTGGCCGGGTACATATAGCCCTGGCAACGCACGATCAGCTCGGCGCCTTTCATCGCACAGTCGCGCCAGATTTCCGGATAGTTGCCGTCGTCGCAGATGATCAGGCTGATCTTCATGCCCTTGGGCCCGTCGCACACGTAGGTGCGGTCGCCGGGATACCAGCCCTCGATCGGGCACCACGGAATGCACTTGCGGTAACGCTGGACGATCTCCCCCAGGTTATTGATCAGCACCAGCGTGTTGTACGGCGCCTTGTGGGGATGTTCTTCATGGCGCTCACCGGTCAGGGAAAACACGCCCCAGGTATTGGCCTGGCGACAGGCCGCCGAGAAAATCGCCGTCTCTTCGCCGGGAATACTCGCGGCGGTGGCCATCATCTCATCGTGGTCGTACATGATCCCCATGGTGCTGTATTCGGGGAACACCACCAGGTCCATGCCGGGCAAACCCTGCTTCATGCCGACAATGATTTCGGCAATCTTCTTCGCGTTATCGATGACCTCGGCCTTGCTGTGCAGGCGCGGCATCTTGTAGTTCACGACAGCAACACCGACCGTGTCCGGGCTGCTGGATATGTCGCCATGGCGCATTGCAAATCTCCTCGGTCAGTGACTGATCATCCAGGGCCGTGGCCCGGTCTTGGTCTTGAGCCCCAGCGGGTTGGCCTTACTTGGCACCACCGGCTTGCGGGTGCCACAGCAACTGCAGCCCGCCGGGTGCTTGCGCGCCTCCTGATACTCGCCGACGGTTTGCGGCGCATGGGCGCTGCGCTCGTTGCCGGCAATCGCCTTGCGCTGGCTGGCCGACAGCGTGGTCAGCGCCGGTGCCGACAGCAGCAACTGCCCGCCCGGGCCGTCGCAATATGGGCACTGGCTGGGTTCGTGACGCTGGGCCATGGGCCGCAGCATCGTGAAGGTGCCGCAGGACTCACAGGCATATTCATAGGTCGGCATGGCTACAGGTCCGGTGCGATGGGCAGGTCGATGCTGCCGTCGAGGAATTGGGTCGGGCCGTTGGCGTTGGGGTTGATGTCGAACTCGAAGATTTCAGTCGGCAGCCACAACGTCGCGCAGGCGTTGGGGATGTCCACCACGCCGCTGATATGCCCCTGCACCGGCGCCGAGCCGAGCAACGCATAACCCTGGGCCGGCGAGTAGCCGAACTTGGTCAGGTAGTTGATCGCATTCAGGCAGGCCTGGCGGTAAGCGACATTGACGTCCAGGTAGTGCTGCTGCCCCTGTTCGTCGACGGAGATGCCTTCGAAGATCAGGTAGTTCTTGTAGTTCGGGGTGATCGGGCTTGGCTTGAACACCGGGTTCTTGATCCCGTACTTGGCCATGCCGCCCTTGATCAGCTCGACCTTCATGTGCACCCAGCCGGCCATTTCGATGGCGCCGCAAAAAGTGATTTCGCCGTCGCCCTGGCTGAAGTGCAAGTCCCCCACCGACAGGCCGGCGCCGTTGACGTAGACCGGGAAATAGATCTTCGAGCCGCGGGACAGATCCTTGATATCGCAGTTGCCGCCATGCTCACGGGGCGGCACGGTGCGGGCACCGGTGGCGGCGGCGTCGTCACGGGCCGCGCCCTTGAGTTTGCCCATGTGTGCGGTGGCGGCCAGCGGGGCGTTGGCCAGGGGTGGGACGCGGGTTGGGTTGGTGTCGATCAGTTCCTGCTCGCGGCGGTTCCAGTCGGCGAGCATCACCGGGTCGGGCAGGCAGCCGATCAGGCCGGGGTGGATCAGGCCGGCGAAGTTCACGCCCGGGATGTGTCGAGAGCTGGTGAACATGCCCTTGAAATCCCAGATGGCTTTTTGCGCGCTGGGGAAGTGATCGGTGAGGAAGCCGCCGCCGTTCTGGCGGGAGAAGAAACCGTTGAAACCCCACTGGGAGTCGGCTTTGGCGCCGATGTCGAGCAGGTCGACCACCAGCAGATCGCCGGGTTCGGCGCCGTGTACGCCCACTGGGCCGGAAAGGTAATGCACGGTGGAGAGGTCGACGTCGCGCACGTCGCTGGCGTCGTCGTTGTTCTTGATGGCGCCGGCGGTCCAGTCGTAGGTTTCGAGGATGAAGTCATCGCCGGGTTTGACCCAGCAGGCCATCGGGATGTCCGGGTGCCAACGGTTGTGGATTTGCTCGTTTTCGGTGACGGGTTGGTTGAGGTCGACTTTGATCAGGGTGTCGGTCATCGAGGTGCTCCCGGAGGTGGCTTGGCTGTCGGGGGCAGTCTCACGGGGATGGGGTTGGGCGGGGAATACGTTGGATGACGTATGCGGCTTTGGGGTTGGGGGGCATATCCGTTATTTTTGTAACGGCCGCCTATGGTTCCGCTCTTACAGCGGCTCACTTTTGAACAGCGCAAAAGTAAGCAAAACGCTCTTGCCCCACCACTCGGCACCTCGCCCAGGCTCGGTGTGCCCTCACTCCGGCTTTGGACCGTGGGCCGCCGCGATGGGCCATCCTTGGCCCAGCGCGGCTAACCCGGCGTCCTGCCGGGTTACCCACGCTCCAAAGCCTGCGTTCGGCCAGCGTGGTTTAACGGGGCGCCTAAGATCAAGATCAACAGCAAGAGCACAGCGGCCTACCGGCCGGCTTGAGTGTGGTGAAGCAAAAGCCAAATCAAAAGCTAAAGCGGGCACGGTCAAATGTGGGAGCTGGCTTGCCTGCGATGGCATCAACTGGGTGTACCTGATGCACCGAGGTGTCTGCATCGCAGGCAAGCCAGCTCCCACAGAAAAGCAGCTCTGCTTTCGCTCTGGCCTTTGATCTGGCTTCTAACACTCAAGCCGGCCGGTAGGCCGCTGTGCTCTGGCTTTTGATCTGCTTTTGATCTTGATCTGGGGGCCCCGTCAACCACGATGGCCGCAAGTAGGCACGGTGGAGCGGGTAAATCGGCAAGGATGCCGATTTAGCCGCGCCGGGCCATGGATGGCCCGTCGCGGCGACCCGCGGAATCGGGCCGGAGTGCGGGCATGCCGAGCCTAAGCGAGGCACCGAGTGGTGGGGCAAAGACCTTTGGTTACTTTTGGGGCGTTTGCCAAAAGTGACCCGCTGTAAGAGCGGAACCATAAGTCGCCGTTACCTAAATAACGGATATGTACCCCGCTCCCGCTCTCCCCATCTCATGCTAAAACCCTGGCCCGCCAGCAAAACACCGCACTGACCGCAATCGCCGCCCCCGCCACACCAAACACCCAAGGCGCCGACGCCACCGGCAACAACAACCCCGCCAGCAAAGGCCCAAGCCCCGCGCCCACATCCCGCCACACCGCATTCGACGCCAACGCCGAAACCCGCATCGCCCCCGGATTACGCTCCGCCACCAACGTCGTCACCAGCGGCAACTGCAACGCCCGCAACACCAACACCGCCGCCGCACCGACAATCACCCAGTGACTGCCAAACGCCCCCAACGCCAACGCACTGAGAAACGAAAACAGCAGCAACATCGAAGTAGCACCAAACTGCTGCGCCGCGCGTCCCCCTAACGGACTCAGAAGCAACTCCGAAACATATCGCAGCGCCATCAACCCACCGGCAATCAATACCGCATTCCCACCCAGCATCTTCTGCGCCTGAATCGACAGACCAAAGATAAACAGCCCATCCAGCGCCACCCCTTCGATAAACGACCAGGTCGCCACACTGTCAGGCAACTTGAACCGCCGCCCCGGCGTGCCATGCAAATTGTGACCCACAGTCGGCAACCCCCGCGCCATCCACAACCCCACCAGGCAACACACCGCCAGAATCCAGAAGATCGGCCGCGGCCCCACCTGTAACGTCAGCCACCCACCCAGCGGCAAGGCCAGCATCGGCCCCAGGGCAATCAACGCCCGCGAACGCCCCGCCCGCCGCGCTGCACCCAGCGGTTCAGAAGTGGCCAATACCTGAGTGGAAAGGTTCAACGCCGCAAAACACAGGCCCCAGATCAACCGCAGGCCAAGCAAGGCAGCAAACCCGGACAACATCGAGTTGCCGAGTGCACACACCGCCGCCGCGCCGGCGGCGATGGAGCACGTCAGCCGATCACCGTTGCGGGCGTAGAAATTCAGTACATGCTTGTAGCCGAAGATCCGCACCAGGCGGTTGGCCGCCAGCAGCACCCCGGCCTGGGCCAAGGTGATTCCGAACGCCTGGGACTCCATCGGCAGTACCAGGTACAGCAACACGTCACTGGGCAGGCACAGGCCAAGGGTCAGCGCGGCACGGCGGGAGTGGGAATCAGCACTGCGTTGGGCCAGATCAGACATAAAGGCTGAAACATTCAGAATTATTTAGACGGCCACGGTAGCCGTCTCCCTCAATGTTTTACAAGGCCCAAATAATTAAACCTTGGCGCCGTCCTGCATCAGGCGCAACCCGCTGGCCACCGCGCCCACCAAAGCAAACCCGCACCCCAGCCACAACGCGTACTGCGGGCCGCTGCTCAAGGACAGGTGGAAACACAACGCCACCAGCGAAGCGCCGAGCGTCTGCCCCATCAATCGCGACGTGGCAACGATCCCGCTGGCCCCCCCGCTGCGGGCGATGGGCGCGCTGGTCATGATCGCCTTGAGATTGGGCGACTGGAAGAAACCGAACCCGGCGCCGCACAGGGCCATGCGCCAGCCGATGTCGAAGGTCGAAGCGTCGTTGCCCAGGGTTGCCAACGAGGCCATGCCCGTACTCAACATCACCAGGCCGATGCCACACAGCAACGCCAGGGAGATACGGTCGGCCAGGCGCCCGGCAATCAGCGCCATCACCGCCACCACCGCCGGCCACGGCGTCATCAGAAAGCCGGTGGCTACCTGGCTGTGACCCAGCACCGTTTGCAACAGGAATGGCAGCGACACAAACGCCAGGCCCTGGGCGCTGAACGCGCAAATCGCGGTGAGGGCCGACAAGGTGAACAGCGGGCGTTTGAACAGGTCCACCGCGAGCATCGGCGCCGGGTGCCCGGCCTGACGGCGGATCAGCAACAGCCCGCACAGCAGCGCCACGGCAATCAGCCCCAGGGTCAACACCGCTTGCGCACCGTGCACCGCCGAGCCCAGGCCCAGCACCAGCAGGGCGAACAACCCGGCACAAAGAATCGCCGCGAGCCGGTCGAAGGCATGGCCGGTGATCGGGATCACCGGAATTGCACGCACCCCGAGCCACAAGGCCAATGCCCCCAGGGGCAGGTTGATCAGGTACAACCAGTGCCAGGTGGCCACCGACAGAATCGCCGACGCCGCCGTGGGCCCCAGGGTAAAGGCCAGCCCCACCACCAGCGAGTTATACCCCAGCCCCCGGCCCAATATTTTTGCCGGGTAGATATGCCGCAACAGCGCAATGTTCACGCTCATGATCGCCGCCGCGCCCAGGCCCTGCACCACCCGGGCGGCGGTCAGCGTCGGCAGCGACCAGGCCAGCCCGCAGAACAGCGACGCCACTACAAATACCAGCAAGCCACCGAGGAACACCCGGCGGTGGCCGACCACGTCACTCAGGGAAGCAAAGGGCAGCACGGCGGCGATGGTCGCCAGTTGGTAGGCGTTGACCACCCAGATCACCGAAGCGGAGTCGGTACCAATGCCTTCGGCCAGTGTGGGCAACGCGGTGTTGACGATGGCCGTGTCGAGGGTCGCCATGCCGATCCCCAGGGAAATGGCGACAACCGCCGCAAGACGTTTATCACTGGGCAACCCATCAGCTACTGAAGACATGGACAATCCGCACATGTGGCAAAGGCCTCTAGATTACGGGCAGCGGTCTTTTTTTTCAGCGGGCAAATGCGCGGCTGTCCAAATATTCATGTTCAGGTGCGCCATTTGCCCATCCGGGCCATCTGCACCAGCACCTCGGCGAGGGCGGGCTGCGGCGCGCTGTTGACGGTGACCAGCGCCACGCAACGGCTTGGCCGCAAGGTGGCCGCTGCCGTGACGGCACGACCGCCGAGATCGAACCCACCCAGCACAGCCTCAGGGATGTGCAAGGCATTCATCAGGTCCAGCACGTCCTGGCCGAGAACGACTTCCTGGGTAACAGCGGGTGCGGTCTTGTCCAGCTGCGTGGTGCTGCCATGACCTCGCAGGTACGGGATGACCACCCGAAAGCCCTGGGACACCAGATGCGGCGCAACCTCGGCGAAACGCTCAAGGTCGCCGTCAGCACCATGCAGCAAAATGATCGGCCGGCCGCCTTCCGGGCCGGCTTCGTAGTAGCCGATATCCAGCAGGTCGGTGCTGACCTGGCGGATCGTCCAGGGCGTAGGCGCCGCCCATACCGGCAGTGACAGCGCGACTGAAGCAATGGCGCTGGAAATCAGAAAGCGACGGCGATTGAAAAAAGACATGGGTTATAGCTCCAAAAAATTCGACATTGGAAGGTCGTCAACGACCCCCACAATCAACTCACTGCCGATCCAGCCGGCCAGCCACTCACCGGCTTTTGCCACGCCCTCCTCTTCCCCCAGGCGCTCCACCAAAAACTCGCACAGCCCGGCAAAACTGCCGTCGCCTTGCAGGTGCACCAACGCCTGGAACTCCAAAGCCTCGACTTGCCGCAAGCGCGAGGTGAACTGCCGACGCCACACCAGCAATCCACCGGCCTCGGCCAGCATCACCGCCTCGGGCGCCGGGGTTTGCTGCCACAACGCCGACCAGATCGCCTCGGCGTTGGTGGTCAGCCCGTGGCAGCGCAGCGATGGCGTGAATTGCAGGCTCGCGGTGTCCCAATCCACCGCCGCGAGAGCGTCCATGGGCAACGGGCTGGCATCGGCGGCGACAAATGCCTCGTTGAGCGACGACTCGATCCAGGCCAGTTCATGCACGTCGGGATTGTTGGGGAACAGTTCACCCAGGGTCAGGTGAAAGCCCTCGGGATAGACGTCCAGGGTCCAGGCATGGGGCGGATACCGGTCGATATGGCTGACGCACGCGGCCAGAAACGCCTCATCCCCCAGCCAGCGCCGCAGGTTGGGAAACGCCTGCTCCAGGCAACCCACCAACTGCGCACGGTAGTTGTTCTGGTAAACCGCCAGGCCTGCGGCCTTGTTACCCAACAACTGGGCCGACTCGTCCGAGGCACTCACCAGCCAGGTGTGAAACGCCTGCTGCCATTGAGCGAGATTCATGAGCGCACCTGCGCTCGCTTGTAGGCCTCGGAAGCCCCCAGCATGCGGGCGATGGACAGTTCCTCCAGCAGCTCTGCCAAGGGCGGAATCTCGTCATCGCGCTCGATCATCGTGGCAACCGGGCCGAGCAACGCAACGGCCTTGGCATACAAATCCCAGACACCGTCACATACCGGGCTGTCATGGCTGTCGATCAGCAAATCGCGGCCCTGGCTGTGGCCGGCCAGGTGAATCTGCCGCACCCGCTCGGCCGGAATCCCGTCGAGAAACGCCAGGGCGTCGAAGCCATGGTTGCTGGCGCTGACAAACACATTGTTGACGTCCAGCAACAGCTCGCAGCCGGTGCGCCGGGACATGGCGGCGATGAATTCCCACTCGCTCATGGATGCGCCATCAAAGGCCAGGTAGCTGGACGGGTTTTCAAACAGCATCGCGCGGCCCAGCACGTCCTGGGCCATGTCGATATTGGCGCAGACCCGGTCCAGTGCCTCATCGGTATAAGGCACTGGCAGCAAGTCATGGGAGTTGAAGCCTCCACTGCGGGACCAGCTCAGGTGGTCGGACACAAACAGCGGTTCGATCTCGTCCACCAGCGACTTGAGGCGCTTCAGATAGTCGAGATCCAGCCCCTCGGCGGTGCCGATCGACATCGACACCCCATGCAGCGCCACCGGGTACCGCTCACGAATCTGGCGCAGGATATGCCGGGGCTGGCCGCCCGCGACCATGAAATTCTCGGAGATCACTTCAACGAAATCCACCGCCACCGGGGTCTCCAGGAACTCGCTGTAGTGCTCCTTGCGCAGCCCCAGGCCGTAGCCCGGGAAACGCGGATTGGGTGTCGGCATCACATGGTCTCCGTTAAAAAACTGTAGGAGCGAGCTTGCTCGCGAAAAACCCGAGAACAACGCGAGGTGCCAGGCACCCCGCGCTATCGTTAACGGTCTTACTTCGGCTCAGTCGTGGTGCCGCCCAGCTTCAAGCATTCGGACGGAGTCTTGACGACAACGCCCTGGCCCTTGCAGCTGTTGAGGCCCTTGCAATCGTTCTTGGCCGTAGCGCACAGGCTTTCGCCCTTGCAGTTGTTCACGCCGTAGCAACGACCCGGCTGTTCCGGCTGGTCGGCGGCGCTGGCGGCAGCCGCGAAAGAGGCGGACGCCATGGCGATCAGGGCGGCAGCAGTAGCAAGGCTCAAGCGGGATTTAATGGACGTGCTCATGGGTGTTACTCCTCAGGGTGGGGTTTATTTGATGACGGATGCAGCGTCTTCGATGACCTTCGCCACAGCCTCGGGCTGGGAGATGTACACCGAGTGGCTGGCCTTGATTTCAGTGACTTTTGAGCCGGCGCGCTTGTACATCCAGCGCTGCAGATCGGGGCTCAGGGCACGGTCTTCGGTGGACACCACGGCGTAGGTCGGCTTCTTGTGCCAGGCCGCGGCCCACACGGTGCCGCCGAACAAAGCGGTGGTGGCCGGTACCTGAGAGGCGGCCATGAAGTCGGTGCGGTTGGTGGTCAGGTCGGCAGCAAAGTCGGCGTTGAACTTGGTGCGGTCAAAGAACAGATGCCCGTCGCGGGTCTGCATCACGTCATTGCTGGGAGCCGGCATCGAAGACAGCAGTTGGCTCATGTTTTCGCCGACTTCCGGTTGCAGGGCCGAGACATAGACCATCGACTTGACCTTGTCGCGGTCACCGGCAATCGAGATCACCCCACCGCCGGAGCTGTGCCCCACCAGCACCACCGGGCCGACTTGCTGCTCCAGCACTTCGCGGGCCTCGGCCACGTCGGCGGCGAGGCTTTCATGGCCCTGATGCACCACGGTGACCTTGTAGCCCTTGTGAATCAGGATGTCGTGCACCACTCGCCAGCCGGAGCCGTCGACGAAGGAACCGGGCACGATCACCACGCTTTTACCAGTGCCCTGCTGGGGCTTGGCTGCATCGGCGGCCGAGGCCACTAACGGTGCAGCGAGTGCCATGGCGATCGCCAGGGAAGAAAGAATACGCATGCGACTCTCCACAGGCCTTGGGGCCTGATCATTGTTGTGAAAGGGTTAACGGCGTTGGCCGGACAACACGCGGTCCAGTGACCAGGCCCCGCCGCCATACGCCAGCAGCGGCAACAACAGCCCGGCCCAGGTCAGGTGGGTCGGCCAGGCATCGGGGTACACGAACACCTCGATCACCAGGGTCATGCCCAACAGCGCGGCGGCCGCCGGGCGGGTCAGCAGGCCCAGCACCAGCAACAGCGGGAACAGATGCTCGGCGTAGGTCGCCAGGTGTGCCGCCCAGTCCGGCGGCACCAGCGGCAAGGCGTATTCCGAGCGAAACAAGGTGTAGGTCGACGGCTTGAGTTGCAGAAAACCGGTCACCTTGGTGCGGCCCGAGAGGAAAAACACCGAAGCGATACCGACACGAGCCACCAGCAACAGCAGCGCCTCAGGCAGCACGCGCTTGAGCACCGCAGGGGCCAGGGCAATCATGGTTGTTCCGTCAGGCTGCCGAAGCCTTTGGGGGTTTTGATCTGGGTGCACGTGCCTTTGTCCACCAGCACCCAGGCGTTGCCCTGGTAATCCGCCTTGGCGGTACCGGCGCAGGAAGTACCGGCACCGGCGGCGCAATCATTGGCACCGGCGAGGGACACGCCGAAGCATTTTTCCTGAGGCTTGGCATCCTCGGCATGGGCGGTGGCGGCGAAGGCACCGAGGGACAGTGCGAAGGTGGCGGCAAGGGCCGCGTAGTGGCGCTTCATGGTTGAATCTCCTGGCTTGACTGAATGTGGCCAGGGCGCTTGTGCGGTGCGTGACCACTTGCGCCATCTGGTAGACAGATTTAAAGCCAGGCGTGTATCCCGTCTGTGTCGCGTTTCCTCCTGCTAATCATGCCGCTGTATCAGATGGGTGCTGATACACAGTCTGATACACAGCCAAAAAAACCGCGCCAAACCACCGCCATTTTATTCGGCATCCCGAACGACACAATTAGAAATATTCGCCTTTCCGAACACTCTTCTTTCACCGCCTCCGACGACCTCAAAAATCACCATAAATTTCATACGGTTGTTGTCATCTTTGTTACATGCCAACTGGCATACATTCTGCTACATCAGGTTTTCTAGTAATAAAATGTTTCTAAATTGAAACAGTCTCATCGCCTGAACCCCAACGGGCCCGCGCCTTATAACAACGTCCATGCCCCAAAGGAGGGCGGCAACTCTCACCTTTTTGATCGACTTCAACTCTCCAAGCCTGCTGCCGCACGTAAGCACCCAAAAGGGCGAATGGCCTGATCGCCAATAACAAGCCCGACTACAAAAAAGGACAAATTGATGAGTTCGAGCAAATACCCCGCAGTGTCCTTCACGGACCTTGTCCCCCAGGCCCCGGACCACACCGAGAATGCTATCGGTTTTGGCCCCTTTCTCTTGTTGGCGCGCCAGCATGTATTGCTGCGCAACGGCGAGCCGGTGACCCTCGGCAGCCGCGCCTTGTACTTGCTGATCGCCCTCGCCAGCCGGGCTGGCGAGTTGCTGGAAAAATCCGAACTGATCTCCTTCGCCTGGCCCAAGGTGGTGGTGGAGGAATGCAACCTGCGCGCTCAGATCGTTGCCCTGCGCCGGGCGTTGGGGGATGACGGCAACTTCAGCTACATCGTCACCGTGCCGGGCCGGGGTTACCGGTTTGTCGCGCCGGTGACAATGCAGGCGGTGAGTGACGGCGCAATGACCCAGGCCCTGCTGCCCGCCCCAACCGTGGAGGCACCGAACCTGCAACCGCCGCCAGGCACGGTGATTGGCCGTGAACAGCTGATCCTGAGCCTCGCTGACCAACTCCTGAGCCAGCGCTTCCTGACCATCACCGGCCCCGGCGGCATCGGCAAGACCACGGTCGCTCTGGCCGTGGCGCAACTGCTGCAGGGCCGCTTTCACCAGGGCATGTGCTTCGTCGACCTGGCCCCCGCCACCAGCGGCCAGTGGGTGGCCGGCATGCTCGCCAACGCCCTGGGCATCCAAAGCGTGAGTGACGACCCCTTGCAAAGCGTGGCCTCGATGCTCGCCAACAGCCCGCTGCTGCTGGTGCTCGACAACTGCGAACACGTGCTGCAAGCCACCGCCGACGCCGTCGAAGTGCTGCTGCGCTGCGCGCCCCAGTGTTGCGTGCTGACCACCAGCCGCGAGCCGCTGCGGGCCGAAGGCGAACGGGTGCACGACCTGGCACCGCTGCTGGTGCCGGACGAAGACTTAAGCTTGAGTGCCGAGCAAGCCATGGCCTGGTCGGGCATCGCGTTGTTCATCGAACGGGTCAAGGCCCTCGATCCTGGCTTCGTGTTCAAGGACACCGACGTCGCCGCCGCCAGCGCCATCTGCCGCAAGCTCGACAGCAATGCCCTGGCCATCGAAATTGCCGCGGCGCGGGTGCGCACCTTCGGCATCCAGGACCTGGTGGGTTTGCTCGACGGCAGTTTCCGCCTGCAAATGACTGGCCGGCGCACCGCCCTCGCCCGCCATCGTTCACTGAGCGCGACCCTGGACTGGACCTACTCGATGCTCACCGGCGACGAACAGGCCATGTTGCGCCAACTGGCAGTGTTCACCGGTTCGTTCACCCTGGATGCAGTCAAAGCCATGACCGCCAGCAGCGCCCTCGATGCCCGCAACGCCCTGCCCCTGCTGGAAAGCCTGATGGACAAGTCGCTGCTGATCGCTGGTGAATCCCAGTTGCTCAAGCGCTACCGCCTGCTGGAAACCACCCGCGCCTACGCCCTGGAGAAACTCAACGAACACGGCGAAGCCGATGCTACCCGCCAGCGTCATGCACGGTATGCCCTCGAGGTTTTGCAGGAGGCCGGGCAGACCCTCGACAGTCTTTCCCCGGAGATTTGGGTCGGCCTCTACGGCCCGGAAATCAACACCATCCGCGCCGCACTGGAGTGGGCTTTTTCAGCCTCGGGCGACCTGCCCACCGGCATCGAACTGACCCTCGGCGGCGTGCCGTTGTGGCTGCGCCTGTCGCTGGTCAGCGAGTGCCGTACCTGGGTCGACAAAGGCCTGGCCAGCGCCGACACCACCCCGCTGCCGCTGCGCCAGCGCATGCTGTTGCAAACGGCCTTGGCCAGCGTGCTGATGCTCACCTACGGCACCGGCGGGCCGATGCGCGAAGCCTGGCGCCAGGTGCGTGAAGACGCCCGCGACCTGGGCGATGCCGAGCACAAACTGCGGGCGTTGTGGGGCCTGTGGAGTGACCGCTGCGGCTGCAACCAGTACGCCGAAGCGCTGGAACTGGCCGAGCGCTACATCAGCCTGAGCCACAGCGGCAACCAGCAACTGCTGGGTAAACGCATGCGTGCGGTGGCGTTGTTTCACATGGGCGACCTGGCTGGCGCCCGGCAGAATATCGACGAGGCACTGGGGTCACCGTCGGCGCCGCGCTCGCACATTATCGACGTGCATTTCGACCAGCGCATCGCCGCCCGCTGCCTCAAGGCGAAGGTTCAGTTGCTGGAAGGCGATGTTGACCCGGCGCTGCGCCTGATCGGCAGTTGCGTCGATGAAGCCATCACCCTCGATCACCCCGCGACCCTCTGGTACACCCTGTGCCTGGGGGCGATTCCCCTGGCGCTGTTGGCGTCCAACCTGCCCAAGGTGCGTTATTACCTGGGCTTGCTGCAGGGCAGCACCACGCAACAAGACCTGCATATCTGGCGCCAGTTTCGGTTGTGTTTCGAGAGCATCCTGCTGATTCGCCAGGGCTCGCCTGAGGAAGGTGTGCCGCTGTTGGGTGAGGCGTTGCATCACTTGAGTGGGCAGGGAGACAGCCAGCTGTATAGCTTGCTGCGCTGTGAATACGCCTTGGGCCTGGCGCGGCTGGGGCTGGAGAAGCTGGCGCTGGAGGTGTTGGAAGACACCTTGCAATTGGCGCTGGGGCGGCATGAGCATTGGTTCGTGCCGCAGATGTTGCGGATCAAGGCACAGCTGATTTTGCGCCAGGCCCAGTATGGGTCGGTGGACAAGGCCAAGGTGTTGCTGCGCCAGGCGTGGGTGGATGCGCAATTGGCCGGGGCGCACTTTTGGCGGGCGCAGATTGCCAGTGACCTGGCCAGGTTGCAGGAGCCGAAGATGCGGATTGCTTCGTTGCCCCGGTTTCAGCATCGGTAGGTGATCGCTATTCGGTACGCACTTGCGTGTTCTCGGGTGTGGGCAATGTTATGGGGCAGGATTTCTGATCGGGTCGGGTCGGGTACATATCCGTTTCTTCGGTAACGGCCGCTATTGGTTCCGCTCTTACAGCCATCCCTTTCAAGGTCTTGGTTTAAAATCCCCTAACCAATCCAGTCAGGACGACGAAACTATGTGGGAAAAGGTTTTAGAACGGTTTGAAAAACAGGCTCCGGCCAGCGTCATGACCAAGTTGATATTAGAGCAGGCAGTAGATGCCGCTTGGGTTGACAAGGTGTTCGATGATCACCGCCAACGGCAGTACTCACGTGAGCTTTTGTTTTCAACCGTTGTTGAGCTGATGTCCCTTGTTTCATTGGGCTTGAGGCCGTCGTTGCACGCGGCGGCGCGCAAGATGGAGGGCCTTTCGGTCAGTGTTTCGGCACTCTATGACAAGATCAAGCGAACCGAACCCGAGCTGCTTCGCGCCCTCATTTCGGGCAGTGCCGAGCGTTTGATACCAACCGTCGAAACGCTCGGCCATTCATCGATCCTGCCCGGCTGGCAGTTGCGTATTGTGGATGGCAACCACTTGCCGGCCACTGAAAAACGTCTAGGCGCTCTGCGCAATGAGCGCGGCGCAGCGCGCCCAGGATTTTCAGTAGTTGCCTACGATCCGGATCTGGATTTAGTCGTTGATCTTCAGCCGTGGGAAGATGCCTACGCCAGTGAGCGAGTCAGTGTTTTACCGCTGCTGGCCCGCGCATGCGCGGGCCAGTTGTGGATGGCTGACCGGCTCTATTGCACGCTGCCCATCCTGCAAGCCTGCGAGGATACGGGGGCTTCGTTCATCGTTCGCCAACCCAGCAAGCATCCACGCCTGGTCCAGGAAAGTGAGTGGCAAGACTCAGGGACGGTCGATAGCGGAACCGTTCGCGAACAAATCATCGAAATGAAGGGTGGCCGCCGCTGGCGACGTGTTGAGTTGAGCCTGCAAACGGCGAATGACTCAGGTGATTTGGTGATGTGGTTCTGGAGCAATTTGCCCGACACCATCGGTGCCCGGCAGATAGCCGATTTATACCGTCATCGCTGGAGTATCGAGGGAATGTTTCAGCGCCTTGAGTCGGTACTGGACAGTGAAATTACAGGCCTTGGCAGCCCGAAAGCCGCGCTATTGGGCTTTGCCTCGGCGGTCCTGGCTTACAACGTTTTGTCGGTTCTCAAGCGTAGCGTTGAGCAGGCGCACCGCGAAACGCAGCCAGAGGGTTGGCAGGTTTCGATTTTCCATTTGGCGGTGCATGTTCGCAGTGATTATCAAGGCTTGCAGATCGCATTGCCTGCGGAAAATTTCCCTCTTGAAAAGACTCCGCAAGGGCTGGCAGAGCGATTGCTGGCCCTGGCAAGGATGATCAAACCTAAGTCCGTAGCAAAAAGCCCTCGTGGCCCCAAAGTAGCCAAGCCCAAGGAGTGGCTGGAAGGTAAGGCAGCACGGGCGCATGTCTCAACAGCTAGGGTGCTTAAGGCGGCCAAGTCGGATAAACGTACTTAAACATGGCCTTAAACGGACTTTTAAACGCAGACCTTGAAAGGGATGGCTCTTACAGCGGCTCACTTTTGAAAAGCGCAAAAGTAAGCAAAACGCTCTTGCCCCACCACTCGGCACCTCGCCTAGGCTCGGTGTGCCCTCACTCCGGCTTTGGACCGTGGGCCGCCGTCATGGGCCATCCCTGGCCCAGGACGGCTAACCTGGCGTCCTGCCAGGTTACCCACGCTCCAAAGCCTGCGTTCGGCCAGCGTGGTTTAACGGGGCGCCTAAGATCAAAATCAAGATCAACAGCAAGAGCACAGCGGCCTACCGGCCGGCTTGAGTGTTTAGAAGCAAAATCAAAAGCTAAAGCGGGCACGGTCAAATGTGGGAGCTGGCTTGCCTGCGATGGCATCAACTGGGTCTGCCTGATACACCGAGTTGTCTGCATCGCAGGCAAGCCAGCTCCCACAGAAAAGCAGAGCTGCTTTCGCTTTGGTCTTTGCCTTTGCTTTTAACACTCAAGCCGGCCGGTAGGCCGCTGTGCTTTTGCTGTTGCTTTTGATCTTGATCTGACTGCCCCAATAAGCCCGAGGCCGAACGCAGGCAGTGCGGAGCGGGTAAACCGGCAGGACGCCGGTTTAGCCGCGCCGGGCCATGGATGGCCCGTCGCGGCGGCCCGCGGAGCAGTGCCGGAGTGAGGGAACACCGAGCCCCAGCGAGGTGCCGACAGGCGGGGCAGAGCCCTTTGCTTACTTTGGGGCTTTTCCAAAGTGAGCCGCTGTAAGAGCGGAACCATAGGTGGCCGTTACCTAAATAACGGATATGTACTCAACCCCCTAGCGAAACCGCGCAATCACCGCCTCCACCACCGGATTCGGCCGCTGGGTATTCCACGCGACAGCCGTAGTCACCACATTGAGTTTCTGACTCAACGCCCGAAACACCACATTGGCCGGGGCCAGTTTTTTCAGCGAAGCCGGCACCAACGCAATCCCCTGCCCATAACTGACAAACGCGATCTGCGAAGCCACCGACCGCACCTCATGCAGCACCCGCGGAGAAAACCCGCTGGCACGGCAAGTAGCGATCAGATTGTCGAAATACACCGGACTGACGTTGCGCGAAAACATCACCAACGGCTCATTCGCCAGACTCGACAAACTGATGCGCGTGCGGCTCGCCAGCAGGTGATCCGCCGGCAACGCCACCACCAGCCGGTCCTCCGTCAATGGCAATGACTGCACCGAAGCCCCAAGGTCACCATCCAACCGGGCAAACGCCAGGTCGATATCCCCAGCCTCCAGCGCCGGCAACGCCTCGACGCTGTCGATTTCCCGCACCGACACCGTGAGCTGCGGATAATCAAGCTTCAGTTGCTCGATCAACCCCGGCAGCACATCGAACATCGCCGTGGAGATCGCACCAATGGTCAACATCCCCGACTGCCCCGCCACCGCTTCCTCCACCGCGAGTTCCAGGCGCTCCAACTGCTCGGCGAACTTGCGCACCGCCGGCAGGATCGCCGCGCCCACCGGGGTAAGTTGTGCGCCGCGTCGGGAGCGGTCGAACAGCTTGACCTTGAGCGCCTGCTCCAGCACCTGGATCTGCTCGCTCAGCGGTGGCTGGGACATGCCAAGGCGCTTCGCCGCACGGCCGAAGTTCTGCTCCTCAGCCACCGCAAGGAACAACCAGAGGTGACGAATCAGGCGAAAGTTGATCATGGTCTTATCCATAGGTTAAGCGTATGCAAGGCTTCTGTACTTCGTAATATACCTATCATAGCCACTGACTGACACTGGCCGCCTCCGTCACCCGAGGCTTGCCCATGACCCCTGACCGTTTGCTCGACCGCCTGGCCGCGCTGGACACCAACACCGTGTCCGACGCTCTCGACTTCCTCGGCCTGCCCGGCGCCACCGTGGGCCTGCGCCCGCTGTGGAACTGCCCGAAGATCGTTGGCCGCGCCAGTACCGTAATGCTCGGCCCCAAGTCCGACATCGCTCCGACCGTGCACTTGATCACCCCGGTGATCGAACAGGTCGCGACAGACGACCGGGTGCTGGTGATTGCCGGCGGTATCGAGGGCATTTCCTGCTGGGGTGACATCATCGCCAACGCGGCGTCGCGCAAACACATACGCGGCACGGTGATTGATGGTTTCAGCCGCGATATCGACGGCAGCGAGGCCATCGGCTATCCGGTGTACGGACGCGGCGTGACCATGATCAGCGCGCGCAACCGCGTGGTGCAGGTCGACGCCGGCGTGACGCTCAACGTCGCTGGCGTGAGCGTCAGCGAGGACGACTACGTGATCGCCGATACCTGCGGCTCGGTGTTCGTGCCCCAGGCGGTGATCGAAAAGGTCCTGGACCTGGGCGAGCGCATCGCCCGCCGCCAGGACGGCATGGTGCAGGCGGTGCGCAGCGGGCGTTCGGTGGTCGAGGTGATGCACGACGCACAGTTTGAGGCGATCACCCGATGAGCGCCGATATCCAGCGGCTGAACCCGCGCCTGGCCAGCGCACAACCGTCCGCCACCTATCGCATCATGGACCGCGTCGCCGAACGCCGGGCACAAGGCGCGCAGGTTATTTCGTTGTGTGCCGGCGAGCCGGATTTCGACACTCCGGTGCATATCCGCGAGGCTGCGATCCAGGCCATCGAAACCGGGCATACCCGCTACACCCAGGTGGCCGGTGCGCGGGCCCTGCGGGAGGCGGTGGCGGCGAAGTTCCGGCGCGAAAACGGCCTGGACGTGTCCTGGCAGGACACCCTTGTGTGCAACGGCGGCAAGCAGGTGATCTACAACGCCCTGGCGGCCACCCTCAATGAAGGCGACGAAGTGATCGTGCCCGCGCCGTACTGGGTCAGTTACCCGGAGATGGTGCAACTGTGCGGCGGCGAAGCGCGCATCGTCACTTGCGATGCCGACAGTGGGTTCAAGCTGACACCCGAGGCCCTGGCCGCTGCAATCACCCCGCAGACCCGCTGGCTGATCCTCAATTCACCGTCCAATCCCACTGGCGCGGTGTACAGCGAGGGCGAGCTACGGGCGCTGGCCGAAGTGCTGTTGGCCCACCCGCAGGTGCTGATCCTGGCCGACGACATCTACGAGCACCTGATCTTTGACGGCCAGGTGTTCCATACCCTGGCCCAGGTTGAGCCGCGTTTGGCACCACGCACATTGACCATGAACGGCGTGTCCAAGGCCTACGCCATGACCGGCTGGCGCATCGGTTTCGCCACCGGCCCACGTTGGTTGCTGGAGGCCATGGAAAAGCTGCAAGGCCAGCAAACCTCTGGCGCCTGCTCGGTCTCGCAGCAAGCGGCCCTCGCCGCACTGGAAGGCCCCAAGGATTTTATCCGCGACAGCCGCGTGGTGTTCCAGGCGCGCCGGGACTTGATGGTGAAGTTGCTGAATGACACGCCAGGCCTGACGTGCATCAGCCCCGCCGGTGCGTTCTATGCGTTCGCCTCCTGCGCGGCGCTGATCGGGCGTACCTCGGCGGGCGGCCGGGTACTGCACAGCGATGAAGATGTCGCCCTGGCGCTGCTGGATGAGGCCAATGTGGCCGTGGTTCACGGCAGCGCCTTTGGCCTGGGACCGTACATTCGCATCGCCTATGCCCTGGATGATGCCTCGTTGCGCCAAGCGTGCGAGGCGATCCGCGGCTTCTGCAGTCGCCTGCTGGCCGAAGAAAAAAAGTGATGAGTTCCCATAGATAAATATCGCTAATGGTGGCGTTCGGCCCTTCTTAAGATTGGGGCCGAACAGGACAACACTCACAACAACAAGGTCCGCCCTCATGTCGATGCCTGAAGTCATAAAACCCGCTGTGCGCAGCCAATACCGCTGGGTGGTTGCGGCGCTGATTTTCCTGATCTACACCGTGGCCGCCGCCGACCGGGCCAACCTCGGTGTGGCGCTGCCGTTTATTCGCCACGAATTTGAAATGAGCAATGCCCAGGCCGGCGGCCTGGTCAGCCTGTTCCTGCTGGCTTACGCCCTGGCACAACTGCCGTCGGGCTTTGCCTTCGGGCGCTTTGGCGTCAGCCGGATCCTGCCGGGGGCCATGGTGCTGACCTCCCTGTTGACCGGGCTGGTGGGCACCGCCAGCTCACTGCTGGCGCTGAAACTCTATCGCCTGGGCCTGGGCATCGCTGAAGGCCCGCTGCCCATCAGCATGACCACCACCATCAACAACTGGTTTCCGGCACGGGAAAAAGGCACGGCGTCGGGGATCTTCCTCTCAGCGGTGAAGTTCGGACCGGTGATCGTGCCGCCGCTGTGTGCCGTGATCATTTCGGTGTGGGGCTGGCGCGAGATTTTCTACTTCTTTGCGATCCCGGGCATCGTGCTGGCGGTGGTCTGGTACTTCCTGGTCACTGACCATCCGTCCCGCAGCCGCTTCGTCAACCCTGCCGAACTTCAGTACATCGTCGAGGACACGGCAATCAGCCGGACCGCCCGCGTGCACAAGACACCGGCCTGGGTTGAGAAGCTCGACCGAGTCATCCGCACCCGCGATGAAAAACCCCTGGACACCAACCGTCAGGTGTTCAAGTCCTGGAACATCTGGGGTTGCGCCACCAGCTACTGCTTCCAGCTCGGCGTCTCCAGCGTGCTGCTGGCGTGGATTCCCACCTACCTGATGACCGTCAAGCAGTTCTCGATCATGAACATGGGCCTGGTCTCGGCAGCGCCCTGGGTGGGCGCGGTGCTGGGCAACCTGCTGGGTGGTTTCTGCTCCGATCGCCTGATGGGCGGGCGCCGCAAGCCGGGCATGCTCCTGTCGGCCGTCGGCACCTCATTGATGATGTACCTGCTGATCAATTCACCGGCCGAGCCCCTGCCCTACGGCTTGCTGCTGATGTTGACCGGCATGGTGCTGAGCCTCGGCTTCTCCTCCTACATGGTCTACCCGATGGGCCTGACCACCAAGAAGACCTTCCCGATCTCCAACGCCATCGTGAACATGATCGGCCAGTTGGGCGCCGCCGCCACGCCCTTCATCACCGGGCTGCTGCTGGACAACTACGGCTGGAACTACGTGTTCGCCTGGCTGGCGATCGGCTCGTTCATCAGCTTCATCATTTTGCTGACCATTGCCGAGCCCCGCCCGGCCTCCTGCCAACCGACCTGATTTGTCACCCCACGAGGAGTTACCCATGTCGCCCCAAGACCAAGAATTGGTTGCCCTGTTTGCAGGCCTGGACACCCCGGGCGTGTCCGATGCTCTGGACAAACTCGGCTTGCCCGGCCAGTGCCTGGGAATCATGCCCCTGGACAACTATCGCCAGGTGGTGGTCGGTCCGGCCTTCACGGTGCGCTACGTCAGCGCCAGCACCCCGCCGGGCACCGTTGGCGACTTTATCGACGACGTGGCCGAAGGCGATGTGGTGGTGATCGACAATGACGGACGCACCGACTGCACGGTATGGGGTGACATCATGACCCAGTACGCCGGCAGCCAGCGGATCGCCGCGACGGTGATTGATGGCGTGTGCCGCGACGTCAGCAAGGCCCTGGGCGACGGCTACCCGCTGTTCACCAAAGGCCGGTTCATGCGCACGGGCAAGGACCGGGTTGAAGTGGAAGCAGTAAACCAGCCGGTGTCCATCGGCCAGGCCCGGGTGTGCGCCCGGGACATCGTAGTCGCCGATGCCAATGGCGTGGTGATCGTGCCGCGTGAGCGGGCCCATGAAGTGGCGGCGTGTGCGCGCTCGATTGAAGCGGTGGAAGCACGTATCCGGGGATTGCTCGATGAAGGCAAATCATTGAGGGAAGCACGGGCAGTGCTGGGTTATCACACCCTGCAACGCAAGGGCTGACACGCACCGGGCCGCTCCGCTGATCCAGCAGATTTGCGCAGCGGCCCCTGCATTCCTCACACTACCCACCGTCACCGCCTTCCCCGGAATGTGAAAAATGTCCGACCTGTTGCTCAAGCCTGCCCTGCCCGGTATTGCGCTGAGACGATGGCGTCTGCTGCACCGCGTCAAACAGGCTCACGCCGCCGAGTTGTTCCACGTCACCCAGTCGACCATTTCCCGCTGGGAAAGTGGTGTGCAGGCCATGGAGCCTGCAGCGCACCAACACCTTGAACAGTTGCTGGCCGCACGTCTGGAGGCCGCCGCCGATCAAGCCCTCGCGCGACTGGTCAAGGAAAGCCCGCGGCCCATGCACCTGGTGTGTGACCTGACCCACCGTTTGTTGGCTTGCTCGGCCTCCCGTGCTGCCGAGTTCAGCAGCCCGTTGACCGACCTGCTGGGGCATTCACTGTGGCGCTTCGTGACGCCGGAAATCCTGCGCATGGAATCCGCGCTGGATGACTCGGGCTGGCGCGACAGCCTCGCCCCGCCGGCCCTGGAGTTCATCACCGGCACCAACGATTCCACGGTTGTACCGATCCGCCAGAGCCTGTGCCGCTGGACCCGCATCCCGCTGAGCGATGGCACCGCCGCGCGCCTGGTCGAAACCCTCTAACCGCCCGGCGCATATTTTATGCGTGGACGCTTCGCACCACCGCGCCTAGTCTTTAATCCTTAACCGCGACCCTGCCGGGGCAGATTCATGGACATCGAAAAACTCAAGGGCCGCCTCGACTTCCTGCGCGAAGCGGAAAAACTCAAGGACGTGCTCAGAAGCGCGCATACCTCTTCCGGTCGCACCGAGAGCACCGCGGAACACAGCTGGCGCCTGTGCCTGATGGCAATTACCTTCGGGGATGAACTGGCCGGCCTCGACCTGCTGAAAATTCTCAAGATGTGCGTAATCCACGACCTGGGAGAGGCCATCCACGGCGACATCCCGGCGGTCAACCAGGCGCAGTTCCCCAACAAGAGCCAGCAAGAACACGACGATCTGTTGTTACTGACCCGAGCACTGGATGAACCGTTGCGAGCCGAAATCCTGGCCCTGTGGGACGACTACGAAAACGCCCGCTCTGCCGAGGCCAAGGCAGTCAAAGCCCTGGACAAGCTGGAGACCCTGCTGCAACACAACCAGGGCCTGAACCCGCCCGACTTCGACTACGCCTTCAATCTGGCCTATGGCAAGAAACACACCAGCGCCGAGCCGATTTTTCAGACGCTGCGCGAGATCATCGACCAGGATACAGAAGCAAAAATCCAGACTCCCAACCGGTAGCGCGAACTAGTTCGCCGGCCGCAACAGCTGCATCTGCTGGCGATAGTCATCCGTCACCTGCCGCGCCTGGCCGCTGCTGGTAATCACCCGGGGGGTGATCAGCACGATCAGTTCGGTGCGGTCCTTGGACTTGCTGGTGTTGCCAAACAACCAGCGCAGCCCGGGGATTTTCCCCAGGTACGGCACCGCACTGACGCTCTCGGCGTTGTCCTGCTTGATCAGCCCGCCGAGCAACACGGTCTGGCCACTTTGCACCGCCACCTGGGTGGACACCGAACGCGTGGAGATGCGCGGGTTGTTGGGCGTGTCACTGCTGTTGGTGGTTTGGTTCTCGGCGTCGCTGACCTGTTGCTGGATGTCCATGTACACCAGGCCGCCTGGGTTGATGCGCGGCACCACGTCGAGGATCACCCCGGTCTGCACGTATTCGACGCTGCTCAAGGTGCTGTCGGCGTTGCCGGTGTTGACCGTGGTCTGGCTGATGGGGATGTTGTCGCCCACCTGGATCTGCGCCGGCTGGTTGTTCATCACCACCAGCGACGGCGCCGACAGCACCTGGGTGCGGCCGTTGGTTTCCAGGGCGTGCAAGGCCACTTGCAGGTTGGAGCTGACGAAGGAATAGAACAGCGAATCCGCGCCCAATCCCGCACCGCCACCGCCCAGGGCGCCCTGGCTGCCTGGGGTATTGGCCACCGTGGTGCTGGTGGAATTGCCCGCCAGGCGGCCCAGGTACCATTGCACCCCGAGGTCCAGTTCGCCGGTGAGTTTGACTTCGAGAATGCGCGTCTCGATCTGCACCTGCAGCGGCGGGTTGTCGAGGCGTTTGATCGCCGATTCGATCTCCTTCCACTGTACCGGGCGGGTGCGTACCAGCAACTGGTTACTGCTTTTTTGCGCGGTGATCCGGGTGCCGGCGTCGAGGCTTTTGCCGGTCGTGCCTTCGGCAACGCCTTGCTCCGTGTTTTCACTGTCTTCGCTGGCGGCCGGGGCCTGGTCTTCGTCGTCGCTGACGGGCGGGTTATTGCCGCTGTTGTTCAGGCCACCCGAGGTGCCGCCGCTGGTGTTGAGTGAGGACAAGGTCGCCGTGCGCAGACCCGGCGCCACCTTGGCCGGCGTATCGTCCTTGATCGCGCCGGTGCCGTAGATCTGCCGCAGGTATTTGGCGAGGTCCGTGGCCTTCATGTTGCGCACGTCGTAGACGTACATCTGCGGCTCGTTGCCGCCACCTTCGTCGATGGTGTGAATCCAGTCGCCGACTTCGCTGAGGTACTGCGGCTGGGACGAGATCGCCACCACCGAATTGGTCCGCTCAATGGGCAGGAAGCGCACCATGCCCGCCAAAGGCATGCCGCTGTCGGGGCCGAACATCTTTTGCAGCTCGGGCATCAACTCCGCGACCGAAGCCCGTTGCAAACCGAATACGCCCACCGACATGCCCTTGAGCCAGTCGACATCAAAGGTGTCGATGGTGTCCTGGTAATTGGCCAGCTCATCGGGCGTACCGGCCAGGCTCAGCACGTTGCGCGCCGGGTCCACCAGCAGGAACGCATTTTCCCGGGCGAACGGCTTGAGCAGTTTCTGCATTTCCGTGGCCGAGATATAGCGCAGCGGAAACAGCCTTGCGGAGAGCCCGCTGGAGGGTTGCGACACGCTCATTTCCGGCACCAGCTTGCCCGCCACCGCCTGGTTGGCGGGCAGGATCACGTAGCGCTGGCCCTGGCGGATCATCGCGTTATCGGTCCAGGACAGCAGGGTCTCGAGGATCGACAGCGCCTGTTTCTTGTTCACCGGCTTTGAGGTGGAGAAGCTTACGTTGCCTTTCACGCCTTGGGCGATGCTGTAGTTCTCGTGCAACAAGTCACCCATGACGCTGTTGATCACCGCTTCAATCGGCTGGTCGGCGAAGTTGAACACGATGTCGCCGCTGGCTTCATCCTTGACCGCAGGCGCCGGTGCGGGCTGGCGCACAAACTGCTGATTACCGCGAATCAACTGGCGCTGGGGCGGCGTGGGCGTCTGGGGTTGGCGACTGTCGGCAGCAGGCGACTCGCTGGCCGGGTCCTCGGGCGGGCGTTGCGAACCGGTGCCCTGCATCGCCTCGTGAAGCAAGGCATCGTCCGGGTCGAGGTGATCGGGGAATGACCCACAGCCGCCCAGGGCGACGGCGGTGGCCAGGCAAAACACGGTGGTGCGCAAGGCGCGAGGGGAAGTATCGATCAAGGGGCGGGCTCGTGAGGAAGGGAAATCGGGGGGTGGTGGACGGCGGCGGCAAACGCGGAACGCTGAGGCTCAGGGTTTGCGTGCGGCCCTCCAGTACAAAACGGGCGTGCAGCGGTGTCAGGTGTTCCAGGCGCCAGCCGTTGGGCAGGGTCTGGCCTTGGTGGACCTTGAGCGGCGGACCGTCCGCAGGCTTGAGCAACGCGACGCGCAGGTCGCCGTCGAGCAGCACGCCGGTCAGCTTCAGGCTCGACAGGCTGGAAATCTCGGCCTGACCCACGGCGGCATCGGGGCTGCGGTCGGGGCTGAACAGCGGCGCCTGCCAGGTGCCGGCGAGGCTTTCCAGGGTCGCACTCGGGGCCACGTGAACCTTGGCTGACGCATTGGCGCGCGCGGCGGAGGCAGGCTCGTCCAGCCACTGCGGCGCATCGCCGATGCTGCTCAAGATGCCCACCACCAGCAGGCCCAGCAGCCCGGCCACACCGAGCAATCCCCACTCGAGGGGGCGCAATGAATTGATCATCGGCGGGCCTGCGTGACGGCTGCCGGTTGCAGATAACCGCGCACCAACAGGTGCACCACCAGCTTTCCGGCACCGCCGCTGGCGGGGGCATTCGGACCGCGACGGACGCTCATTTCATCCACGAACAGGAACGGTCGCTGGTACTCCAGCTCGTGCAGGATCGCAGTCAGGGGTTCGATGGCGCAGTTGAGGGTCAGGCTGACTTTGACCTGGCGATAGGGCTCGGTGTCGTCCTGCTCCGGGGTGATGGGCATGCGCTGGGTCAGGCTGCAGCCGCCGCCGAGGCCGGCGCGGCTGTTGATCAGGTCGGCGATGCGCTGCATCAGGTCCGCCGCCACGGCGCTGGGGTCATCTCCCGGCAACAGGCTGGTGCTGCTGGCCGGGTCCTGGCGGGCTTGTTCCAGTTGCTCACGCAGAGCGGCGCCCTGGTGCAGCAGGCCCGCATAGCGTTGCTGTTGTTCGCGCAGCTGTTCGGCCTGCTCGCCCATGGCGCGCAACGGCCCGGCGAACCAGCTGTCGATCAGCAGCCAGTAACCGCCGCCCAGCACCAGCACCAGGACCAGCAAGGCGGCGCCGCGACGTTCACGGGGTGTCAGTGGTCGGCGCATCGGCGGCCTCCTGGTGCAAGTGGGCGCGCAAGGAAAACTGATCCTTGCCGGTTTGCGCATCGGGTTGGATCACCCCTTCGAACTGGGGGTTTTCCAGGCTGTGGCAGGCCTTGATCCGGGTGATCAGGGCACTCGCCTTGGCGCTCTGCCCGGAGAAGGACACGTCGGCGCCGTCGTTGACCTCCAACTGGTCGATCCAGGTGTCGGCGGGCAGGCAGGCGGTCAGTTCGTTGAGCAGCGCCGCCAACGGCGGTTGTGCCGACTTGCGGCGAATCAGGTACTGCGCAGCGCCACGGGTATTGAGCAATTGCTGGCGCAGGCTCTGGACCTCGGCGACCTGGGCTTTTTGCTGCTGCACCTGCTCACGCATGACGTCGAGCACCCGCTGGCGGTCGTTGAGCCACAGCAGCATCGCGGCGATCAGCAAGGCACCGCACAGCCATGGCAGGCTGCGTTGCAAACCCTTCCCCGCCGGGCGTTGGCGTGGGCGCAACGGCGCCGGCAGCAAATCGATGCCCATAGGACCATCTACATCCACCGCGTGGGGTTGCAAACCGAGGGCAGCGCAGTCCACCAGAATTTGATCCAGCCGCTCCCGCAGAATCGCCACCAGGGTCACTTGCACATGCGTGGCGCTGCGCCGCTCCTGACGGGCCACGAAGTACAACTGTTCAGCCTCGAACGGGGTAAAGCGGTCCAGTTCATAACCCACCACCGTCGACAGGTTGCGCGCGGCCGCCAAAGGCAGTGGCAGGGTTTGCAGCAGCACTGCCGAGGGCGCGAGCACCAGCACCTGGCGCACTTCGCCGGCAGGTTTTGCCACCGGCTCGGTCAACGGCCAGTGGTAGCGGTGCTCGGGGATGTCACGGACCGACAGCCACGCCGGCAGGCAGCCACGCAGCTCCTTGAGCCACAGGCGCCAGCCCACTTGCAGCAGGCTGCCGCGCCAGCGCCGGGTGAGCGGTTCGGCCAGCTGTTGAAGGCGCGCCACTGACGCCGAAAGGTATGGATTCATTCTTGCCAACGCAGCACCCGATAAGGTTGTGCGCTTCCCTCCGATGGGCTCAATAAAACCGTGGTTCGTAACCGGGCGTGGTAACCGCCGGGGCGTTGTGCGCGGCTGTCGATCACCAGCACGTCACCGGGGTCGGCCCCTACCGCGCTCTGCCGGGGCAGGTTCAAAGCGTGGCGCATCAAGGGGCTGGCGAAGGCGGGATCAGGCCGGTCCAGGCCACTCCACAAACTGATTTCCGGGGCCATCCGGCTGTACAGCGCCTGGGTCATGCCGGGCAATTGCCGCACTTCCTCCACCACGCGGAACGGCGCCAGGCCTGCGTTGCGCCGCACTTCCAGGTCCCTGGCGAGCCGGCTGGCCTGGGCCTGGGTGGCGCCGCAGACCAGGGCCAGGCGGGCAAAGTCGGCCGTCTCGGCGCTGTTCAAATACAGTTTGCCGCGCTCGCTGTGCAGGCTTACGTGGAGCTGTGCGTCATCAAATACCAGCGGCATTTCGCGGCCGTCGGCGATCCATTGCTTGCGTTGCAGCGGGTCGGCCAGGGCCTGCATGGCCAACGCCACACCCGCCTCCGCCGCCAGCAACGCCTGGGTATGCTGGCGATGCCACAGGGCCTGGCGACTTTCCAGCTGTACCCACCCGGCCAGGCCGCCCAGCAGCAGGCTGAGCAACGCCAGCACCCACAGCACCAGCAGCAGTGCAACGCCGCGCTGACGCTTCATTCGCCTGATTCTCCGCCGGAGAGGTTCAGCCGCAGGGCAACCACTTGGGTGACCCACGGCACCGGTCCGTTGACCTGTGCTGCAATGCGTACCGCATAAGGCAGGCGTTTGGTCCACGGCCAGTCACTGATCCAACCGGTGGCCTGGCCCTTGGGCGACAGGCCGCGATAGCTGAATTGCAGGTCGTCGACGTTCTTCAACAACACCTGCGGCTCGCTGCGGGTGGCCGGCACGCTGGCTTGGGCGCCGGACTCAAACCGGGCGAACGCCACTTGCAACTCGCCCTCGCGCAACTGCAAGGTGAAACGCTGGATGCCGCCGCCGAGCACGCCCGGCAAGGTCGCGACGAATTGCAGGCGCTGGGGAGCGCCGACAAAAAAACCGTTGGTCTGGCTGTCGTCCTCGGTCACGTCCAGGGGCAGCGCCTCGCTGATGGACGTGCGCAGGAACTGTTGCGCGGCGCGACTTTCATCCAGGCTGACGGTGTAGCGCTGCGCTTTGAGTACTGCACGATTGGCTCCCAGGAGCGCGCCGCCCACCAGGGCCAACAACACGCCCAGCAGGCTGAGCACGATCATGATTTCGAGCAACGTGAAGCCCCGCTGCTGCTTCACTGGAGGCTCCCGTCGCGGCTGGCGCGCAGTTTCAAGGTACTGAAATGGGCGTGGCGCGGACCTTCGCTGACGCTGAGATCGAGGCGAAACAAATGTGGCTGACCGATGCGGGTGGGCTGCTGGGCGACGCGCAATTGCCAGGCAATGCCGTCGAGCTCGCCCTGGCGCACGCCACTGGCCAGGGGCCCCGACGCCTCCTGATCCATCACGCTCAAGGCGGCATGGGTCAGGCGGTCGCTGTGGGCCACCTGCAACAGCGAGCGCGCGCTTTGGCCGAACGCGACCAGCAACACTGTGCTGCAGATCGCCATAAGGGTCAGCGCTGCGAGCATCTCCAGCAAGGTGAAACCCGACTGACGCTTCATGGCAATGCCTTGGACTGCACGCTGCCGGTCAGCCAGCCGACGTCGATGCGCCAGCGCCGCGTGCCATTGGCCAACAACAGGTTGCCGCCGGTGGAGCTGCCGTCGGGGTAAAACTCCACCGCAGCGCCGGCGTGTTCGGCGGTGTGCAGGGTGACTTGCAGGTCGGCCGGCCAGTGCTTGATGGGTTGCCCCGGCGCCTGAAAGCTCAGCCGGTCCAAGTCGAAAACGGTCTTGGCCGATGTGCCGCTGACAATCGCCCGCGCCCGGGTGCTGCGCAGGGCATCCACCATCTGCCCGACCACCTGGCGCTCTTTCGCTACCCGCAGGCCTTGTTGCAGGCCAAATCCCACCAACCCGGCCGCGATGCTGATCAACACGATCACTACCAGCATCTCCAGCAGGGTAAAGCCGCGTTGGAGGGCCGGCATTATTCCCAGTTGCCCAGGTCGGCGCTGTAGCCTTCGCCGCCGGGCTGGCCGTCCTGACCGTAGAAGATCAGGTCGAAGGCGCCATGTTCACCCGGGAAGCGATAGCCGAAGGCATGGCCGAACGGGTCCTTGAGGTCTGAGGGCTTGGCGTACGGCCCGGCCCAGCCGGCAGTGTTGCCGGGCTTGTCGACCAATTGCTGGAGGGTTTTGGGGGGCGAACCGACGTCCAGGCCGTAGCTCTCGATCTTCATGCTCAGGCTGGCCAGTTGCGCCTTGCCTGCGCCGTATTTGCCCTTGTCGACGTTGCCACCTACCTGGCGCACTACGATGGTGGCGACGATGCCCAGCAACACGATCACCGCGAGCATTTCCAGCAAGGTGAAACCGCCTTGGCGGCGGGCGGGTTTGAAACGGGTATGGCGCATCGGCTTGCTTCCTCGGATTTTCATATATTGCTGGTCAGGCTCATCAGCGGCAGCATGATCGCCAGCATGATCACCGCCACCAGCACCGCCATGACCACGGTCAGGGACGGCACCAGGGCGGCGAGCAGGCGGTCGATGCCACGCTTGGCTTCGACGTCAAACACGTCGGCGACCTTGAGCAGCATGCTGTCCAGTTCACCGGCCTGTTCGCCGACTTCAATCATTTGCAGGGCCAGGTCCGGCAGCAGCGGTTGGCTGCCAAACGCACTGGTCAGGGTGCCGCCGCCTTTCACCGACTCGGCGGCCTGAGCCACTTGTGCCTGCAAGGCACGGTTGGTGCAGACCTGGCGGGCGATCACCAGCGCTTGCAGCAGCGCCACGCCGTTGCTCAGCAAGGTGCCGAGGGTGCGTGCCAGGCGCGCGGCTTCGACCCGCTGCAACAGCGGGCCGATAACGCGGATACCCAGCACGCGCCGGTCGTACTGTTCGCGGTGTCGTGGGTTGCGCAGGCGTGCCGCCAGGGCCCAGACCGTCACGATCAACCCGGCGAGCACCGCCAGGCCATAGGCGCCGAGGAACTGGCCAAGGCCCAGAATCACTTCGGTGATCAACGGGATCGGCACACCCAGATCGTTGAAGATCGGCACGAACTGCGGCACTACGTAAGCCAGCAACAGCGCCAGGGAGCCGAGCACGCCCACCACCAGGAAGGCGGGATAGATCAACGCGTTGATCACCTCGCCTCTTAACAACTGGCTGCGTTCCAGGTAGTCACTGAGTTGGCGCAGGGTGTTCTCCAGCGCGCCGCCCGCCTCACCGGCACGCACCATGCTCAGATACAGCGGCGAAAACTGGCTGCCCTCCTCTTCCAGCGCTGCCGACAATGGCTTGCCCGCTTTGACGTGCTCGCGAATACGCTCGATCAGCGCACGGGTCTGCGGTTGGCCGGGTTGCTTGAGCAGGATGCCCAGGGAGCGTTCCAGCGGTTGGCCGGCTCCCAGCAGCGTGGCCAGTTGCTGGGTAAAGCTGACCAGCGCCGCGCCATTCAACTGGCCACGCCCGAAGGTATTGCGCAGCCCTTGGGCACCGGCGGCATCGATGTGCAACAGCAGCAGGCCACGCTTGTGCAGTGCGGCGACGGCGGCGGCCTGGTCCCTGGCTTCGAGGGTGCCGTTCTGCACGACGCCCTGGCTGTCCAGGGCGCGGTATTTGAACAGGCTCACGCGCCCTCTCCACGGGTGACGCGCAGCACTTCTTCAAGGGACGTGACACCGGCCACCGCCTGGCGCAGGCCTTCTTCATGCAGGGTGCGCAAGCCACCACGGCGGGCGGCTTGTTCGAGGGTCGCGGCGTCGGCCTGGCGCATCAACAAGCTGCGCAGTTCGTCATTCATCACCAGCAATTCGGTGATTGCACTGCGGCCGTGGTAACCGCCGCCGGGGGCGTTGGCGCGAGGCCGGTAAAGCAGGACCGGGCGCTGGTCGGTGAAGCGGTCGAGGCAGTGTTCCTCGATCAACTCCGGCGGCGCTTCGAACGCCTCACGTGTCGCCGGGTCGAGGCGGCGCACCAGGCGCTGGGCGAGGATGCCATTGACGGTCGAAGCGATCAGGTAGCTCTCCACCCCCATGTCCAGCAGGCGCGTGATACTCGCTGCGGCACTGTTGGTGTGCAGGGTCGAGAGCACCAGGTGGCCGGTCAGGGAGGACTGGATGGCGATGCGGCAGGTTTCGAGGTCGCGGATTTCACCGATCATGATCACGTCCGGGTCCTGGCGCACGATGGATCGCAGCGCGCCGGCGAAGTCCAGCCCGATGGCCGGCTTGACCTGGATCTGGTTGATGCCTTCCAGTTGGTATTCCACCGGGTCTTCGACGGTGATGATCTTGCGCTCGGCGGTATTGAGCCGCGAAAGCGCGGTATAGAGCGTGGTGGTTTTACCCGAGCCGGTGGGCCCGGTGACCAGCAGGATGCCGTGGGGTCGCTCGAGCACTTCAAGAAAGGTTTCCAGGCGCTGGCCATCAAAACCCAGGCTCTGGAAATCGAACTGCACGGTCTGGCGGTCCAGCAGGCGCATCACCACCGACTCGCCAAAACTGGTGGGCACCGTGGACACCCGCAGGTCCAGTTCCTTGCCCTGAATGCGCAACATGATCCGACCGTCCTGCGGCAGGCGGCGCTCGGCAATGTCGAGGCGCGCCATGATCTTGACCCGGGAAATCACCGCCGCCGAAGAACTCGACGGCGGCGCTTCGGCTTCATGCAGCACACCGTCGATGCGGTAGCGCACCTTGAGCTGGTTTTCGAAGGGTTCGATATGGATGTCCGAAGCGCGGTGCTCCACGGCCCGTTGCAGGATCAGGTTGACCAGGCGAATCACCGGCGCCTCGGAGGCCATGTCCTTGAGGTGTTCGATGTCTTCCAGGGCGCCGCCTTGTTCATCGAGGTTTTCGATCAGGGTGCCCATGGCCGAACGGCCCTGGCCGTAGTAGCGCTCGATCAGGGTTTCGACTTCATTGCGCGGCCCGACCGCCAGCCACACCGGCACGCCGCACGCATACGCCAGGGCCTGGAACGGATACAGCAACGCCGGGTTGGCCGCCAACACTCGCAGCCCGCCGTGGCTCCAGCCCACCGGCACCACCTGGTAATGGCGCATGAAGCGTTCGGTCAGCGCCGGCAGTGGGTCGAGCACGGGCGGTGCGGCGTCCGCCAGCAGCAACGGTGCGCCGAGCAAATCGGCCCAGGCCCGCGCCAGTTCCACTTCGGAAACCAGCCCCAGGCGCGTCAGCAGGCCGAGCAATCCGTTGTCGTCGGACTCCAGGGACAACCGCCGGGCGCGTTCCAGGTCGACGGTTTTCAAACCGGCCTGTTGCATCAGCCACGCGCACACCTGTTCGGTATCCGGAATCTGCATTCGGCATGCATCGATGGGCGTTGACGGTATCGGTTGAGACATCTGCACCATTCTGGACAACTAGTTTAAGAGGCTGTTTCAAGGGTGCAGAAACAACAACTAGTCCCAGCGGCGCCTTGAACAAGATCAAGACCCTGCACACAAGCGATGTGCAGGACAACCGTAGCAAATCATGGCCTTTTAGAACTACTGACCAAGGCCATTAGTTCGCCATAATTCATAAAATCTTGTTAAACACATCGACTAAAATATTTACACTTAGTTCACGATCGCAAATAGCCAGCCCTTTGTAACATCACTAATCATTGAACTTTCCGTCGTTTAATTTTGAACTACGCAAGAGTGCCACTTCCCTGTGGCGCGATGGCGGCTAGAAGTCGACGGTCGCCGACAGCAGATACGTGCGCGGCGTCGACAAGGTCAAACCCGGCTCGCTGTCATCCGAGGCACCGGCCGAACTCCAGTAGCGCCGGTTGGCCACGTTTTCGACATTGGCCCGCAGGGTGATGTGCTTGTCGTCGACCTTGAAGGCGTAGCGTGCGCCAACATCAAGACGGGTCCAGGCGTCGATTTCCTTGACGTTGGACTGGTCCAGGTACTGCGAGCTGGAATAGATCCCGCGGCTGGTCAGGGTCAGGCCTTCAACGGTGGGCACATCCCACTCGGCGCCGAGGTTGACGTTGTACTTGGGCGTGGCCGGCGCGCGGTTGCCGTCGAAGGTGCCGTTGGTGGTGTTGGTCAATTCGCTGTCGATGTACATCACCCCGCCCAGCAGGCGGAAGCCCTTGAGCGGTTCGCCGAACACGCTGAGTTCGACGCCGTCGTTCTGGCGCTTGCCGTTGGGGCCGAAGACCCGCGTGGTGGCGTTGGTCTCGTAGGCTGGCTGCTTGATCCGGAACACCGCAGCGGTGACCGCGAACGCCCCCGCGTCGTACTTGGCCCCGACTTCAACCTGGCGGCTGATGAAGGGCGGGAAGATTTCATCCTCGTTGATCGAGGTCGACGGCGCGATCTTGCCTTGGCTCAGACCTTCCATGTAGTTGGCATACAGCGAGAACTTGTCGGTGGCCTTGAACAGGATGCCGCCCGACGGTGAGATTTTTTCCTCGTCGTAGGCGGTGTCGCCTTTGACGTTGTCGGTCCAGTCATCCACCTTGACCCGCTGCCAGCGCGCACCAAGGGTCAGCAGCAGCCGGTCATCGAAGAAGCCCAGGGTGTCGGACAACGCGACGCCGCTGAAGCGGTTTTCGGTGTAGACCTTCGAGTCAAATCGCGTTGGCCGGCTTGGCGTAGGTGTTTCCACCGGGTTGTAGAGATTGCTCGGGGCTGCGGCATAGCGCGCGCCACCGTTTTCGAAGTCCATGTAGAAGTAGCTGGCTGCCAGGTTGACTTCATGGCTCACCGGGCCGGTATGGAACCAGTTGCGCACGCCCGCCGTGGCAGTGCGCACGTTTTCGTCGCGGGTGAAGTCGCGGGGCTGCACGCTGAAGTCACCGGCATTGTTGGTCACCGACACGGCATGGCGCAGGAAGTCGTGGTTACTTTTACGCGCGCCGACGCCGCCGTAGAGCATCACGTTGTCGCTGAGGTCGAACTCCCCGTTGACCGTGCCGAAGGTGTCATTGGTACTCGCCTTGCTCCAGGGTTGCGCGTAGTTGTGGCGCACGTCGTTGGCACTCGGCACCTTGGCATTGGGCCCAACTTGCACACGCTCTTGCGGGGCGTCGGTGTCGCGCTCGGTGCGGCCGATGTCGGTGGAGAGGCGCAGGCGTTCACCGCGAAAATCCAGGCCCAGCACGGCCATTTCGCGGTCGACATTCTGGTCGTCCCAGGCGGTGTCGCCGGACTGCTTCACGCCGTTGAAACGCAGGCCGAATTTGTTGTCTTCACCAAAACGCCGGCCTATGTCCACGGCCCCGCCCGCCTGGCTGTCGGAGGCCCAACTGCCGGTAAACGAGGTGATGGGCTTGTCGGTAGCGCGCTTGGGCACCACGTTGATCCCGCCGCCGACGCTGCCCCGTGGCGAGATGCCGTTGATCAACTGGCTGGGACCTTTGATGATGTCGACGCGCTCGGCCATCTCCATGTCGATGGTGTAGGTCGGCAGCACGCCGTAGAGACCGTTGTAGGCGACATCACTGTTAAACAGGCTGAAGCCGCGAATGGTGAATTGCTCATAGCGCCCGCCCGCCGGGTTGGTGGCGCGCACCGAGGGGTCGCTGGCGATCAGGTCGCCGAGGGTGCGCGCCTGCTGGTTCTTGACTGCCTCGCTGGTGTAGGTGGTCATGCTGAACGGGGTTTCCATGAAATCCCGTGAGCCCAGCAGGCCCTGGGAGCCACGGCGTGCCACCTGGCCACCGGCGAAGGACTCGCTGCCGGCATCGCCGACGGTGCCAAGAATCGAGGTGGGCGCCAATTGCAGGCTGCCGCCTTCCGGAATCGGGGTCAGCATGTAGGCCTGCTCACCCATGGGTTGCAGTTGCAGGCCCGAGCCTTGCAGCAAGCGGGCAAACCCTTCTTCGACGCCGTATTCGCCGGACAACCCGCTGCTGTTACGGCCGCTGACCAGCGCCGGGTCTACCGAGAGGTTGACCCCGGCCAGGCCGGCGAAACGGGTCAGCGCGGCGCTCAGGCTGCCGGCCGGCACCTGGTAGCTGCGCCGGGACGCGCCGTCTTCGGCGTAGCTGATGGGGACGAACAACGGGCTGGCACTCAGGCTCAGCATCAGGCTGAAATTCAGCAGCGGGCGTATTGCGGGCATTGGCAGAAGCTCTCGATTTTGTTCACTTACCTGGAATGACCAGCCACGTGAAAAAAGGGACAGGCTTCAGCCAATTTTTTGAATATTACGGTTTGATGCCTTTCAGCTTTTGGAGCAACTCCATCAATTGCTCCAGGGATTCCTCGCCGAACTGCTCCTGAATCTTCTGATAGTTGCTTTCCATCCCGGCGCTCATGTCGACGAAACACTGCTGGCCCTGTTCGGTCAGGGCGACGAACACCCGGCGCTGGTCTTCGGCGGATTTGCGCCGGCGCACGATACCGTCACGCTCCAGCCGCCCCAGCACGCCGGTCATGCTCGGCTTGAGGATGCACGCGAGGTGCGCCAGTTGGTGGCTTTCGAGTTCACCCTGCTGGCGCAGGATGCGGATCACCCGCCATTGCTGTTCGGTCAGGTCATGTTCATTGAGCAGTGGCCGGAAGAACGCCATGGTCGCTTCGCGGGCCTGGAGCAAGGTGAGCGTAAGGGACGGTCTAGGGGTGGGCATGGTTCACGCGCAGTAGAGGTCGAAGCGTCGAAGCTTAGGGTCGGTACCGTGTGCATGCAACCCGAGGCAGGGAACAAATCATTAATCTGTAAACGATTTTTAAAAAACCTGCCAATCCCGCTATTCAGACTATAGATAACATGTTAACAATATGCCGCCCCTGACCTAGCAGAGGGCGCATACCAACAAAAACAACAAAAGGAACGCCCCTCATGCATTCGTGCCTCTTTCGCACGGCGGCAAGCGCTGGCCTGTGCGCCGCGTTTACCCCTCTGGTCGCCCACGCCGATTTCATCCAGGACAGCAAAGCCAGCCTGGACCTGCGCAATTTCTACATGAACCGCGACTTTCGCCAGACCAACGCGCCGCAGAACAAAGCGGACGAATGGGCGCAAGGTTTTGTGCTGCGCCTGGAATCAGGCTACACCGAAGGCGTGGTCGGTTTTGGCGTGGATGCCTTGGGTGAAATGGGCTTGAAACTCGATTCCAGCCGCGACCGCCGTGGCACCGGGTTATTGCCGTTTGGCGCCAGCGGCGAGCCGGCCGACAGCTACAGCGAACTGGGCCTGACCGCCAAATTGCGCCTGTCGAAAACCGTGCTCAAGCTCGGCACCCTGCAACCGGTTTTACCGGTGGCCGCCTACAACGACACCCGGCTGCTGCCGTCGACCTACAACGGTGAACTGGTGACCTCCCAGGACATCGACGGCCTGACGTTGAACGTCGGCCGCCTGGAAAAGCAGAACCTGCGGGACTCCTCCAACAAAGAATCCATGAGCTACGGCGGCGTCACCAGCAGCCACCTGGACCTGGCCGGCGGCACCTACGCAATCAATCCGCACCTGGCGGCGACTTATTACTACGCGCAAATGCAGGACATCTACCGCCAGAATTTCATCGGCCTGGTGCATGACCTGCCGCTGGCCCAAGGCGTGAACCTGCGCACCGACCTGCGCTACTTCGACACCCGCGAGCAAGGCAGCGCACTGCTGCGCAGCCCTACCCGCGTGGACGGCGGCCGGATCGACAACCGCTTTTTCAACGGCATGTTCAGCCTGTCGGTGGGCGCACACAAATTCGGCCTGGGCTTTCAGAGCCTTTCCGGTGACGGCGACTTTGCCTTCCCGGGGCAAGACCCGTACTCGGTCAACCTGGTGACCATCAATATCTTCACCAAGGCCAACACCGACGCGTGGCAGGCGCGCTACGACTACAACTTCGCCGCCCTCGGCCTACCGGGCCTGACCTTCATGACCCGCTACGTCGACGGCAGCCACGCGCAAACCGCCACGGTGCGCAACGGCCGGGAATGGGAGCGCGACACCGACCTGGTCTACACCGTGCAAAGCGGCCCGCTGAAGAACGTCAACGTGCGGCTGCGCAACGCCACCCTGCGCTCAAGCAACGGCCTGACCAGCGACATCGACGAAAGCCGGGTGATCATCGGCTACACCGTGGCCCTGTGGTAACGCCGGGCGCCTCAACGCAACCCCGATTGACGCTGGCGGTATTCCCCCGGCGTCATTTGCGCGTAGCGCTGGAAGAACCGGCTGAAATACGCCGGGTCCTTGAACCCCAGCTGGTAGCAGATTTCATTCGCCGAGTTGCCGGTGAACAGCAACAGGCGCCGGGCTTCCTGCATCAGCCGTTCGAGGATCAAGCGTTTCGAGGGCAGGTCGGCGATCCGCCGACACACCTCGTTGAGCCGCGCTTCAGTGACGCCGATACCGTCGGCATAACGCGACAGCGGCCAGTGTTGCAGGTAGTGGTCTTCGATCAGTTCGTTGAAGCGGTGGAAGATTCGCAGGTCTTCGTGACGTGCCGGCCGAGCCTCCAGGGAATTGGCGCAGAGCCGCAGCAGGCTGATCATGATCAGGCGCGTCAGGCTGTCCAGCGCCGAACTGCGCCCGCTGGCCTGGGCGTTGATCTCGCTGCACAGCTCATCGAACAGGAATTCCAGGCGGCGCACTTCGGGCTGAAACTCCGGTGCCAGCCGCGCCAACGCCACACAGGCCGCCGGCAATTGCGCGCCGGGGGCCAGGCCCGGGTCGGCGTCAATCAAGGCCCACACCAGTTGCTGGCGCACGGTCAGCACATGGCCGTCGGCGTCGGCTTCGGTGACGAAGGAATGCGCCACCGTCGGCGGCGTGAGGAAAAACATCGGCCCGGATTCGAGGTACTGCTGGTCGTCCAGATAGACCCGCACCGCGCCAGTCTTGACGTAATGCACCTGGAAAAACCGGTCGTGACGATGCACCGGCATGTTCCGCCCAAAAAATCCCGCCAGGTTGCCGAGCCGGTCGTAGTGCACCTCGGCATCGCTGTAACGCTGGTCGTAGACCTGCCCGATGTTGATGTTGGGGATCGGCTGACGATCGCTCATCACTGCATTCTCTTTGTTGTTTTGAGTGCCCTGAAATATTGCCACGCTTGACGATAGTTAACATCTTAATTATAACGTTAACAGGTTAACGAATATCCCACGGAGCAGGCCCGAATCTGCCCCGCCACTGCCAGGAGAAAAGCATGAGCCGTGCCCTGCATGATGTTGCGAACGGCACCCTGTTCGGCGTTGCGCTGAACTACCAGGGGTTGCTGAATCAACGTCTCGCCGAATTCGAACAAGCGCCTTACCAGAAACCGCCGGTGAAGCCGGTGCTGTTCATCAAGACGCCCAACACCCGCAACGGCCACGACGGCGTGGTGCTGCACCCTCAAGGTGAACGCCTGCAACCGGGCCCGGCACTCGGCGTGGTGATTGGCAAGACCGCCAGCCGTGTCAGCGTCGAAAACGCCCTGGAGCATGTGGCCGGCTACACCATCATCAACGAGTTCAGCCTGCCGGAAGACAGCTACTACCGCCCTGCGGTGAAAGCCAAATGCCGGGACGGTTTCTGCGCATTGGGCCCGGAACTGGTGGCCCGCGACCAGGTTGCCAACCCGCACCAACTGAGCGTGAAGCTGTTCGTCAACGGTGAACTGCGCCAGCAAAACTCCACCGCCAACTTCGTGCGCAGCCTCCCGCAGTTGATCGCCGAGATCAGCGAGTTCATGACCCTGCACGAGGGCGATGTGCTGATCACCGGCACTCCCGAAGGCCGTGTGGATGTGCAACCCGGCGACACGGTTGAAGTCGAGATCAGCGGCCTGGGCCGCCTGGTCAACCACATCAAGGCAGAGGAGCTGTCATGAAACACGCGCGTATTCGCTTTGAAGGTGAAGTTCATTCGGTACAGGTCGACGCTGAGAACGCCGTACGCTTGGCCGACGGTCGCCTGCTGGCTGAAGACCAGGTCGAATGGCTGCCACCAGCCACCGGCAGCATGTTCGCCCTGGGCCTGAACTACGCCGACCACGCCGCCGAACTGGCCTTCAAACCGCCGACCGAACCGCTGGCGTTCATCAAGTCCCCCGGCACCTACACCGGCCACAACCAGGTGACCTGGCGCCCGGACAACGTCGCCTACATGCACTACGAGTGCGAGCTGGTGGCGGTCATCGGCAAACCGGCGCGCAACGTCAAGCGCGAGAACGCCCTGGAGTATCTGGCCGGCTACACGGTGTGCAACGACTACGCGATCCGTGACTACCTGGAAAACTACTACCGCCCCAACCTGCGGGTAAAAAACCGCGACGCCACCACGCCTGTGGGTCCATGGATAGTCGACGTCGCCGACGTGCCAGACCCAAGCAACCTGAAGCTGCGCACCTGGATCAACGATGAACTGCGCCAGGAAGGCAGCACGAAAGACATGATTTTCGACATCCCGTATTTGATCGAATACCTGTCCAGCTTCATGACCCTGCAGCCCGGCGACATGATCGCCACCGGCACCCCGGAAGGCCTGGCGGATGTGGTGCCGGGGGATGAAGTGATCGTGGAAGTGGAAGGCGTAGGCCGCCTGGTCAATCGAATTGTCAGCGAGGCGGAATTCTTCTCCGCCCGGAAAGAGGCTTGAGCAACATGATCAAACACTGGATCAACGGCCGTGAGGTCGAAAGCAAAGACACCTTCATCAACTACAACCCGGCCACCGGCGAAGCCATCGGTGAAGTGGCCAGCGGCGGCGCCGAGGAAGTGGCGCAGGCCGTTGCGGCAGCCAAGGAAGCCTTTCCGAAGTGGGCAGGCACACCGGCCAAGGAACGTGCCCGCTTGATGCGCAAGCTCGGTGAACTGATCGAACAGAACGTGCCGCACCTGGCCGAGCTGGAAACCCTCGACACCGGCCTGCCGATCCACCAGACCAGAAACGTGCTTATTCCACGCGCCTCCCACAACTTCGATTTCTTCGCCGAAGTCTGTACCCGCATGGACGGCCACAGTTACCCGGTGGACGACCAGATGCTCAACTACACGCTTTACCAGCCGGTGGGTGTGTGTGCGTTGGTGTCGCCATGGAACGTGCCGTTCATGACCGCCACCTGGAAGACTGCGCCGTGCCTGGCGCTGGGCAATACCGCGGTGCTGAAAATGTCCGAGCTGTCGCCGCTGACGGCCAATGAACTGGGACGCCTGGCGGTCGAAGCCGGGATCCCCAACGGCGTGCTGAACGTAATCCAGGGCTACGGCGCCACCGCCGGTGATGCACTGGTGCGCCACCCGGACGTGCGAGCGATTTCCTTCACCGGGGGCACCGCTACCGGCAAGAAAATCATGCAGACCGCCGGGTTGAAAAAGTACTCAATGGAACTGGGCGGCAAGTCGCCGGTGCTGATCTTTGAAGATGCCGACCTCGAACGCGCCCTCGACGCGGCACTGTTCACTATCTTCTCGCTCAACGGTGAACGCTGCACCGCCGGCAGCCGGATCTTCATTCAGGAGAGCGTGTACCCGCAGTTCGTCGCCGAATTTGCCGCCCGCGCCAAGCGCCTGATCGTCGGCGACCCACAGGACCCGAAGACCCAGGTCGGCTCGATGATCACCCAGGCCCACTACGACAAGGTCACCGGCTACATCAAGATTGGCCTCGAGGAAGGCGCCACCCTGCTGGCCGGCGGCCTGGAACGCCCGGCCAACCTGCCGGCGCACTTGAGCCGCGGGCAGTTTATCCAGCCCACGGTGTTTGCCGATGTGAACAACCAGATGCGCATCGCCCAGGAAGAGATCTTTGGCCCGGTGGTGTGCCTGATTCCGTTCAAGGACGAAGCCGAAGCGCTGCAACTGGCCAACGACACCGAGTACGGCCTCGCGTCGTACATCTGGACCCAGGATATCGGCAAGGCGCATCGTCTGGCCTACGGCATCGAAGCCGGCATGGTATTCATCAACAGCCAGAACGTGCGGGACTTGCGCCAGCCGTTTGGTGGGGTAAAAGGTTCCGGCACCGGCCGTGAAGGCGGCCAATACAGCTTCGAAGTGTTCGCCGAGATCAAGAACGTGTGCATTTCCATGGGCAGCCACCACATCCCGCGCTGGGGTGTTTGAGCGATCCCTGTAGGAGCTGTCGAGCTCCAGCGAGGCTGCGATGCAGGCGCTACGGTCTGCCAGATACAGCGCGGTGATCCCATCGCTGCCTCGCTGGGGCTCGACAGCTCCCACATTTGATCTTTGACAACACGCTTCCAAGACAAAAACAATTATTCAGGAGAATCATCATGGGCGAAGTCGTCCTGGCCGCGAAGATCTGCCACGTTCCCTCAATGTACCTGTCGGAACTGCCCGGCAAGCACCAAGGTTGCCGCGAAGCAGCCATCGCCGGGCACAAGGAAATCGGGCGGCGCGCCCGTGAACTGGGGGCCGACACCGCCGTGGTGTTCGACGTGCACTGGCTGGTCAACAGCGGCTATCACGTCAACTGCGGCGAGCATTTCAAGGGCACCTACACCAGCAACGAGCTGCCGCACTTCATCAAGAACATGGAGTACGAGTACCCGGGCTGCCCGGAGCTGGGCGAGTTGATCGCCGCCGAGGCCAGCCTGGCCGGCGTGCGCACCATGGCCCACAACATCCCGAGCCTGGAGCTGGAATACGGCACCCTGGTGCCGATGCGCTACATGCACATGGGCGTGCCGGACGCGCAGAAGTTCGACGTGATCTCCATCGCCGCCTGGTGCGCCTGGCACCGGCTGGAAGACAGCTTCGCGTTCGGCGCCGCCGTGCGCCGGGCGATCGAGAAAAGCGACCGCAAAGTCCTGGTGCTGGCCTCGGGTTCCCTCTCCCACCGTTTCTCGGACGACCGCGAAGCCGAAGCCAATATCCACAACTGGACCCGTGAATTCGACAAGCAGATGGACCTGCACGTGGTGGAGATGTGGAAGCAAGGCCGCTTCAAGGAGTTCTGCGCGATGCTGCCGGACTACGCCGAGCACTGCTTCGGCGAAGGCAAGATGCACGACACCGCGATGCTCCTGGGGCTGCTGGGCGGGCCGGACTACAACCAGCCGGCCGAGATCATCACCCAGCCGTTCGGCAGCTCGGGCACCGGCCAGATCAATGCCATTTTCCCTTTATGAGCCTTGGTGAAGATCACCTGTAGGAGCTGGCTTGCCTGCGATGCAGGCACCTCGGTGTATCTGTCTCACCGAGTTGATGCCATCGCAGGCAAGCCAGCTCCCACAAGGAACTCGCTGCACCTCACCCTAAGAGGAGATACACATGCCGCACTTCATCGCCGAATACACCGACAACCTCGAGCAGCAAGCCAACCTGCCGGCCCTGTTCGAGCAGGTACACGCCGTGCTGGGGGACAGCGGCGTGTTTCCCCTGGGGGGCATTCGCAGTCGCGGGGTGCGCCTGGACACCTGGCGCATGGCCGACGGCAAGCATGACTACGCCTTCGTCCACATGACCCTCAAGGTCGGCCACGGGCGCGACCTGGAAACCCGAAAAACGGTGGCCGAAGCCCTGTTCAAGGTCATCACCGAACACTTCGCCGCGCTGCAATCCCAGCGGTTGCTGGCGTTGTCGTTCGAGATGATCGAGCTGCACCCCGAGCTGAATTTCAAGCAGAACAACGTGCACGCATTCCTGAAGAACCAGGCGGGCTGACCACAGCCCACCTTTCCGCCCATGGCCACTCAAACAAAAAAGAACAACATCATGAGCACAGCCAATACCGCCGACAGCACCACCCTGATCGAACATCAGCGCACCCACAGCATCGTCACCTGGCGACTGATGCCGTTGCTGCTGATCTGCTACCTGTTTGCCCACCTGGACCGGATCAACATCGGCTTCGCCAAGATGCAGATGAGTACCGACCTGCACTTCAGCGACACGGTGTACGGCCTCGGTGCCGGCCTGTTTTTCATCGCCTACGCGCTGTTCGGCGTGCCGAGCAACATGGCCCTGGACCGGGTCGGGCCACGGCGTTGGATCGCCTGCCTGATGGTGGTGTGGGGCGTGCTGTCCACCAGCATGCTGTGGATCGAAAGCTCCACCGGCTTCTACGTGCTGCGCTTTCTGCTGGGGGTGGCCGAAGCCGGCTTCTTCCCGGGGATCCTGGTGTTTCTCAACCGCTGGTACCCGGCCCGGCGCCGGGCGCAAGTCACCGCGCTGTTTGCGATTGCCGTGCCCATGGCCGGTGTGGTCGGCGGCCCGTTGTCCGGTGCGATCCTGGAGCACTTCCATGATTTCGGCGGACTGCGTGGCTGGCAGTGGATGTTCCTGATCGAAGGCGCCCCGGTGGTGCTGCTCGGTCTGGTGGTTCTGAAATACCTGCCCGACAGCTTCGAAACCGTGAAGTGGCTGGAACCGGCGCAAAAGCAACAGCTGCGCGAGCAATTGAGCAGTGAAGAACAGCGCAAATCCATCACCTCCTTCGGCGGCATCCTGCGTGACCCGCAGGTATGGCTGCTGGTGGCGGTGTACTTCGCGGTGATGCTGGCGGTGAACACCCTGGCGTTCTGGATGCCCACCCTGATCCACGGCGCCGGCATCGGCCGCGACAGCCAGGTGGGCCTGCTGAGCGCCGTGCCGTACCTGGCCGGGTGCTTCTTCATGATCGGCTGCGGGCGCTCATCCGACCGCAACCGCGAGCGCCGCTGGCACCTGTGCGTGCCGTTGTTGATGTCGGCCATCGGCATCGCAGTGGCCGGGCTCTCGCCCACCAATCCGACCCTGGTGCTGGGCGGTCTGATCCTGGCCGGCATGGGCGCCAGCGCTGCGCTGCCGATGTTCTGGCAACTGCCGCCGGCGTTCCTGTCCAACAGCACCCAGGCGGCCGGCATCGCGCTGATCAGCTCGTTCGGCAGTATCGCCTCGTTCCTCGCGCCGTACCTGATCGGTTGGATGCGCGACACCACCCAAAGCGCGAGCCTGGCCCTGTATGTGCTGGCGCTGCTCATCGCCCTCGGCGGCCTGCTGGTGCTGCGCACCCACGCTGCCATCGTCAATCCCCAGTAGAGAGTTTGTCATGCTTGATCAAGCCCACATCCAGCAAGCCGCCGCCCGCCTCGACCAGGCTGAGCGTTCCCGTGAACAGGTGCGCCAGTTTTCCCTGGAACACCCGAACATCACGATTGACGATGCCTATGCCATCCAGCGCGCCTGGGTGGCCCAGAAAATCAAGGACGGGCGCAAGCTGGTCGGGCACAAGATCGGCCTCACCTCCCGGGCGATGCAGGTGTCGTCGAACATCACCGAGCCGGATTACGGCGCCCTGCTCGATGACATGTTCTTCGAAGAAGGCACCGACATCCCGTTCGAGCGCTTCATCGTGCCAAGGGTGGAAGTGGAGCTGGCGTTCATCCTCGGCAAGCCGCTCAAGGGGCCGAACTGCACGATCTTCGACGTGTTGGACGCCACTGAATGGGTGATCCCGGCCCTGGAAATCATCGACGCGCGTATCCAACAGATCGATCCGCACACCAACGCCACGCGCAAGGTGTTCGACACCATTTCCGACAACGCCGCCAATGCCGGCGTGGTGATGGGCGGCCGCGCCGTACGCCCCACCGAGATCGACCTGCGCAAGGTGCCCGCTGTGCTGTACCGCAACGGGGTGATCGAGGAGTCCGGGGTGTCGGCTGCCGTGCTCAACCACCCGGCCAAGGGCGTGGCGTGGCTGGCGAACAAACTGGCGCCGTACGACGTGACCTTGCAACCCGGCCAGATCATCCTCGGCGGCTCCTTTACCCGCCCGGTGGCGGCGAATCCGGGCGACACCTTCCATGTCGACTACGACATGCTCGGTTCCATCTCCTGCCGCTTTGTCTGACTACTGGAGGACTGTTTCATGGACATGCCCATCAACCGCTTCAAGCAGCGCCTGCAACGTGGCGAAACCCAGATCGGCCTGTGGCTCGGTTTGGCTGACACCTATTGCGCCGAACTGGCGGCGAATGCCGGGTTCGACTGGCTGCTGATCGACGGCGAGCACGCACCCAATGACCTGCGCGGCATGCTCGGCCAGTTGCAGGCCGTCGCGGCTTATGACAGCCAACCGGTTATTCGCCCAGTGATCGGCGATACGGCGTTGATCAAGCAGGTGCTGGATATCGGCGTGCAGACGCTGTTGGTGCCGATGGTGGAGACGGCTGAACAGGCTCAGCAGTTAGTGCGGGCCGTGCGTTATCCGCCCTTTGGCGTACGGGGCGTTGGCAGTGCGCTGGCACGGGCTTCGCGCTGGAACAGCATTCCGGGTTATCTGGATGAAGCGGATGCGCAGATGTGCCTGCTGGTGCAGATCGAGAACCGTGAAGGCCTGGACAACCTGGACGCGATTGCGGCGGTTGAAGGGGTGGACGGGGTGTTTATCGGGCCGGCGGATTTGAGTGCGGCCATGGGGCATCGGGGGAATCCCGGGCATCCCGAGGTGCAGGCGGCGATTGAGGACGCCATCGTCAGGATTCAACAGGCTGGCAAGGCGGCGGGGATCTTGAGTGCGGATGAGAAACTGGCGCGGCGGTATATCGAGTTGGGGGCGGTGTTTGTGGCGGTGGGGGTGGATACGACGGTGTTGATGCGCGGGTTGCAGGGGTTGGCTGCGAAGTTCAAAGACAATGCGGCACCAGCCACTACCGGCGGCGTGTACTAACCCCGTCAAACAACAGAGATCAACTGTGGGAGCTGGCTTGCCTGCGATAGCATCACCTCGGTGTACCTGACACCCCCAGGCGCCTGCATCGCAGGCAAGCCAGCTCCCACATTTTGATCACCTGTTACTCATCTACCGTGATTCAACGCTTGATGGTTTTCAACTCATCCAGCAACCCCAGCAACACCTGCAACTTCTCCTCCCCAAACTGCTCCTGCAACCGCTGGTAATTCTCCTCCATACACTGGCTCATCGACTCGAAACTGGCCTTGCCCTTCTCCGCCAGCGTCACCAGCACCCGCCGCTGATCCTGCTCGGCCTTGCGCCGGTGCACCATGCCCGCCGCCTCCATGCGCACCAGCACGCCGGTCATGCTCGGTTTGAGAATGCATGCCAGTTCCGCCAGTTGGTAAATCTCCAGCTCGTCATGCTGGCTGAGAATTCGAATAACCCGCCATTGCTGTTCGGTCAGCCCATGTTCATTCAGCGACGGCCGAAAAAAACTCATGGCCGCTTCACGGGCCTGCAACAGGGTCAAGGTCAGGGATTGTCTGGGTTTCAACATAGGCTCAGCGTCACGATAGATTTAGTTAATGTTTTAACGAAACTCTAACACTCTCCTCCCCGCCGCACGCTATAACTTGTGAAGCCGGCGAAAGCTCTGGCGCGCAGGATCAAAAAGCCCGGCACACAGAATCAAGACATCCAGCGCGCCAACGGCCTTAATACACTCATTAGCTCTTCACTGTCAGGCAGCGCAATGATCAATATCGAAACGCCGACCTATTACACGGCGACCAAGAAATACAACCTCAGCTTTCCCACCCTGGAACAGGACGTGGAAGCCGACGTGGTGATCATCGGTGGCGGCTTTTCCGGGATCAACACCGCCCTGGAACTCGCCGAGAAAGGCATCACCAACATCGTCGTGCTGGAAGCGCGTTACCTGGGTTTTGGCGGCACCGGGCGCAACGGTGGGCAGATCATGGCCGGCATCGGCCACGACCTGGAAAAGATCAAAAAGGACGTGGGTGAAGACGGCCTGCGCCAGATCTTCGAGATCAGCGACCTGGGCGCCGACATCATCAAGAATCGCATCGCCAAGTACGACATCGATGCCGATTTCTGCCACGGCTACGGCTACATGGGCTTCAACGCCCGCCAGGAAAAGACCCTGCGCGCCTGGGAAAAAGACTTCAAGTCCATCAACACCCAACATGAGATCCGCTTCCTTGGCGGGTCCGACGTGAAGCAGATCATCGGCTCCGACGCCTACAGCAGCGCCCTGCTGCACATGGGCGGCGGGCATGTGCACTCGTTGAACCTGCTGCTGGGCGAAGCCAAGGCCCTGGCCGGCCACGGCGTGCAGATTTTCGAGAACAGCCCGGCGCTGGAAGTCAGCTACGGCGAACGCATCACCGTGCGCACCGGCCGCGGTTCGGTCAAGGCCAGCAAGCTGCTGTGGGCCTGCGACAGTTTCCTCAACAAGCTGGAACCGGAACTGCACCGTTCGACCATCAACACCTACGCGTTCCAGATGATGACCGAGCCGTTGTCCGAAGAACTGATCAACCGTATCAGCCCGATTCGCGGGGCCTACAGCGACATTCGCCCGGTGATCGACTACTACCGCGTCACCCACGAAAACCGCCTGCTGTTCGGCGCCGCCACACCGTTGGTGGAGCACATTCCCGGCGATTTGAAAGCCTGGAACCGCAACCTGATGCTGAAGATCTTCCCGTACCTCAAGGACGTGAAGATCGACCTGGCCTGGGGCGGCCCGATGGCCTGCAGCCCGAACCTGTTCCCGCAGATCGGCACCTTGCCCGGGCGCAGCAACGCGTTCTATGTGCAGGGCTATTCAGGCTTCGGCGTGACGCCGAGCCACATCATCTGCAAGGTGCTGGCCGAAGGCATGAGCGAAGGCTCGGCGCGGTATGACCTGGTCAGCTCGATCCACCGCCCGACCATCATCGGCAAAGACGCGATCCGCCCGCTGCTGCTCACCGCCGGCAAGTCCTGGCACCAGCTCTCCGGTTATTGGAACGGCCGCCGCTAAAACCCCACACCTGACACCTGTAGGAGCGAGCTTGCTCGCGAAAAACCCAAAGGCGCCGCGTTCATCCAGGACGCCAGCGCCCCCATTCCCCTCCTATTTTTCATCATCAGGAGCAACTGCCATGACCCTCGTTACCCTCAAGAAAGACATCCAGCTATCCGAACTCGACGCCTGGGGCACCGTCGCCGACCTCGGTTCGACCATCCTCGAAGGCGAAGTCCGGGCCTTCGGCAAAATGACCTTTGGTGCCCCCACCGACCCGGTCAGCAGCGCCTATTTCGGCACCACCCAGGGCAAGTTCCGCATGGTCTACCCGTTTGCCGAACAAGCCACCGTGGTCACCGGCGAAGTGGTGCTCACCGACGAATCCACCGGCCAGAGCACCCGCTACAAGGCCGGTGACAGCTGGTTCGTGACCAAGGGCACCCCGGTGCTGTGGGAAGTGGTCAGCGAAAGTTTCGTCAAACACTACTTCGCCGTGGTGTGATGGCCCCGGCTGCCGGCCCCCGTCGGTAGCCTTTTAGCGCAGGTGCCCCCCATGCACGCTCTCCCCGCCCACGAAGTCGCCGGCCAGTGCCTGCGGGCTTTCACCCGCTTGATTCCGGTCAGCCAGGCCGCGTTCTATTGCGTCGACCGCCAGCTGCAAGCCCGGGATTTCCAGTTGCACGGCATGAGCGGCGAAATGCACCGCGACTACCTCGACAACTATCGCCAATTCGACCCGTTGCAACCGCGCAACTGCCTGTCCAGTGGCCTGGCAGTGGTGCCGCTGGGCTTTGCCATGGCCCGCCAGCCGGCGCGGGATACCCGGCGCTATGGGGATTTTCTGCGGCGCTATGGCGTGGTGGATGTGGTGGAGATCCTCGCCCAGCGTGACGGCCAACCCCAGGCGGCGATTTCGTTGTTGCGCACCGCCGATCAAGGCGCCTTTACCGGCGAGCAACTGGCTCAGTTGAACGCCCTGCAAACCTTGTTGCAGCTGGCCGTGGCCAATATGCAGCCCGCTGAAGATGCATTGGCCAACCTCACGCCCAAGGAGCGCCAGATCGCCCTGTTGTTGCGCCAGGGTGCCAGCAACAAACAGCTGGCCCGGGAGCTGGACGTCGGCCTGCCCACCATCAAGACCCACCTGATCAACCTGTTTCGCAAGACCGGCGTCAGCAGCCGCACCGAACTGGTGGGCAGCCTGTTCCTGTAGCACGCCTCAACCATCCGGTTGATGGTCGGCCATGCTCCCGGGCGCGATGATCCGAGGTGTTCATCCACCCAACCGGAGCATCGCAAATGACCACACCTTCTGACTGGATCACCGTGGGCGCCCTGGCCGACGGCTTCGCCCCCGAGGCGTTCATCCTGCCAAACCTGGCGGACCTGAGCGGCAAGACCTTTACGCTGTACTTCGCCAATGGCTGGCAGATCGAGCATCGCTTCGAGCGCAACAGCCTGTCCTGGGTCGCGGCCGACGGTCACTCCAGCGGCAGCGCAACCTACCGCGCGACCTCGGTGCGCCCCGGCTTGTACCTGGTGGATTTCATCAAACGCGAAGGTGCCCAAGCCTGGTCGGTCAGCCTGGTGCTCGACACCGCGAGCGCCTCGTTCACCGCCGTGCTCGGGCGCCTGCCCACCCAGGAACAAACCCGCGAAGGCCTCTACAGCCGCGCCCTGGCCGGCAAGCCGCTGACGTCGGTGGAAGTGGAATTCCTCCACGGCAGCCTCGACCGCCCCTGGCAAGCCGGCCACTGCCCCCACGCGCCCACCACCGAACTGATCGGCCTGCGCAACCAGTACCGCTACAGCCCGAGCGAGGTCTACGAGCACATCTACCTCAACCACCAGTTCTACGCCTGGCAATGCCTCAAGGGCGTCGAGCAAGGCCTGTGCGACACCGACCGCTGCCACTACTACAAGATCGCCGACCAGCTGTACCTGTTCGTCTGGCGCGAAAAAATCATCCCCACCCTCGGCCTGGTGCTGATCGACCTGCAACAGCACCGCAGCGACGGCAAGATCTTTGGCTATGCCGGGGCGTCGTTCGATGAGCTGTCGAACTTCCCCATCAGCTCCTACTGCCAGGTGCTCAATCGCACGGAGCATCCCGATGACTGAGCCGCGCACGATTGTGATCACCGGGGCCGGCACGGGCATCGGTGCCGCGTGCGCCCGGCTGTACGCCGCCGAGGGTGCGCATGTGGTGCTGATCGGCCGTCGTCGCGAGCCGCTGGAGCAGGTCGCGGGGGAAACCGGGGGGTTGGTGCTGGTGGGTGATGCAGCCTGCCCTGTCACGTGGGCGGGCTTTGTGGAGCAGATTCGCCAGCGCTTCGGCCGGATCGATGTGCTGCTGGCCTGTGCGGGCGGCCATGGCCTGGGCAGCGCCACCGACACCAGCCCGCAGACCTGGGAAGCGGCGCTGCGCAGCAACCTCGACAGCGCGTTTTATAGCGCGCGGGCGTGTCTGCCGCTGCTGCTGGAAAGTGGCGGGAACATTGTGCTGATGGGTTCAATTGCCTCACTGGCTGCCGGGCCCGAAGTGTGCGGCTACACCACGGCCAAACATGCGTTGCTCGGGCTCAACCGTTCGCTGGCCCGGGATTACGGCCCGCGCGGAGTGCGGGTAAATGCGGTATGCCCGGGCTGGGTGCGCACGCCGATGGCGGATGAGGAGATGCGACCGTTGATGGATTTTTACGGTGAGACGCTGCAACACGCCTATGACCGTGTGTGCGCCGATGTGCCGTTGCGCCGGCCCGCCAGTGCTGAAGAAATCGCCAGGGTGTGCCGCTTCCTGGCCTCCAGTGAAGCGTCGATCATTACCGGGGCCACGCTGGTGGCGGACGGGGGGTCGAGCATCGTCGATGTGCCGACGTTGGCCTATTCGCATCTGGAGCAACGTGATGAATGAAGACCTGGACTTCACTGGCCGCAACGTATTGGTCACAGGTGGTGCCCAGGGCATTGGCCGGGCCATCGTCGAAGCCTTTGCCCTGCGGGGTGCGCGGGTGATGATCGCCGATCTTCAACTGGCAGAGGCGCTCGCGCTGGAGCTGTGCGAACGCGGCTTCCAGGTGGAAGCGGTGACGGTGGATCTGGCGGATGCGGCTGCGGTTTTCGCGCTGATTGCCGGGGTGGAACAAAGTTGGGGGCGGCTGGATATTCTGGTGCATAACGCCGGGTATTTTCCGCTGACGCGCTTTGCCGAAATCACCCCGTCGATGCTCGACCGCACCTTGGCGGTCAATCTCTCGGCGTTGTTCTGGCTGACCCAGGCGGCGTTACCGATGTTCCGCCGCCAGAGCCGGGGCTGCGTGCTGGTCACATCGTCAGTCACAGGGCCGAGGGTGGCATTTCCGGGCCTGAGTCACTATGCGGCGTCGAAGGCCGGGGTTAACGGGTTCATTCGCAACGCCGCGCTGGAGCTGGCCGGATTGAATGTGCGAGTCAACGGGGTGGAGCCCGGCATGATCGCCACCCCGGCCATGGGCAACCTGGGGGATGACCAGATGAACGCACAAATCGCCAGCCGGGTGCCGCTGGGACGGTTGGGTGCCCCAGCGGATATTGCCGGGGCGATGCTCTTTCTGGCATCGGACCTGGCGGGTTACATCACCGGGCAAACGCTGGTGGTGGACGGCGGCTCGACCTTGCCGGAGGTTTAACGAAACGTCCTACCGAACGGCCGGATAACCTCTACTCCCCCGCCTTGAGAACCGCTGCAAAGTCCCTCGCCTGATCACACAGTGCGAGGGAACGCCGATGTCATTTTCGATTAACACCCAGCCCGAAGGGGCTGCCTCTTGATTCCCGCCATAGGCTTTCTGGTCGTGGCGGCGATGGACCCGAAGACACGCGACGTCGATGGGGTTCTCAACGACTTCACACACTGCCTGAACACCTACGACGCCTGGGCCGAGAGCTTCTGGAGCTTCTCGGCACTGGACGTCGAGCAGGTGTTCAAGGTGGGGGATGAGGTTTCGCTGGTCGCACCCATCACCCGTTCCCTGTATCCCAGCAGCACCGTCGCGACCTGCAAGGCCAACGCGCCATTGACCCTGGTACATATGTTCCAGAGCACGCGGTTCGTGCCCATCGGCAATACGCCGGTAATGCTGCAGGAAGTCGCGCAAGACGGTGGCCCCCTCGGCGACCCCATCCATAAGACCATCGGCCCCAGCGGCATTCTCGAAGTCACAGAGTGCACCGTAGACCGGCAGTACCGGGTCAGCTTTTACCCCAACGTTTCCAGGGACCACATCAAGGCGCTGTATGCCTCCTATCAGTCCGAGATCAGCTCGCTGGAAGGCCGCTTGCGTGGCGAATGGACGAGCACGTTCAAGCCGATATGGGAGAGCTATTCCAAGGCCGGCTTTGTCGATCGCTACACCTCGCTGCAACAGGCGTACGCGCAAGGATTTGGCAACGTGCTTTACGGTCTGTGGGACGGTATTGCGCAGCTCTACCAGTGGCTGGCAGATATCAGGCCCAACAGCGAAAAGCTGCTGCAGTACCTCTCCCAGGCCGAGCTTGAAGCGCTGCTGAAGCTCAGTAATGAGGCGATTGCCAAAGGGTTGTTGATCCTCAGCGATGAGCCACTGCTGTTCATCTACCTGTCCGCAATGGTCAGTTGGATGCGCATGCTGCCACCGCATTACATGCTTGAGTTGCTCGGGGAAATCACCACCGAGGTGCTGCTCAACCTGCTGTTGCTATGGGCTACCGGTGGCATGGGTGTGGCGGTGCGCTTGGGTGCGCAGGTGCTGGGCAAGGTCAAGTCCGGGCAGGCACGGGAGTGGTTGGAGA
>NZ_JAEKFB010000006.1:0-85790 GCF_016650865.1 Pseudomonas sp. TH34
TGCAGCCAGTCACCAATGGCAGCAATCGGACAAAAGCAGCGAACAACGCCAACCCATCCGGCGTTACTGCACCTTGCATAGCCCTTCTCCAAACACATCCGTAGCCGATGTATTGGGCCAGCCTGGAAAATGTTGCGCCAAGCAACACTGGCCGATTTACAAATGTTAACGCCTTCACGTGGCCATTAGCTTTAGGCTTTGACTCACAAAGTCCGATCGGACCCAATCAGCTTTAAGACGGCTCTACAACCATGAATCTGCACGCCATCGCCGCGACGCTTTTTGCGTTTTTCACGCTGCTTCCTTACTCGGTGCAAGCCGCAGCCCCCATCACCCATGTCGCTATCTACCGAGGCCCCGCGGGCTGCGAGGAATGCTCGGAGAAGGTTAAAACAGCCCTGCTGCGCGTCCGCCCGAATGCGCAGATCGACTTTGTAGGTGCAGATGAATCGATCGACATCACGCCGCAAAGCCTCGCTCGTTATGACCTCTACGTCCAACCCGGTGGCGGTCAGGACATCCCTGCGGCGCTTGATAGTTTGGGGGATGCGCGGGTGCAAGCCATTCGTGACTTTGTCGCCCAGGGTGGGCGCTACCTGGGGCTGTGTATGGGCGCTTATCTGGCCGATGACAGCAATTTTGGCCTGATACCCTACGACCTTGATTCAGAGGCGGGCAGGCCTGGGTTTGAGGTCGCGGGGATTGCGGACGCGGCAGTGCAGGTTGTGTGGGATGGGAAAGCCGATAGCGTCTTTTATCAGGATGGGCCTTACTTTCCCAAGCCTGACGCGACCTCGCCTTCTTCAACCATTGCGACCTACCGGAATGGTGATGTGGCGGCAGCGCGTTACACCTATGAAAAGGGGGTAGTGGTGCTGAGTGGCCCGCATCCTGAAGCGGATCGGGAGTGGTTCGAGAAGGCGAATATTCCCTTGAGCGAGATGCCGCGGGGTGAGCTCTTTGGGGTGTTAGTGCGCAGCATCGAAGAGCGCAGGTAGGGGGCAGACGACCCGTCAGCGAAGATCGAGCCAGAACGGTCATTTGAAATTGTCTGTAACCCACAAGCGCTTTAGCATCGCGTGCAAATAACCAATGGTCGACAGGCGCATCGCTATGACGAGCTCTGCACACATTTGCTACAACTCAAAACGGCTGGGTTTGACGTTGTCAGACGTTGCCAGACATCTGCGAGAAAATTCCTCGTGGCACGTCTCGGTAACGGAGTGGCGCGGCTATGGGATGGTTATCCCGCAATTGCTGGTCCATACCCCCACGCCATTTCTGATTCAAATAGAGGACGACCCAGACTGGGTACCTGGGGAGATTCAGGAAATTATCGAATGGGAAAACCTCGACCCGAACGCCGAGATCGCGCAAAAAATAGCTGAATGTGATGCCAGGTTGGCCATTCAGTCGACCAAGCCAGACCAGGTGATTAATGACGGCTCGTCGATTACCGTCTCTACACTGGGTGCGGCGGTAGACCCTTGCGATCCGGACATTTCGGTTGTGCTGATGCTGTTGTGCCGCAAGCTTGAAGGCGTCATTCACGATTGTGTAAATGGCGGGGTCACCGTTCGCTGATTGAAAAATCGGAGTTATGAAAAATCGAGGTCAGACCACCACAGGTTTAAACGTGGTCTGAACCCATTTTGCACTGCTTCTTTTGTCAGAAGGGTGTGTTCATTTTGAGCGTGGACCGGATAACGCATAGCGACTTGCCTCTTCCATTAAGTCATCGCACATAGGATTGGCTTTGAGCAGGTACGCAGCCGGGTCGATTATCGACAAGCCAAGAGACGTCTCTTCTGTGGCAGATGCCCAAACTTCTCCCATAGGCCCGACAATCTGGCTTTCACCTCTGAATGTCGCCTCTGAGCCTGCATACATTTCCACACCGGTACGATTGGCACAGATTAGCGGAGTGGCGTTTTCCATTGCGCGAATACGCGCAAGCTGGGTCGTCCAAGGTCCGCCATAGTTGGCTGGACAACACAGTAGCTGTGCACCCTGGCGCACCAGCAGGCGGGCGGCTTCTGGCATCCAGAGGTCAAAACAAGTCAGAACGCCAAATCGGCAGGTTCCATCATCGAAACAGGTGAATGAATCGCCAGGTGTGAAGAGCGGCTTTTCTATGCGTGACAGATGGCACTTGCGTTGTTTCCCCAACCATCGCCCTCGCGATACGACAATCGCTGTGTTGTAGATCTGATCGCCATCTCGCTCAGCAATACCCGCAATGAGCGTTGCATCCTTGTCTGCCGACAGTTGTAGCAAGAACTGCGCGGTGGGCCCATCAAGCGCCAACTCGGCGTGCCTGGACAGTGCCTCACGTGAGTCGTGAAAATAACCGATGGTGCAAAGCTCAGGCATCACCAAGAGATCAAATTGCGCCGAATCTACGAGATCGCGAATCTTCCTGAAGTTTGCTGCAGGATTGCCAAACGAAACAGGGTATTGCAAAAACGCGGTGAGCATAAAGTCGTCCAGCCATTAAGGAGGTTTTCCGGGGCCCAGGCTTAGCTTCCGATGGGCGGCGTCAAGTCGAACGACAACAAATCGGATCAGACCACCCTTGTTTTAAATGTGGTCCAACCCCCGATTTTGCAATTTTGGACAGGCTACTTGAAATAGCCTGTGCGGCGTATCCGCAGGCTGTAGACCCAAACAGCAATCAGCAAGGCTGCTTGTAGGGCGGCCGGCAGTACGAACCAGGCAACCTGCACATATTGGCTGGCCGATACCAGGAAAACTTCCGGAAGCATGAGCGGGATTAGCATCAGCCCGAAAAGTAACGAGCCCAATAGAAACCACGAAGATTTTGCACTGCGCAACCACAACAACAGGCTACCCACGGCCAACAGAATGCAGGTCAGCGCAGCGGGGAGCAGCATGATGATCGAGATATCACCCGTCCTGGCCATACCCCAGCCGTCGCTGACCACCCAGTAGGCAATTTTTATTGTGAGAATCAAGCAATAAGCCACCGAAAATGTGACCATCGCCGGGCGCGAGGGGTTTCTTACCTGAGATGTACTTGTATCCATAAGTTCCAGATCCAGCGACAGGCCGGATCATCCAGCCAACTGCTGCAGTCTACCGAACGCTCGGGCAATCACGAAGCTGCCGGCGAACATGGCGCACGTCGAGCAAAACTCAGCCCAACTCCCGTCCCAAAAACGGCGCCGTCCGGCTGCTCTTGCTCTTCGCCACCTTCTGCGGCGTGCCACTCACCACCACCTTCCCGCCTCTATCCCCTGCCCCCGGCCCGATATCAATCACCCAATCACTCTGGGCCACCACACGCATTTCATGCTCCACCACAATCACCGTATGCCCCGCCTCCACCAGATGATTCAACTGGCTCAACAACCGGTCCACATCCCGCGGATGCAACCCGGTTGTCGGTTCATCCAGCACATACAGCGTCGCCCCCCGCGCATTGCGTTGCAGCTCGGTCGCCAGCTTGATCCGCTGCGCCTCTCCGCCCGACAACTCGGTCGCCGGCTGGCCAAGGCGCAAATACCCCAAGCCGATATCCCGCAGCACTTGCAGCGAGCGCAGCACACCCGGCTCTTCGGCAAATACCTCTACCGCCTGTTCAACCGTCAGCCCCAGCACTTGGGCAATGGTCAGCCCTTCCCACTTGATCGCTAACGTTTCCGGGTTGTACCGCGCGCCATGGCACGTCGGGCATGGTGCGTACACGCTGGGCATGAACAGCAATTCAACGCTGACAAAACCCTCGCCTTCGCAGTTCGGGCAGCGGCCTTTGGCGACGTTGAAAGAGAATTGCCCGGCATCGAAATGGCGCTTTTTCGCTGCGGGTGTGGCGGCGAACAGTTTGCGCACGTTGTCGAACAGCCCGGTGTAGGTCGCGAGGTTGGAGCGCGGTGTGCGGCCGATGGGTTTTTGGTCCACCTGGACCAGGCGGCGGATGTGTTCCAGCCCGCCACTGATGCGGCCACCACTGGTTTGTGGGGCGTCGTCTTCCAGGCTGGGTTCGTCTTCGGTTTCCACCACGCGGCCCAAGCCTGCGCCTACCAGTTCCAATAGCGCCTGGCTGACGAGGCTGGATTTGCCCGAGCCGGAGATGCCGGTGACGGCGGTGAAGCACCCGAGTGGAAAGTCCACGCTGAGGTCGTTGAGGTTGTTGCGCGTGACGCCTTCCAGGCTCAGCCAGCCGGTGGGTTGGCGCGGTGGTTGGCTGACGGGGCGCTTTTCGGCGAACAGGTATTCGCGGGTTTGCGAGGCTTCGATCTGTGCGAGGCCGGCGGGTGGGCCGCTGTACAAGACCTGGCCGCCGTGTTCGCCGGCAGCCGGGCCGACGTCGATCAGCCAGTCGGCGCGGCGCATGGTTTCGAGGTCGTGTTCCACCACGAACAGCGAGTTGCCGGCGGCCTTCAGGCGGTCGAGGGCGGCGAACAGGGCTTCGCCGTCGGCAGGGTGCAGGCCGGCGGAGGGTTCGTCGAGTACGTAGATCACGCCGAACAGTTGCGAGCCCAGTTGGGTGGCCAGACGCAGGCGTTGCAGTTCACCGGAGGACAGGGTCGGTGTGCTGCGCTCAAGGGCGAGGTAGCCGAGGCCGAGGTCGGTCAGGGTGCTGACGCGCTCGAGCAGGTCCTGGGCGATGCGTTGGGCGGCCAGGCGTTTTTCCACGGAGAGTTTTTTATCGCCCTGCCCTTCAGCCACCGGGCGCAGGAGCTCGGCGAGTTGCAGCAGGGACATTTGCGACAGCTCGCCAATGTCCACGCCGGCAAATTTCACCGACAGCGCGGCCTTGTTCAGGCGTTTGCCTTCGCACTGCGGGCATGGGCTGCCTTGCATGAACTGCGACACGCGCTTTTTCATCAGGGCGCTTTGGGAGTGGGTGAAGGTGTGCAGGATGTAGCGTCGGGCACCGGTGAAGGTGCCCTGGTAGCTGGGTTCGAGTTTGCGTTTGAGGGCGTCGCGGGTTTGCGCGGGCGTGAAGCCGGCATATACCGGGACGGTGGGGGTTTCTTCGGTGAAGAGGATCCAGTCGCGCTGCTTTTTCGGCAGGTCGCGCCACGGGATGTCGACGTCATAGCCGAGGGTGACGAGGATGTCGCGCTGGTTCTGCCCTTGCCACGCCAGCGGCCAGGACGCCACGGCGCGCTGGCGGATGGTGAGGGAAGGATCGGGCACCATCAGGGCTTCGGTCACTTCGTACACCCGGCCCAGGCCGTGGCATTGCGGGCACGCGCCTTGGGGCAGGTTGGGGGAAAAGTCTTCGGCGTAGAGCATCGGTTGCCCCGCCGGGTAGCTGCCCGCGCGGGAGTAGAGCATGCGGATCAGGCTGGACAAGGTGGTGACGCTGCCCACCGAGGAACGTGTGCTGGGTGTGCCGCGCTGTTGTTGCAGGGCCACGGCAGGTGGCAGGCCTTCGATGGAGTCGACGTCGGGCACGCCGACCTGGTCGATCAGGCGGCGCGCGTAGGGCGCCACGGATTCGAAGTAGCGGCGCTGGGCTTCGGCGTAGACGGTGGAGAATGCCAGCGAGGACTTTCCGGAGCCGGACACGCCGGTGAACACCACCAGGGCATCACGGGGGATGTCCACGTCGACGTTGCGCAGGTTGTGTTCCCGGGCACCCCGCACCCGCACGAAGCCTGGGCGTTGGGTGGTGAGTGAGGTGTCTGGGGGCAGGTTGCGCTGGGAAGTCATGGGTAACCTTATCGGTGTGTTCAAGGCAGTGAAGATCAACTGTGGGAGCCGGGCTTGCCCGCGATGGCGGAGTGTCAGGCACCCCATCCGGTAACTGGCACACCGCCATCGCGGGCAAGCCCGGCTCCCACAGTGGCTTGGCGTTGCTGGCTGGATCTTCATTCGTCACATCATTCGGGAGGTCAGCACCGAGCGCACCCGTTGCGCCAATTCATCCGGCCCATAGGGTTTGCTCAGCAGGTGAATGTCGGTGCCCAGCAGGTGGTTGCTGGAAAGAATGTCGCGGGTATGCCCGGACGTGAACAGCACCGCTATCGCCGGCACTTGCTCCCGAGCCCATTCGGCCAGGTCGGTGCTTTTGACCCGGCCCGGCATCACGACGTCGGTAAAAATCAGGTCCGGTTGCAGGCCGGCCTGGAGCATCAGCATGGCCCGGTCGCCGTCTTCGGCGGTGAGCACGGTGTAGCCGGATTGTTCGAGCAATTCCACCGCGGCCGCGCGTACGCCTTCGTTGTCCTCCACCACCAGGATGGTCTCCTGGCCGCCGCTGTGTTGTGTGAGCTGGACGGGCGTATCGTGGCTTTCCGGCTCTCCGAGGTTGCGCGGGAAATACATCTGCACCATGGTGCCGCTGCCCTCCACGCTTTCGACCTCCACATGCCCGCCACTTTGGCGCACGAACCCGAACACCATGCTCAGGCCCAGGCCGGTACCGTGCCCATTCGGCTTGGTGGTGAAAAACGGTTCGAAGGCCCGTGCCAGGATCGTCGGTGACATGCCGGCGCCGCTGTCGGCGACGGCCAGGCGCACATATTCACCGGGGTTGATGCTTTTGCCGGCGCAATCCGGGGGATTGAGGATGATGTTTTCGCCGGTGATCCGAATCACGCCCTCGCCTTTCATAGCATCCCGGGCGTTGATCGCCAGGTTGAGCAGTGCGTTTTCCAGTTGGTTGCGGTCGACGTTAATGCACCACGGATTCTGGGGCAGTTGCACATCAATGTGGATGGTTTCTCCCAACGCCCGCTGCAGCAACTCACCCAGGCCTTCATAGATGCGCAGTGGGTTGTACACCGCCGGTGACAGCGGCTGGCGACGGGCGAACGCCAGCAGTTGCGAGGTCAGTTTCGCCCCGCGTTCCACTGCCGCGATGGCGGCGCTGACGCGGCGCTGCACCTGGAGGTTGTCCGGTTCATGCCGGGCCAGCAGGTGCAGATTGCCGGAGACCACTTGCAGCAGGTTGTTGAAGTCGTGGGCCACGCCGCCGGTCAGGCCGCCGATGGCTTCCAGCTTCTGTGATTGGCGCAACTGTTCTTCGGCGGCGGAGCGGGCTTGCACTTCCGCTGCGACACGCTGCTCCAGGTTGTGGGTGAGTTCCTGGCGCAGGCGCTCGGAGATCACATGCTCGGTGGTCTCCACCACAATCGCCAGGACCCCGGCCGGTTGCTGATCGTCACCGGCCACGGGGCTGTAATACAGGTCCATCCACACTTGTTCCGGGCGGCCGTCGCGCAACAGTTCCAGGGGCAGGTTGCGGTAGGACAAGGTGCCGCCGGCCAGGCAGGTGTCGACCACATTGCGGTTGAAGTCGGCGACTTCCGGCCAACCCAGTTCTACCGGCACCCCCAGCAGATACGGGTGGCGGCCGCCGGCAAACACTGAATAGCTGTCGTTGTAGATCATGTAACCCGCCCGTCCCCACAGCATGACCATAGGGATGGGCGATGCCAGCATCATCTGCACGGCGCTGACCAGGCTGGAGGGCCAGGCACCAATCGGGCCGAGGTCGGTGCCGGACCAATCGAATGCGCGAATCCTCTGGGCCATTTCCCCAGCCCAGCCATCACAGCCATGGGTATCGGATAAAAACTGCATCAGTCGGCTCTGCAAAAGATAAAAGGTGGGCGGCGATGAAAACTTTGAGCCCGACAGCGGCGGTTGGTTTCATCGCATATTGCTTATGCGGCCATGAAGGAGCAAGAGCCGGATCAGCGAAAATCCCGGCTGCGCACACTGATGCCCGACAGCAGCGGGGTCAGGTCGGTCAGGCGCCCGGCGATCAGGTGCCGAACCTCCCCCACTGCCTCCCAGCGCCCATCCACTTTAAGCAACCGCGAGCCCACCAGTGCCTGGCGCTGCCGCTCGGCCAAATCGCGCCAGACCACCACATTGATATTGCCGAACTCATCTTCCAGGGTGACGAAGGTGACGCCGCTGGCCGTGCCCGGACGTTGTCGACCGGTGACCAGGCCGGCGACGCTGACGTTGCGCCCATGCTCAACCAGCAGCAACTCTTTGGAGCTGCGGCAGCGTCGTGCGCGCAGTTCATCGCGCAACAATGCCAGGGGATGTGGGCCCAGGGTAGTACCGACGCTGGCGTAGTCGGCATACAGGTCTTCGCCCACTGTCGGTTGGGGCAGTTCCACCACCGCTTCTTCGGGGCTGGCCACACCGGCAAACAGCCCCAGTTGCTTCTGCACCCCGGCCACCTCCCAGCGCGCTCGATGCCGATGCCCGGCCAGGCCGCGCAAGGCACCGGCATCCGCCAGCAGTTCCTGGGCACGGGTGTCCAAATCGGCACGTTCGCCCAAGTCGGCAATATCGAAAAACGCCCGAGCCTGACGCGCGGTTTCGATGCATCGGCCATCTTCTTCGCGAAACCCGGAGATCATCCGCAAGCCCATGCGGATGGCCGGTTGCTGGCCTTCGATGGATTCCAGGCTGCAGTCCCAGTCACTGGCCTGCACATCCACCGGGCGGATCTGCAAATGATGGCGACGGGCGTCCTGCAGGATCTGGTCCGGGCTGTAGAAACCCATGGGCCAGCTGTTGATCAGCGCACAGGCAAATGCCGCCGGTTCATGGCATTTGAGCCAGCAACTGGCGTAGGTCAGCAAGGCGAAACTGGCGGCGTGGGACTCGGGAAAACCGTAGCTGCCAAAGCCCTTGATCTGCTCGAAGATCTGCGCGGCGAAGGCTTCGGTGTAGCCGTTTTTCAGCATGCCGGTGCGCAGGCGCTGCTGGTGAGGTTCGAGGCCGCCGTGGCGTTTCCAGGCGGCCATGGAGCGGCGCAGTTGGTCGGCTTCGCCGGGGGTGTAATCGGCGGCGACCATGGCGATCTGCATGACTTGTTCCTGGAACAGCGGGATGCCCAGGGTGCGTTTGAGCACGCTTTCCAGCTCCGGCGACGGGTAGGTTTCGGGTTCTTCCTTGTTACGTCGCCGCAAGTACGGATGCACCATACCGCCCTGAATCGGCCCGGGCCGCACGATGGCGACCTCGATCACCAGGTCGTAGAACGCTTTCGGCCGCAGGCGGGGCAACATCGACATCTGTGCCCGCGACTCAATCTGGAACACGCCAATGGTGTCGGCCTTGCTGATCATTGCGTAGGTCGCCGCGTCTTCCTTGGGCACCGTGGCCAGGCTCAGGTCCAGGTTGCGATGGCGGCGCAGCAGGTCGAAGCAGCGGCGAATCGCACTGAGCATGCCCAGCGCGAGGATATCCACCTTGAGCAGGCCCACCGCATCGAGGTCGTCCTTGTCCCACTGGATAATGGTGCGATCGGCCATGGCGGCATTTTCTACCGGCACCAGAGTGTCCAGCGGGTGTTCGGAAATCACAAAGCCGCCGGGGTGCTGGGACAGGTGCCGGGGGAAGCCAATCAGTTGTTGGGTCAAGGTCAGCACCCGGCGAAGCACCGGGCTGTCGGGGTCGAAACCACCTTCGCGCAGGCGTTCCAGGGGTGGTGCCTCATCGCTCCAGCGCCCGCAGCAGTCGGCCAGGGCGTTGACCTGATCCGGCGGCAGCCCGAGGGCCTTGGCCACGTCCCGCACCGCGCCAGCGCCGTGGTAACTGCTGACTACCGCCGTCAACGCAGCGCGGGTGCGGCCGTAGCGTTGGAACACGTATTGCAGCACTTCTTCGCGGCGTTCGTGTTCGAAGTCCACGTCGATGTCCGGCGGCTCGTTGCGCTCCCGGGACAGGAAGCGCTCGAACAACATGTTCATCAGGCTCGGGTTGATCTCGGTGATGCCCAGGGCAAAACACACCGCCGAGTTGGCCGCCGAGCCGCGGCCCTGGCACAGGATCGAACGGCTGCGGGCGAAGCGCACAATGTCGTGTACGGTGAGGAAGTAGCTTTCGTAGCCCAGCTCGGTGATCAGCTTCAGCTCATCGTTGATCTGCCCAAGGGTCTTGGCGTCCACGCCGTGCGGCCAACGCTGGGCAATGCCCTCTTCGGTCAAGGTGCGCAACCAGCTCTCAGGCGTTTGCCCTTCGGGCACCAGTTCCCTCGGGTATTGATAGCGCAGTTGGCTGAGGTCGAAGGTGCAACGCCGGGCAATGTTCAGGGACTCTTCCAGCAAGTGTGCCGGGTACAGCGCGGCCAATGCGTCGAGGCTGCGCAAGTGCCGTTCGCCATTGGGATGCAGGCGCGCACCGGCTTCGGCCACCGGTACGTGGTGACGGATCGCGGTCATGGTGTCTTGCAAGGCACGGCGGCCACGCACATGCATATGCACATCGCCGCAGGCCACCGCCGGCAGGTGCAGGCTGGCGGCCAGGTTCAAGCGTTGTTCAAGGTGGCGGGCATCGTTCTGGCCGCAATGCAGCTCCACGGCCAGCCACAGGCGATCGGTAAAGGTGCTGCACAGCCATTGGATATGGGCCTGGGTGTCGGTGTCTTCGACCATCCATAACGCCAGCAAACCTCGCACGGATGTGAAGTCTTCCTGCAGCAGGCGGTAGTGACCTTTTTCTGCACGGCGGCGGGCGATGGTGATCAGCCGGCACAGGTGCTGATAGCCCTCCAGGTTCTCCACCAGCAGCACCAGCTTCGGGCCGTTTTCCAGGCGCATCTCGCTGCCGATAATCAGCGGTAACTCGACTTCCTTGGCCGCCTGCCAGGCACGGACGATACCCGACAAGGTGCATTCATCGGTGATCGCCAGCGCCTCGTAACCCTGCTGTTTGGCCCGCTCGAACAGTTCGCGGGCACTGGAGGCGCCACGCTGGAAACTGAAGTTGGACAGGCAATGCAGCTCCGCGTACTTCATGCGAACCAGCCTTGCAGCCACAGCGTGCCGCTTTCGCCCACGGTGCGATAAGCCCAGCCCTGTTGACCGGCGCGGGTACGCACCAGGTAGTAATCGCGGCGCACATCGGCGCCATCCCACCAGCCGGATTCGATGCGCTCCGGGCCCATCAGGATGTGTAGACCTTGCTCGGCCAGGGGCGTCGGTTCATGCAGCAACCAACCCGGGCGCTGCACTCTATTTGAGGGTGTGCACGGGCGACTGTCAGCACCGGCTTGCCAGGCACATTCCGGGCGGTGGTCGGCGTGAAAGCGCAGGCCTTGCACCGCTTCGTCCCCCAACCGCGCCCGCAGGCGTTCGCGCAGTTGCTCCCACGGCAGGGTTTGTTGCGGGCGCTCGTCGAACAGGTCCTGGCGCTGGGGCACAAACACCGGCAGGTCCTGGGCCACCAGGCGAAAGCCACGCACCGGCGAGGTGACTTGCACTTGCTCCAGGCGACCACGGGCCAGTTCGAACAGCATTGCTGCGTCACGCTCGGCGCTGAGCAGGCCGACCTTGATCACGCTGTCGGGTTCTGCGGCGTGCTCCAGGTGCAGGTCAAAACGCTGCACGCCACTGTCGCGGCCACACAGGAACGCCGATAAATCGCCAGTCAAACGGCGCAAGGGAAACAGCAAAGCCTGGTGGGACAGCACATCAAAATTCAGCTCGATGCGCACATCGAACTGGTCCGGCGGTTGGTAGAACGCCAGGGCCAGGGGCCGTTGCCCGCACAGTGCATCGAGGTGCTTGAGCAGCGCCGCGTCGAAACGCCGGGCCAGGGTATGCCGGGGTAATGCCTGCACCTGAGCCAGGGTGCGCAAGCCCATACGCGACAACGCGGTGGCGGCGTGTGGGTCGAGACCGGCGCGGTCGATGGGGATCGGCGCCAGGGCTTGTTGCAGGCTGTGCTCATCGGCCACGGCCAGGCCGTCGTAAGCATTCGCCAGAATCCGCGCCGCCGCCGGGTTCGGCGCGGCGACGATGCGATGACGAAACCCGAGGTCAGTCAGTTCCTTGCGCAAGCGCGCTTCGAGCAACGGCCAGGGCCCGAACAGGCCCAGGCTCGACTCGATCTCGAACAACAACGCCCGTGGGTAATACACGCTGACCTGGGAGCTGAAACGGTAGGCCCAGGCCGCAAGAAATTGCTGCCAGTATTCGATCTGCGCCGGGTCGTATTCGGCGCAGGCAAAAGCCTTGGTCAAGGCATGGGCCGCCGTCAGGGATTGGCCGGGGCGCAGGCCGAGTTTGCGCGCGGCCTCATTGACGGTTTGCAGCACCCGTCGTTGCGGCGTGCCGGCCAACAGGGCCAATGGCTGATCCGGTTCGGAGCGCAGACGCAGCACCCCGTCCAGCGCCAATTGCGGGAAGACAATACACACCCAGCGCATGCCAACCTCAGTGCCCAAGCGCAATGGGCGCGGGATGGGCCAGGCCGCCCCGGCACTTGAGCACCCGCACTTGCGCCGGGCTCGCCTCAACCGCCAGGCGCAACGCGGCCGGTGACGGGTTGATGGCCTCGTTCAAGGAGCGCCAGGCAAAGGCCAGGGTCTGGCCGGTTTCCGCCGCCACCTGCAAGCGGCGCAAGGCCCGGTCATCGGCCTTGCGTGGCCAGCACAGCACCGCGCCACAACTGCCGGAGCGCAGGCATTGCTCCACGGCCCACAAGGCATCGCGTTCATCGGCCTGGATCACGGAAAGCTGGCGCACATCCACCCCGGCGTTTTGCCAGGCGTGGGGGTACGGCGTGTAAGGCGGCGCCACCAGCACGATGCGCTCGCCGGCCGCCGACAACCGCGCCAGGGTCGGCCACACCAGTTGCAACTCACCCACGCCCTCCTTCGCCATCAGGATTTCGCTCAACGCCGCTTCCGGCCAGCCACCGCTGGGCAGCACTGCATCCAGGGCCGCAAGCCCGGTGGGATGGACGCTGGCGGGCGGCGCGGCAGGCCGGCCTTTCCAGACCCGGCCGCCATTGAACAGCGAGTCCAGTGCAACGACGGCGCCCATCAGCCTTGCCTCACCAAACCGCAGAACACCCCTTCGATGGCCAGGTCCTGATCGGGCCGCACCACGATGGGTTGATAAGCGGGGTTGCGCGGCAGCAAGCGCACGCGCTCGCCGACGTGTTCGAAACGCTTGATGGTGACCTCACCGTCCAGGCGCGCCACCACGATCTGCCCGTTCAAGGCTTCGGCGCTGCGGCGTACGCCCACCAGGTCGCCATCGAGGATGCCGTCTTCGATCATCGAATCGCCCTGTACCCCCAGCAGGTAATCCGGGGTTTTCGCGAACATGCCCGGGTCGAGTAAGAGGCGGTTGTGCACTTCAGCGTCAGCGCCGATGGGCAAGCCGGCAGCTACCCGGCCGAGTACCGGGATGTCCAGCAGCTCCGGCCGCGCCGGTTGATTGAGCAGGCGAATGCCGCGCGCCTGATTGGGATTGACCTCGATAAAGCCACCCTCGGTCAGCGCCAGCACATGCTTGCGCGCCACGCTGCGGGAGGCAAAGCCGAACGCCTCGGCGATCTCGGCGAGGCTGGGAGACTGGCCTTGCTGCGCGATACGGTCGCGGATAAAGGTCAGGATGGCGGTACGGCGGGGCGTTAGATTCGTCATGGAGTACATTTGTACTCCTGTGGGAATTTTCTGGCAATATCCGTCAGTCGCTTCCCATGCAGCCACCGGAAAAGTCCCCGCCAAGTTGACGAACGGTCTTTCGAATGTTCAGATGCCGGCCTGTTTCAGGTGCCCCCTGCCGCCGTGCTTGGGGTGAAACGGGAAACCGGTGCCGCTCTTTTTTTGAGCCAGTCCGGTGCTGCCCCCGCAACGGTAGACGCGTGACCCCTTCGACACACCACTGTGGCCTGCGCGCCATGGGAAGGTGAAGGTGTCCATACGCGTGAGCCCGGAGACCGGCCTGGAATTCTGTTTGGCAAAATCCTGCGGTGGGCGGGCATGGGCCGGTATTGGCGTGTGCTCGGTGCCTACTCGTGCGTGCTTTTCGCGAAAGATACTTTTCCGAGAAGACTATGATTCGACCTTTCAAGACTCCTGTGCCCGGCCTGTTGTTCGGCTGCCTGTTCAGCCCCCTGCTGCTGGCCGACGACAACACCCTGGAACTCAAGCAACTCAACGTTTCCGCACCGTCGGTGGAGTCCACCACCGTGGCCGAGATGGCCCAGTACGGCAGCAAGGTTGAGATCGTCACCCGCGAACAGATTGAACGCGCCGGCCCCGCCGCCGATGTGTCGCGTGTGATGCAGATGTTCATCCCCGGCCTGTACGTGGCACCCAAGAATGGCCCGTTCGACTACGGCACTTATTCACTGCTGGGCGGGCGCAACGACGACACGCTGATCCTGCTGGACGGCGTACGCCTGAATAACCGCCTGTACGGCGGCCTGTACCTGGACACCCTGCCCGCCAACGCCATCGAGCGCATCGAAGTGCTCAAGGGTGGCCAGAGCCTGCTGTTCGGCACCCAGGCGGTGTCGGGGGTGATCAACATCGTCACCCGCAGCCCGCAAACCCGCGAGGCGTCCGGCGAGGTGAACCTGGGCGCCGACACCTTCGGCGGCACCACCGGCGATGCCCGGGTCGAGAAGATTTTCAATAACGGGTTTGGCGACCTCGGCTTACTGGCCTACGTCAGCCGCAACGTCTCCGAGGGCTACCAGCCATTTCGCAACCGCGACATGAAAAACGTCACCGACAAGAAGCGCTCCTACGAAGTCACCACCTTCGGCACCAAGGCGATCCAGTCGTTTGGCGATGACACGCGCCTGGAACTGTTTTACCAATACGCCGACGCCAACCTGGATTTCGCCCGCCCGGTGGACAACCACAAGACCACCAACGACCGCGTGCAGCAAATCGCCACGGCGACCTTCGAGCAAAGCATCAACGAGCGCCTGAGCTACTTCGTCAAAGGGCATATCAACGATTGGGACACGCGCTACACCCGTCTCAACAATGTCGAAGGCGGCGGCACCAAGGTCATCAACCACAACGACTACTGGGGCTTTACCGACTGGGGCGTGCAGGCCGAAGGCAAGGCCGTGTTGCCCGGCGAGCATGTGCTGGTATTCGGTTCCGACAACCAGTGGTTCAAGGGCCAGGACGATGTATTGATCATCGACGACAACAAGGCCCAGGCCCACGCGCTGTACACCCAACTGCGCCCGAATATCGAAGCGTTGCCGAACTGGCACCCGAGCATCGGCGTACGCCACGAAGCCATGAGCGGCGGCGACAGCGCCACCGTCGGCATGCTCACTTCGCTTTACGACCTCAACGACAACTGGGCCCTGCGCGGCCAATACGGCACCGCCTACAAACTGCCGAATGCCGAGCAACTGTTCGTCAACGAAGACGATGAGAAAGGCAACCGCAACCTCAAGCCGGAGAAGAGCCGCAACGCCGAGCTGGGCATAGACTACAAGGGCAGCCTGCTGGCGCGGGACTTCAGCGCCAGCGTGACGCTGTTCAAGCGCAAGATCACCAACCTGATCACCCTGGACGATATCCAGTGGATCAACGGCCAGGGGCAGATCCAGATGCGCGGTTTCGAGGCCGACGCCAAGCTGCAACTTAACGAGCAATGGAGCGTGCAGGCCGACATGACCCGCAACCTCACCGAGTCCCGCGCGGGTGTCACCCTCAATGATATTCCTGGCTTCTTCGCCCGCTCGCGGGTCGGTTATGAATCGGTGGACCGCCTGTGGGGCGTCGGTACTGCCGTGCGTTACATCGGCGATATTGTCAGCTCGAAAAAGGTCGAGTACGGCAACTACACCGTGGTGGATGCCGACGCCTATCGCTACCTCGACAACGCCCACCAACACCGCGTCAGCCTGCTGGTAGAGAACCTGTTCGACCGCGATTACGTCACCAGCCGCGCCAGCAACGTCGACAACCTCGGGCGGCCGTTCACCTCCGAAGTACGCTACACGTATCGCTTCTGATGAGTACGCCCGTGGAAACTCATCCGGACTGGTCCCATGTGCCTGACCACGCCCGTCACGTGTTCCTGTGCACCGGCCCGCGCTGCACCCAGCGTGGCGCGCTGCAATTATGGAAAACCCTGCGCCGCCACCTGCTGGCACACGACCGCATCGAAAAACCTGGCGGCGTGCTGTTGACCCGCACCCACTGCCAGTTCCCGTGCAACCTGGGCCCGATTGTGACGGTGTACCCGGACACGTGCTGGTACGGCGTGCACAGCAACGCAGACGTGCAACGGCTGGTGGAAGTGCACCTGGTGGGCGGCGAAGTCGTCGAGGATTTGCTGATCAAGGAGCGCCCGTGAAAGCGTCGTGGTTGCTGTTGGGCGCCCTGCTCTGCCCATCGTTGGCCCTGGCGGACCGTTATCGCAACTGCAACCAGGACTGGACGGCCACCCACTCACCGCCCTCGCGCATCGTGGCCCTCAACCAGCATGCTGCCGACTTGCTGTTGGCGCTGGATGTCGGCTCGGCATTGGTGGGCGTGGCGTATCTGGATGACAACGGTGTGGCCCACCGACACGGCGAGTATTTCGGCGTGCCGGTGATTGCACCCAAGTACCCGTCCAGCGAAGTGCTCTATGCGCAGAAACCGGATCTGGTGGTCGGTGGGTTCGCCACTGCCTTTGGCACTGGCGTCACTTCCCGCACAGGGTTGGCCGGCAACGGGGTTGGGTCATATTTGCTGGAGTCGGCGTGTGACGGGCATTCGCTGGATTACTTCGGGCATATCCGCAACGACCTGTTTACCCTCGGCGCCCTGGTGCACAAACAGCAACGGGCGCGGGCGTTGAGCGATGCCATGGACGCCGACCTGGCCAGTGCCCAGGCACTGACTGGCAAGGGTAAACCGCTGTCGGTGTTTTACCTCGACAGTGAAGTCAACGGGCTGGACAGCGAAGGCCGGCGGGGTTTTGTCACTACATTGGTGGCGGCTGCCGGGGCGCGCAATTTATTCGCCGGGATCAACCAATACCGCGTCACCGTGAGCAGCGAAACCCTGCTGATGAGTGACCCGGATGTGATTTTGCTGGCGGATGCAGTGTGGTCACCGGCCAGCCGCAAGCGCCAGTTGCTGACCAGTGACCCGGTGCTCTCGCGTTTGCGGGCGGTGCGGGAGAACCGGATGATCGATATTCCGTTTACCCACCTGGTGCCCACGGCAAGCAGCGGGCGGGTGGCCCTGGACCTGGCGCGGCAACTCAAAAAACTGGCTGAATAAACACAGTCTTCTGTGGGAGCTGGCTTGCCGCGATGGCTTTTGCTCTTCACCACTCATGACTTTTGGTAAAGAGTCCTTTTCGGATTCAGCGGTTTTTCTGAAGGAACGAGGAGCCGATACTCGACTCCATTGTTCACATCACTTCAGGAGTCACTCATGTCTATTCCCGCATTCGGCCTCGGTACGTTCCGCCTGCAAGGCCAGGTCGTCATCGACTCCGTCAGCACCGGCCTGGAACTGGGCTACCGCGTCATCGACACCGCGCAAATCTACGAGAACGAAGCCGATGTCGGCCAGGCCATTGCCGACAGCGGCATCCCACGGGACGAGCTGTTTATCACCAGCAAGATCTGGATCGCCAATTTCGCCGAAGGCCAGTTGATTCCCAGCCTCAAGGAGAGTCTGCGCAAGCTCCAGACCGATTACCTGGACCTGACCCTGATCCACTGGCCATCGCCGGAAGACCAGGTGCCGGTCGCCGAATTCATGGGCCAGTTGCTGGAAGCCAAGCGCCAGGGCCTGACCCGCCAAATCGGTATTTCCAACTTCACCGTCGACCTGATGAAACAGGCAATTGCCGCCGTCGGTGCCGAGCACATCGCGACCAACCAGGTCGAGCTGCACCCGTACCTGCAAAACCGCACCGTGGTGGATTTTGCCAAGGCCCATGGTATCCAGATCACCTCCTACATGACCCTGGCCTACGGTGAAGTGCTGAAGGACCCGGTGATCCAGCAGATCGCCGAACGGCATCAGGCAACCCCGGCGCAAGTGACCCTGGCCTGGGCCATGCAACTGGGCTACGCGGTGATCCCGTCGTCGACCAAGCGCGCCAACCTGGCCAGCAACCTCAATGCCCTGGACCTGACCTTGAGCGATGACGACATGGCGCAGATCGCCGGCCTGGAGCGTGGCCATCGGCTGACCAGCCCCAAGGGCATCGCGCCGAACTGGGACTAAGCCACAGGGCTGCGGGATAATTCCCGCAGCCACGGCAACACCCGCAGCCCGCTGGTGGCTGGTGGTGGGTCGATGATGTCCATGAAGTGTTCGAGGTTGACGCTGTCCGGCGCACCCGGCAGGCGCACCAGCAGTGTCGCTGTGGCGGCCGGCGTGCCCAGGTCCCGGATATCGTAGACCAACACATGGCGAATCTGTGGGTGCTGCTCCTGGTAGGCCAGTACCCCGCCCTCGCTGGCCGCCAACCCGGCATTGATGATCAACACGTCGAACGGCTCGGTCGGGATGGCCGTGAGGATCAGCACTTCGTCGAAGGTTTGCACCGGGACGATGCGGTAGTAGCCCAATTGGTTGAGCATTTTTTCGATGTACAGCCGTTGCAGGTGCTGTTCATCGGCGATCAGGATGGTCAGTACTTTGTTTGGCATGGCGAACACCTGAGCAAGGAGCGCTCGTGAGGGACTGGGCGGCCTATTTTCCAGACATATTCCGAAGACTAAATAAGGCTTGTTCCACCTTCATGTAGGAGTTGTCCCAAACAGCTCGAATGACAGCCCTCGCCAGTCAAGTCTGATTGCAATAAACCGACAACCCGTGATGCAGGTGAGCGAGCGCTTCATCCATGCCGTCGATGGCACTGGCCAACTCGTTACGCGCTTGCCGTTCACAGACGTTTTCCAATACTTCGCAGCACTCCATCAATGCCTGGGCCTTGACCATGCGCGCGCCGCCTTTGGTTCGATGGGCCAGGTCGTGCAGGCCGGCGAAGTCGGCCTTGTGTTGCAGGACCACCAGTTGCCCATGGTCAGCTTCAAGGCTGTCGAGCAATGGCACCAGCAGCTCTTTTACTGCGTCGACATTCCCTCCGGTCAGCTTCTCCAGGTCGCGCAAATCAAAGTCTGGCGACAACTCATCCACGCTGACCGGGGCCACCGAGGGCGTGGCTGTGCGCGACATCAGGGCCGCATGCAGGTCCTCAAGCCCGGTGGGCTTGAACAGGCAGCCATCCATTCCCGCCAGTCGGCAACGTTCGGCTTCCTCGGGCTGGGCGTTGGCGGTGAACCCCAGCAACAGGCAAGGCGCCAGGCCGCGTTCACGCTCCAGGGTGCGGATATCCCGCGCCAGCTCGTAACCGTCCTTGAATGGCATATTGCAGTCGGTAATCACCCCATCAAAGCGTCCGGACAACCACAGTTCAAGCCCCTGGACGCCATCTTCGGCGGTGGTGATTCGATGCCCCAGAAAGCTCAATTGCCGGGCCAGCAGCAGCCGGTTGGCCGGGTAGTCATCCACCACCAGGATGCTCAATGCGTGGGCCGGCGAAGTTTCCAGGGCAACGGAGACGGCCGGCACCCGGGTTGCGTCGGCGACGGCCAATGCCAGGGTGACGTCCACCCGGGTGCCCTGCCCCAACAAGCTGCTCAATTGCAGTTGCCCGCCCATCATCTCGCAGAGGTTGCGGCTGATGACCAGGCCCAGGCCGGAACCGCTGCGCGCCGATTGCGCGGTGTTCGTGCCCTGGATAAACGGGTTGAACAGACGTTTCTGGTCTTCGACACTGATGCCGATGCCGGTGTCTTCCACCCACAGCCTGAGGCTCAGGTACCCGTTGGCAATCGCCGACGAACCGGACGCGCCAAGCCGTACCTGACCACGGGTGGTGAACTTGATCGCATTGCTCAGCAGGTTCGACACCACCTGCTTGAAACGCATCGGGTCCACCAGCACGTATCGGTCAATCAACGGGTCGAGCTCCACCTTCAATACCAGGCCCTTGGCCCGCGCCAGCCCCTCGAAGACCCGCGCCACGGACACCAGCAATTCGTGCAGGTTTGAAGGCTGCCAAGCCAGGGACAAGTGGCCCGACTCGATGCGGGCAATGTCCAGGATATCGCCGATCAACTCCAGCGCATCGCGGTCGGCCCGGCCCTGTTCGGCGGCTTTCAAGGCCAGTTCAATCATGCCGATCACGGCGTTCATGGGTGTGCGTATCTCATGGCTCATGGTCGCGAGAAAGGTGGTCTTGGAGCGATTGGCGGCGTCGGCCTCCTCCTTGGCCTCCCGTAGCTGGCCGAGCAGATGCTGCCTTTCACTGACGTCCACCCAGCCGGCGATCATGCCCACTACCCGCTCATCACCGTCGCGGTACGGCAGCATCCAGTGGTAGATCGTCAGAACCGTCCCATCCGGCACCTTGAGCACGCGGTCCTGGATCTGTGGCTCCCCCTGCTCCATCAAGCGCAGGTAGTCCTGGTGAAAAGACTCGGCCTGGGGGCGATTGCCGGTGTCGGTCTCGACCACGGTTTTACCGGTCACGTCCTCCAGCTTGTAATCGAACACATCGAGGTAAGCACTGTTGCACGCCATCAGCCGGCCCAGGCGATCACGCACATAAATCGGATGAGGCGTGCCGTCGATCAGCACGCCCATGAAGCGCATCTGGTCACTCAGGGCGCGCTCGGCCTGCACCCGTTTGCGTATCAGGCCGCGCAGGTAAATCGCCCAGCCGAGGGTGATCAGCAACAGCAGCGCCGCCAGGCTGAAACCTTGAATGATGACGGTGCGGTGCCGCGCCCAGTAACTGTCTTCAACCAATACCTCGCTACGCCAGTGGCCGGCCAATTCGTCCATTTCCTGGGGCGTGATACTCAGCAATGCCTTGTCGAGGATCGAATACAACTCCAACTGGCTGCGGTTGACACCAAAGGCTATGCGGGCCGGCTCGGACCCGATCGTGCTGGTGACCCGCAAGCGGTCACGGTACTCGCGGGCAATCATGTAGCGCGCACTGATCAATGTATTGACGGCCGCATCGGCGCCGCCGCTGGCCACCAGCGCCATGGCGTGTTCAGGGTTGTCGACGTCCACAAACTTGATAGTGGGATAAGCCTGGGCAATCCCCTCTTGCAGGCTATTGCCGCCGATCAGCGCCAGGCGCTTGCCGGCCATGTCTTCCAGGGTGAGAGGGCTGCGGTCATCCATGCGACTGACCAGTACAAACGGATTGGTCAGGTAAGGCCGGGTAATACGCACCTTGTCCGTGCGTTCAACGCTGGGCGTGACCACCGCGATCATGTCCGCACCGCCGGTGCTGACCTTGTCAATCTGCTGGGGCATCGAGGTGCCCGGGACGACGTCAAATTTCAACCCGGTGCGCAAGCTGATACGGGCCAACACCTCGGCGCTCAACCCTTCGAACGCGCCCTGCTTGTCGATAAATGAAACCGGCAGGAACCTGTCGAGTATCGCGACCTTTACCCTGGGGTTCTTCTCCAGCCAACGCTGCTCACTGGCACTCAAGCGCAACCGGTCCGCCCCCAGGAACCCAAGATTTCCGGCACTCCAGCGCCGCAGTATTTCCATCTGCTCACTGACCGGAATTGCGGCCAGCGCCGCATTGATGATCGGCAGCAAGCGCGTGTTGTTGCGAGAAAATGCAAACGCAAACGGATTGACTTCAAGTGAAGAGAAATCGGCCATTCGAACGTTGTTCAGGTGGTTCCTGTTGATCAGGTAGTTGGCGCTGATTGCATCGCCGAGGTAAACATCCGCCTGGCCGAATGCAACAGCGCCGATGGCCTCGAAGGTCGAAGGGAAAAGCTGTAGCCGGGCATGAGGGTAGAACGCCTGTACCGCATCAGGCTGCATGTAATGATAGAACATGGCCACCCGCTTGCCGGCCAGGTCCGCACTCAGGGTCTGGCTCTCGCCCGTGCGGGTGACCAGGGCCGGTTGATCCATGGCATAGGAGCGCGACAGCACCAGTTGCGGGTCTGCCGCCTCGTAGCCGTTGGCTGACCCCACAAAGTCCACCTCGCCGCGCTTGAGTGCGGTGATGACCTCATCCCGGTTGTCGTAACGACGGACTTCAACCGTGATGTTCAGCGCGTCGGCTATCAGTGCGGCGTAATCTGCCGTAATCCCCTCGAGCTCATCGTTGCTGCTCAACTCGAACGGTGCGTAATCGGGGCTGGAGATCCCCATCAACAAACGGCGGCGCTCCCGCAGCCAGCGCCAGTCCGCCTCGTGCAACCCCACCGCCGGAGTTTCGAGGATGGAGTGCCCCAGCAGGTACAGGGTGCGCGCCTCACCCAGGGCCGGGGCTTGCGTGTAGAGCGCGCCCAGCAGCAGCCACGCACTGAGCCACAAGGCCCGGGACCTGGTCATTTCAGATCAGATGATTGCGCTGGGCGAATTTGGACAAATGCACCACCGATGACATGCGCAGCTTCTCCTTCAGACGGGTTTTGTAGGTACTGATGGTCTTGTGGCTGAGCAACATGTCCTCGGCTATGTCCTTGTTGCCAAGCCCCAGCGCCAACTTCTGCAGCACGGTCAACTCACGGTCGGAAAGCTCTGCCACGAGGTCCTGTTCGGTGGACTGCAAATCGTCCCGGCGCACCGAGCTGGTAGGCAGGCTGGGAAAGCAGCTGTAGTTGGACATCACCGCCTTGATGGCTTTTTGCAGTTCATCCAGCTCGCCGGTCTTGGCCACAAAACCCATCGCGCCGGCACGCATGCAGCGGGTAGAAAAGAACACCGCCAGATAGGACGTCAGCACCAGGATCTTGCAAGGCAAGCCCAGTGCCTTGATCCGGCTGATCACCTCCAGGCCACCCAACTTCGGCATCGCCAGGTCGAGGATGATCAGTTCGGGGCGTTCTTCCCGTGCGATCTGCATCGCATCGGCACCGTTGCCGGCCTCGAAGATCGTGTCGAAGCCTTCCTGCTTCAACAGGTACCGGACGGTTGCGCGGATAAATGGGTGGTCATCCACTATTAAAGCTTTGCTCATAAGGCTCCCCTGGGAGGATTCAGTACCGTTGCACATCACACGGGACCTATCTACCTGTGAGAAATGACAGTTCCGACGAGCGGCTCTGAACATTCCTACAAGAAGCAGTCGGGTCCCTCCATTTGAACAGCGCATAGCCATGGGTGGCCGCACCTGCGTGCCTGGCTAGTCGCAAGCGCGCAACCTTACCAATGGAATGACGCGTCACCTGAAGGGATAGTCCCAGTCGCATGTAGGACTTTTCCTCGCTAGAAGCATAGTAAACAGTGGGGTTCCGGGGAGCCGAGGTCGTCTAGTCGGTGGTACTCGGGCTCCAGAACGCCTGTACCACCAGGGTCGAGGTGGAAATGCGCGCCACCAGGGCGTCCAGTTCGTCACCGTCCACCGAGGTCACGGCCAGCGTCGCCTCGATTTCCACCTCTTCAGGACCAAAGGGGCGCACGTCCACATCGCTGGCCGGGTAGTTGCAGCGTGCAAGTTCGGCTTCGAGCAAGGCCAGTACTGCTTTTTGCTGGGTACGACGGGCCACCACATAGAGAATGTTGGTCACCTCGGCCGACACCACGTCCAATGGCTGGCGGTTGATGTTATTGACGATCGGCCGCAGCAACGTGTTGGCCGCCAGCACAAACAGCGTACCCAGCAACGCTTCGAGGATCAGGTCGGCACCGGCACAGGCGCCCACCGCCGCCGATGCCCAAAGGGTGGCCGCGGTATTCAGCCCGCGCACGTTGCCCTCTTCCCGCATGATCACGCCAGCACCGAGAAAACCGATGCCCGAGACCACATAGGCCACGACCCGCACCGCCCCTTCGGCGCCGCCCAGACGGTTGGCCATGTCGACGAAAATCGCCGCGCCCACCGCCACCAAGACGTTGGTACGCAACCCCGCCGTGCGCTGGCGGTACTGACGTTCGAAGCCGATCAGTCCACCGAGGATAAAGGCCGCAGTGAGGCTGACCAGTGTGTCGACCAGCGAATTGAGGTTGATGTTGTTGATTGCTTGCATAGTCAGTCTTCCCTGTTTATTGCCAGCCAAACTTAGGCGAGGAAACCTTCGGGCAGGTACGACCATCCTGGGCCGTGATTGGGTCACGGGCACGACAGGACAGGCCCGCCCGTCGCAAACGACAGGCGCGTCCGTAGTACCGCGATGCAAGGCATCACGTACGGGTCAGCGTCGATGAGAGGGAAATCGGGATCGGGCCAGGACTGGCCGCTACCGGGATGCCGCTTCTCGCTTCTGGGCGAGACAACGGCATCGGAAAAATGCGCGTTACCTTGCCAAGTATGTGCCGGTTATCGAGACCGGCCGACGACTGTCACTCGAACAAGTACCCACTGAGAGTCTCCGCTATTGATGAAAACGCGCAAAGCTTACGCTCCGATTTAAGGAGAGTAAACCGTAGGAAAGCTTACCCGATAAGGTTAGGAATATTCTTCAGGGAGGGTTCAGGTAGGGGCCTCCCCCCCCGTAGCAGCTGTCGAGCCCAAGCGAGGCTGCGTCGGCCACACTGCGATCATCAAGCCAGGCACTGCACCGAGTCGCGCCGAACGCAGCCTCGCCCAGGCTCGACAGCTGCTACGCAAAGGACGGTCGATCACGCTCCACCAGCGCCAAATACTCATTGATCGCCCCACCCGCCAACGCCTTCACCTGAATGGAAACCCGATTCACCTGCCGCCCCATCTCGATGCCATCCCGAGTCCGCACCTGAACATACCCAAGCCGGGGCCAGAACCGCTCGGCCTTGACGTTCCCAACCACCACCGTCAGCCGCAACCAGCGTGCGCCCAGGCCGACTACCCAATCCTGGAAATCAGCATGCAACTGCCGCGCAAACCCGGTGCCATGCAACGGCGTGGCCACCAACAGCAACCCGATATGCCACACCCCAACCGCCAGCAGGTCAGACGCCACATTCACCACCGCAACCAACTGCCCTTTGGCATTGCGATAGCCAATCCAATACATCCGCGTGTAGCTCCAGGTGTCGGGCAGTTGAAGGGTCAACTCATCCCGAGCCTCCGTGGGTGTGGCTGGCTCACCGTTGACCGCGAGAAAATATTCCGGGGCTGCTTCGAAAAAGCGCTGCAGCTCGGCCTCATCCTCAACCGTCAGTTCAACCACCCGGATGCCCGCTATCGAACTGCGCGGCAGGGCCATCGTGTCAACAACATCCATGTTCATCCCTTCTCAATCGTCGCGTGTCAGTACTTCCAACAACTCAATTTCAAAGCGCAGATTACTGTTGGGCGTGATATGCGCGCCCATCGAGCGCTCGCCGTAGGCCAGGTGCGCCGGCACAAACAACGTGCGAATGCCGCCGACTTTCATGCCCATCAGCCCCTGGTCCCAGCCTTTGATCACGCGACCGGTACCGATCACGCATTGAAACGGCTTGCCCCGCTCCCATGAAGAATCGAACACCGTGCCGTCTTCGAGGGTGCCGGTGTATTGCGTGGTGATCAGGGCGCCTTTGACCACGGTTTTGCCGTCACCGAGGCGGATGTCGGTGATTTCCAGTTCGTTGTTCATCATGTTCTCTCGTTATCCAACATCACAGCCAATGCCAAAACCGACTCCAGAACCCCCGCCCCAGATCATTTTTGCAGCCCGCATATTGCGCCGCATACATCTGCGAACGCGCCTGCACCTTGCCCGCCACCGGCATCAGCCAGGCTTTGCTCGCATAGGTGCGCTGACGATACCCGCCCCAGCCTTCGTGGTAGTTCAGGTATTGGCCGTAGGCATCGTATTTGTACACGCCGTTGATGGTGTAGGTCTTGTCCATGTACCAGCCGACAAAATCGATGGCGTCGTCAAAGTCCTCGCGACTGGCGCCCGTACGGCCGGTGCTTTTCTGGTAGTCGCTCCACACTTCATCCTTGGCCTGGGCGTAGCCGGAGGCGGTGGACACGCGGCCCCAGGGGATGATCCATAACAGGTATTTGCGCGGGGTCTTGGCGTCCTGGCGGAAGCCGGACTCTTGATACATGATCGCGAACGGCACTTGGATCGGTACGCCCCAGCGTGCCTGGGTGACTTTGGCCGCGTCGTACCAGTCGTCCTTTTCGCGGAAGATGCCGCAGATGTCGTTGGGGGTGCGGGGTGGCGAGGTGCCGCATCCCGCCAATAAGGCGGTGAGCAGCAACAGCCCTGCGGTTTTTCCTGCGTTCAAAAGCTCACCGTCTCGTCGTGAGAATAAAAGGCGGGCAGTTTACTCGTTCGCCGGGGTTCCTGCAGAGGTGAAAGCAACACGAATCCTGTGGCGAGGGAGCTTGCTCCCGGACCGGTTGACGCGCTATGCCCGAGGCACTGCGATCATCGGTTTTGGGGCTGCTGCGCAGCCCAGCGGGAGCAAGCTCCCTCGCCACATTTTGGTGGGTGGTTCAGGCAGGTCAGGTTTGGGTGACGACCGCCGTCAGTTCCAGTTCCAGCAGGCCGTTGCTGGGTAATCCCGCCACTCCCACCGCCGAACGCGCATGCCGGCCGTGCTCGCCAAACAGCTCAATCAACAGTTGCGACGCGCCGTCGACAACCTTGGAGAAGCCCTGGAAACCTTCCCCACCAAACACAAACCCGCGAACGAACAGGATGCGCTCGACATTCTCCAGCCCTACAACCTGGTCCAGCACGCTCAAGGCCCGCAGCACACAGGTCTGCCCTGCTTCGTTGACCAACTCCGTAGAGGTCTGGTCCGTCACCGGCCCGGTAATCACGCTGTCACCCTGCCGACAAACCTGCCCGCTGACATACGCCACGCCTCCATGAATCGTCACCGGCACGTAGTCACCCTTTGGGCTCGGCGCCTCGGGTAACTCCAGCCCCAGTGATTTGAGCTTTTCACGCACGTTCATGCCGGCTCCTCGACAAATTCCACATGCCCACCCAGCCAGCAACCTTGCACCTGCCCCGCTTCATCCCGGCGAAACCGCAGGGAGATTTGCGAAGGTCGGCCCATGGCCCGGCCCTGGCGGATGTGCACCGGGCGATCATCTGCCGTCACCAGGCCATTCTCCAACAAGCCAAACGCCAACGCGGCAGCGGCGATGCCGGTGGCGGCGTCTTCCGGGTAACCCGAGGACTTGGGAAACTGCCGCGCATCAAACTGTCGGCCTTCCAGATCCGATGGCGCATAGGGGTACAAACCGGTGGAGCCGATTCGCTCGCACAGTTGCTGCATCCGCCGGTAATCCGGTTTCAGGCTGTCCAGTACCGCCACGCTTTTCAGCGCGATGAGGGTTTTCACCCGGCTGGTGCACGCGTTCTGGATCGGCAGCGGCGCCAGTTCGTTGGAGGTGATGCCGAGCACCGACAGTATCTCGGCCTCGACTTCGGCATCGTTCAACGCCTCGACCTGGCCTTTGGGCTGGCTGATTTCCACCTGGATATCCGACGTGCCGGCGGCGGTCACTTGCGCTTCAACCCGGCCGCTCAAGGTCCACAAAGCCAGGCGATCCTTGTGCAGCATGCCCAGCCGATCCAGCAACCAAACTGCGCCTACGGTGGCGTGCCCGCACATTTCCATCTCGTGGTTGGGCACCCAGAACCGCAAGGCAAAATCGAACTCACTACCAACCGGCGCGGCGAATACAAAGCCACATTCATGGCCGTAGTCGCGGGCCACTTGCTGCATGTCGGCATCGCACATGCCATCGGCCACGGCCACGGTGGGCGCCGGGTTGCCGCCACGGGCGGTGGCGGGGAAAACATTGACCAGATGAACCTCGGGCGTCATTTCGCCTCTCCCTGAAGGGTGGAAACAGTCGGCGCCACGGCGTCGACGATGGAGTTGGTGTAGACCTGCTGCGGGTCGAGTTCGACCGGGTCGCTCTCCACAGCGTTCATGAAGCGGATGTTCTTCTCCACGCCGTCCTTCTCGATCCGTGGGGTGGCCGGGTAGGACGGCAGTGAGGCGGCCCAGGCGGCGTTGAAGATGGCGGCGTCGGTGTTGGCGAAATACGGGCGCACCGATTCGCGGGCCTTGTCCGGGTCGCTGGCGATCAGGTGCTCGGCACGCCACAGGGCGCGGACCATTTTTTCGGCGGTGACCTTGTTGTTGGCCAGCCAGTCTTCACGGGCAATCATCGCAGTGAAGAGGAAGCCGTCCAGGGGTTTGTATTCGCCCTTGGCCAGGTCCATCAACACAAAGCCGCCCTGCTTCTCGGCGGTGGTGATGGTGGGTGGCGACAGCGAGAAGCCGTTGATGCTGCTCTGGGAAAACGCCGCGAGCATGTTCGGCGCGCCGCCGATGGGCATGATAGTGAAGTCTTTGTCCGGGTTGAGCCCCGCATCCTTGGCCAGGTAGCGCACCAGCATGTCGGTGGTGCTGCCAGGGCCGGTGACGCCGATCTTCAAGCCCTTGAGGGCCTGGGCACGGGCGGCCAGGGATGAGGTGGCCGACACGCCGGCCTTTTGCGCCGAGGCACCGTCGATCACCACGGTGCTGCCGAACTGGGTTTGCACGGCGGCGAACGCCTGGACATTTTGGCCTTTGGTGCGGGCGCGCACCGCGACGGCGGGCAGGCCGACGTACGCATCCGCATCTCGCCCCAGCACGGCGGTGAGTGCTGCCGAGCCGCCTTTCTGGAATACGATGACGTCCACATTCAGGCCTTCATCGGCGAAGTAGCCTTGCTTCTGCGCGACGTAGATCGGCACATAGAGGAAGCCTTCGCTGGGGAACGCCAGGGTGACTTTGGTCAGATCCTGGGCCTGCGCGGCGGGCAGGCATGAAGCGAGTAAAACGCTGGCGATGAACAGTGGTTTGAACATGATCAAGCTCCACAAGAATAAGGGGTTAAACCGCAACTTCACGTTCCGCTTCGTTGGCCTTCCAAGGCATCAACTTGCGCTCGGCCAGCTTCACCGCTGTGTTCAGAATCAGCGCCAGGACGATGATCCCCACCAGCGCGGCAAATACGCCGGCGGTGTCGAACTGCGAGGCCGCATCCGAAAGCAGGTAACCCAGGCCACGGTTGGCGGCGATGATCTCGCCCACCAGCGCGCCGATCAGCGCATAGGGCACCGACAGGCGCAGGCCGGTGAATACCCAGGTGAAAGCGGACGGGATGACCACCATGGTCAACAGGTCGCGCTCCTTTGCGCCCATCAGCCGCAGGATGGTCAGTTGCTCGCGGGACACGTTGCGCACGCCGCTGTAGGTATTGAGGAACACCAGGAAGAACACCACCGCCGCCGTCAGGATGACTTTCATCGGCAAACCGATGCCGAACCAGAGAATGAACAGCGGTGCCAATGCGACTTTTGGCAGGCTGTAGAACGCGGTCAGGAACGGGTCGAGGATATCCGCCAGCAGCTTGGCGCGGCCCAGTACCAAGCCCGCGATCAAGCCTGCGAGGGAACCGAAGAAGAACCCCAGCACGGCTTCCAGGGTGGTGATGCCAGCGTGGTAGAAAAATACCCCGTTCATGAGGATCTTCCACAAGCTCTGCGCCACCGCCGAGGGGCGGCTAATGAAGAATTCGACGCCGAACCAGCGGGATACACATTCCCAGAACAGCAGCAGGAAGACCAGGAACAACAAGCGATAGATCTGGATCATACGACCTCCAGCGAGTGAGCCAATGAAGCGGGATCAGCAGCACCGGCCATGTCGGGCGCGAGGCGTTTCCAGAGCGCAGCGCAGAGTTCGACGTAGCGCGGATCGGAGCGCAATTGCACGAGGTTGCGTTCGCCGCTCAGGGGAATGTCGAGCACATGGTCGATGGTGCCTGGGCGACCGGCGAACACCACGCAGCGGTCCGCCAGCGCGATGGCTTCGTCGACGTCGTGGGTGACAAACAGCACGGTCTTGTTGAGCTGGCGGCACAGCCGCAAGAGTTCGGTTTGCAGGGTCAGGCGCATCTGCGCATCAAGGGCGCCGAAGGGTTCGTCCATCAACAGGGTTTCCGGGTCGCTGGCCATCAAGCGCGCCATAGCCGCGCGTTTGCGCATACCGCCGGAAAGCTGATTGGGATAGCTTTCGCCAAAACCGGTGAGGCCTACCAACGCCATCAGTTCCTCGACACGGGCATCGATCCGGGCCTTGGGCATACGGCGGATTTGCAGCGGCACGGCGATGTTACCCGCCACGGTGCGCCACGGTAACAAGTGGTCGGCCTGTGTCATGTAACCGACCCGAGTGTTGACGCCTTTAACCTCGGCACCGTCGTAATGCACCTGGCCTTCGGTAGGGCCGAACAGCCCGGCGGTCATGTTGAGCAAGGTGGACTTGCCGCAACCCGAAGGGCCCACCAGCGTGATGATTTCGCCCCGCTGGACCTCAAGCGTTACGTTGCGCACGGCCACAAACTGGCGGCCCTCGACTTTGAAGCTTTTTTGCACCCCTGCGAAGCTGATAAAGGGTTTTGCACTCACCGCCCCTCCTCGTCCGGTAGGCCGGACTTGTTTGTTGTTGACGGGGTGAGGATGAACGGATGACAGATTTGCGGCGCACGGGATCGGGCCGGATCATGCGCGGGATTGGGACATCAAAAAAAGGTTAAGCGGTATCAGCCGCGGCGCCACTCATCCGGCGACACACCCAGCACCCGACGAAACACATGGGCCAGGTGTGAAGGTGATTCATAGCCGACGTTATTGGCGATCTCCAGCACCGACATGCGCGTGTGCCGCAACAAGGTCTGCACCCGTTCCAGGCGCAGGCGCTGGACATAAACCAGCACCGTCTCGCCGGTGTGCAACGCGAACAGCCGGGTCAGGTGACGGCGGGACATGTGAAACGTCTCGGCGATCTCATCCAGCCCCGGCGCACGTTCGAGATTGCCCTCCACGTAAGCCTTCACGTCGCGCACCAGCATGGCGCCATGGCGCTCGGTGGATGAGCGTTGCAGGCTCGGCTGGCTGAGGGAAATCGCCAGGCATTCGAGCAGCAGCAAATGATCGGCCTGGGCTACCTGGCGGCGGCGGTCGATGTACAGGTCGGGTTGGCTGAAGGCTTTTTTTGCGAGTAGCAGATGGTGCAACGGCGCGGAGGTTTGCCAGATGCCCAGGGTGGGCACGCGCAGCAAGCGGTTGGCGTCACCGGAAAGATCCCGCAAGGCGTAGTGCATGTAGTCGGGGTCGACGTAGAACGCCACGTGGCCCTGGCTGGCGGTGAGTGACGAAGAGGAATGGCTGGATTGCGGCGGCACCAGTACGAACTGGCGGTCGATCACCGAGGTGGTGCGCCCACTTTCTTCATCCTTGAAACGCAACAGACCGTGCTCGGGCACCATCAGCATGAATTCATCATGGGCGTGGGCCCCGGTTTCATAGGCGCCGTTGGAGTTGAAGACGCTGTAGATGTCGCGCATCGCCAGGCACTGCCAGTGGGTGTTGGAGTGCTGACACTAGCATGTTTGGTGCCAAGGGAAAGCGGCATCCCTGCCGCTAAAAAGGGTTATGCCAAAGGCACACGACGGGTGGAAATCGCCAGGCGACCTACACCAAAGCTCAACGCCGCACCCAGCAGCAACATCAACAAGGTGCTCCACGCTGCGCGGGACAGTTGCTTGGCCGCCACTTCACCGGCTTCGCGGGCTTTCTGCTCAGCCTGTTGCTTCAGCTCGTCAACCTTCTGCACGGCCTGCTGGTAGGCCTGGGCATAGTTGTCGACGATCTGGGTCGCTTCAGCCTGGCTCTTGCCGGTACGGGCGGCGACGATGTTAACCAACGCCTGCTTGTCTGCTGCATTCAACGCGGGCTCACCGGAAGCCTTGACCCGCTCGAACCATTGCTTCAATTCATCACCGGCCTGGGCTGGGTTGGTCGCCGCATCGTTGGCCGATTGCTTGCCATCCGCAGCTGCCTGATTGGCTTTTTGCTCAACGTTGGCAGGGTCCAGTTCAGGCTTGCCGCTCTGCTTGAGCAATGTGTCGAGTTGGCCTTGCAGGCTGTTCCAATCCAGCTTGATGCCCTGCTCATTCAGTTGCTGCTTGACGCTGTCGCTGATGCCCGGCGCCACGGCGGCGATACCGCTACCGGCCGCCGACAACCCTTTACCGACGACGTTACCCGCGGCACCGACAACGCTGGTGGCCAGCGCGGCGAGCAGCCAGGTGGTCAGCAAAGTGGTGATGGTCCAGCTCAGCACGCCATGCAGGCCGCCGCGATCTGGTGCGGTACGCCCGGCCACGAATGCACCGGCACCGATGGCCAACAGCGTCGAGACAAACAACCAGATCCCGGCACCTGTACCAAAACCGCTCAGCGGGTTACCGGCTGCCATCGGGTTGACTGCACTGGCACCAATCGCGGTACCGAGTACGCTCAACACCAGGTAGGTCACCAGGGCAATTGCACTACCGGCCAATACCGAGCCCCAGGAGACGCGAAACAGCGAACGGTTGGTTTCATAGACAGTGGTCATGTTAAATCCTTTGAACAGTGGGTAGGTGGCCAGTTTGGCGAGGCACCTACCCTGCGGTCTCGGCACAATTGCACTAGGCGCACTGGTGCATTCGCACCCCGCGCCGGGCACTTTCTCTGCACTATCCTGAGCCTCAGGTGTCGTACTTCCCATGCGACTTACCCCAGGAGAAACCATGAGCCAGGCCGTCCTCGCCAAAGAAACCAACCGCCGCCAACTGCAGCAGATCATCTCCGGCTTGTCCGATGGGGTGATCCTCGCCGAGGCCGACCAGACCATCCTCTGGGCGAATGAAGCCGCGCTGCTGATGCATGGCGTGGATAAAGTCGAAGACCTGGGTGCCAACACCAAGGAATACGCCGCGCGCTTTGCCTTGCGGTATCGCAACAACCACCCGCTGGTGCTGGAGAATTACCCCCTGAGCCGGGTGGCAGACGGTGAAGAGTTCAGCGATGTGGTGGTGGAAGTCACCCCCACCGGCGACGAGGAAAAAGTCTGGGTGCATCGCCTGCGCAGCCTGGTGCTCGACGACGCGTCGGGCGAGCCGGAGTTGCTGGTGTTGATCCTGAGCGACGCCACCGAATGGGCCAGCGCCGAACAGCGCTTCGAAAAAACCTTCAATGCCAACCCGGCACCGGCGGTGATTTGCCGCTTGAGCGACCTGCGCTATATCAAGGTCAACCAGGGCTTTCTGGAGATGACCGGCTATAACCGCGACCAAGTGATCGGCCACTCGGTTTATGAGCTGGACGTGCTGGAACAGGCCGAAAACAAGGACCTCGCTGTCAAGCGCCTGGGCGAAGGCGCGACCATTCCGCAGATGCAAGCCGAACTGAAACTGCCCGAAGGCGGCAGCAAACTGGTGATCGTGGCCGGCCAACCGCTGGACATGAATGAGGAAGACTGCATGCTGTTTTCCTTCACTGACCTGGAGCCCCGCCGTAAAGCCGAAACCGCCCTGCGCCAGAGCGAGGAACGTTTCGCCAAGTCGTTCCGCCTGACGCCGGTGCCGACCCTGGTGTGCAACGCCGCCAACCGCCAGGTGGTGGATATCAACGAAGCCTTCATGACCATCACCGGTTATACCAGTGAAGAACTGATCGGCAAATCCATCGAAGACATCGACTTTATCGACAGCCCCCAGGCCTGCACGCAACTGTTCACCACCCTGGAAAAAGCCGGCAACCTCGACGGCCTCGACCTGAAGATTCGCAAGAAAGGCAATGAGCTGATCGACTGCGTGCTGTCTGCCGACACCGTCAGCATCCAGGACGTGCCCTGCTATTTGCTGGTGCTGATGAACATCACCGAACGCAAGCGCTCCGAGCTGGAACTGGTGGCCGCTATCGAGGAAGTGATGCAGGACGCCTCATGGTTCAGCCAGACGCTGATTGAAAAACTGGCCAACGCCAAGAGCGTCAACAGCCCCAATGTACCGAACATTTCCTTTACCGACCTGACCGCCCGGGAGCGCGATGTACTGGGCTTGATTTGCGAAGGCCTGGCCGACAAGGAAATCGCCTCGCGCCTGAAACTGGCGCCCAACACCGTGCGTAACCATGTGGCCACGGTGTACTCCAAACTGGGGGTACATAGCCGTAGTGCAGCCATCGTCTGGGCCCGTGAGCGCGGGCTGTTTGCCGGTGAATTGCGGGTTAAAAAGCCGAAATAGAGTGCAAATGCACCAGTGCGACCGGTGCAAATTCGCCTTATTGCGCGGGGATGCACTGCTTAACCTTGAAGAGTGGGCACAGGGCTTTGGGTCCTGTGCTGTCGAGATGTCATGCCCTTTAAGGAATCCATCATGAAAAGCGAACAAGTCAAAGGCGCCGTCGAGAAAGTGGCCGGCAAGGCTCAAGGTTTTCTGGGTGATCTGACCGGTGACGAACGTCTCCAGGCCGAAGGTGTGGCCCGCCAGGCTGCTGGCCAATTGCAGCAAACCTACGGTGATGCGCTGGACACCGTTGGCGACTTTGCCAAGCAAAAACCCTTGGCTACCGTGGCGATTGTCGCCGGTGTCGGCCTGCTGCTGGGCCTGTTGCTGCGTCGTCGCTGAGGAGAGCCCTAATGTTTACGCTCTCCCAACTGCGCAACTGCATCGAAGAGGCCCTGTCGCCCCTGACCTGCGAGTTCACCCTGTGCCGTGACGCCTCGTTGACCCTCAAAGTCTTCGATGCCGAAAGCGGCCGGGTGGACCTGGTGGTCACCGGGATCAGCGTCAACAAGCTGCAGACCCCGCAGGAAGTGGAAAAGATGGTCGACGAGTTGCGTTACGAATTGCAGAGCAACACCGTCGGCAAACTCAGGCTGGATGACCTGCCGCTACGCCCACTGTAGGACCTCGCGCCTACAGTGAGCGTGCCTTCAACGACGCCCCGATAAAATAGAACACCCCGCCCCCGACGATAAACGCTGCCAACATGTAGAACATGTAGTGGGCCGGCAGGCTGGCCAGTACCAGCCCGCACAGCACCGGCCCCAGGGCAGCGCCGAGGTTGGAGAGGTTTTGCGCGCCGTAATACATGCCCCGCAGATGGTCCGGGGCGATGCGGTCGATAAACATGTACTCGGCCGGGAACACCACGATTTCACCCACGGTGAAAATCGCCATCGCCACTATCCACCACCACACGTTGCTCGCCAGGGCAAAACCGATCACTCCCAGCATGAACATGCCCAGGCCGAAGATCAGCCACTGGCTCAGGTAACGGTGGGAAATCCTCCGGCCAATCGCGTATTGCAGGGCAATCACCAACACGGCGTTGGTGGTGAGTACCGCGCTGATGATGGTGTAGGTGTATTCAGCGGTGGTGGTAGTCACCAGGTATTGCGAGAGGTACGCGGTGAACTGGCCGAACACCACGGCACTGAGCAGGCCGCCGATGGTAAAGCACACCAGCCGATGATCCCGCAGCAGTACGCGGCCCACGGCGAGGAATGACACCGGCTTTTGCGTGGTGTCGACGGTGGCCAAGGTGCGGTCGCCCCAACGCCAATACAGCAGGAAAAATCCGAGGCCCAGAACGGCCGACAGGATAAACGGCAAGCTGATATCGAGCTTGGCTATCATCGCGCCAAAAAACGGCCCTACGGCGTAACCGATATTGGTCAGGGTGTACTTGATGGAAAACGCTTCGCTGCGCTCATCCTCCGGCAACAGGCTGGCAAACCCGGACTTGATCGCAATGTCGATCACCGCGTACGCCAGGTTGATCAGGATCAGGCAGCTGTAGAACGACCAGATTTCCCGAGCCAGCACCGTGCCGATAAACCCCAGGGCAAACACCACGCTCAAGCTGAGCAACAGCCGGTAACTGCTGATGCGGTCTACCAGGAAACCGCCATACACACTCAGCAGCGAACCGACGATCAATGAGCTGCCGATCACCAGGCCGACCTGGCTGATGTCGAGGGCAAAGTGGTTGGTGAGGTAGATCACCAGGTACGGAAACGTGATGGCTTTGGCCAGCGTGAGGATCAGCGTGGCCGACAGCAGCAGGTTCACGGTACGTGGGTAGTTTCTTATTGTGGCAAGCATCCTGCTCTCATTCTGGTCAAGGTAACGAGGCCATTGCGACCCGCAAGCGGATGTACCTTAACGCAAGATGAGACGAAATAAATGCTGATTTATGCATTTATGCAAAAAACAAATGCAGCGGGATGAAGACGCGGTCGCTCATCCCGCTGAACGCTTTATTTTTTAACCGGCGTGATGTCGAGAATCGTGCCGTTGGTGGTTTTGAGCAACACGTACTTGTCGTTTACCCGGGCCCACTGGCTGTCTTCTTCCGGCTGCTTCAGGCCGTGTTTCTTCCAGTCGGCAATGGCCGACTCCTTACGCATCAGAATGTCTGGCGCGCGGTCGCCGGTCTTGAGGTCACGAGTATTGATGTTTGAAGGCTGCACGGTTTTTTGCGGAGTATCAGCCGCCTGGACGGTAAGACTGGCGGCGGACAGGCTCGCGGCAACCAGCAGGCAGGCAACAAGGGATTTGGACTTCATGGGCACTTCCTTCAATGAATGACGCGTAAAGATTCCGACCGCAGCCGTGAAGAATCATTCAGCGCAGTGATTGAAGCGGCGGATGGATGGCCAACGACTGAGGCGACGATTAATCAGATAAGATTGGTTCTTTTTTCCAGCTGCCCAGGAAGTCCAATGACTGGTACCCACGTCATCATCATTTTCGTGACTATTGTCACCTTGCTCGCGCTCTACGTATTCGGCACCTACCGGGAACTGGTGGCGCTGCTTGATCGTTGCAAAAAAGCCTTCGGCCAATTCAAAGAGGCCGAGCAACAACTGGCGGCGGCGCAAAACGCCCCGTCACCCGCCGCGGACATTGCCAGCCTGGAAAGCCGCGTCGCGTTCACCCGCCAGCTGTTCCAGGACTCGGTTAACAACTACAACACCTACAAGCATAAGTCGCCGACGTCGGTGGTGGCCGAGTTGCTGGGGCATCGTGATGATGTGAGCCTGTTGGGGTTTGAGGTCAAGCACACGGCCTGAACCTGCCGACACTTACACAGGTGCACGCTGACGCGTCGGCGTGCCCTGATGAAACACCATCTGCCACTGCCCGCCGCTCTCGCGCCACACCGAACTGCGCAACGACTCCCCCGCCGCATTGGCCTCAGTCGCCGCCCGTTGGCAGCGATACGTCACCAACGCCACGCCCTCGGCCAGCAGCTTCAATGCAAAGTCACTGATGCTTCGAGCAGAGAACACCTCGTCCTGCAAACCGTCGATCACCTCGGCCTTACTGCCCCACACGTTGCCACTGGCACCAAACTCGACGAAATCATCCGCCAGCAGCACCGACAACCGCGTCGCATCTGCACGGGTGGTGCATTGGTGCAGCTCCTGTTCCAGGCTGCGTAAATGCTCCGCCAACTCCATACCCATTGCCTCCATGAAATTAATCCTGTAATTTTTCATGAAATTTATTGATAATAATTTCACGAAGCGCCCATGGACAAGCAAGAAGAACTCGACGCCCTGGCGATCCTGATTCACGACCTGCGCAAGCACAAGAAGCTCACCCTGGCGCAACTCGCGCAAAAGATCGAGCGTTCCGTAGGTTTCCTGTCCCAGGTTGAACGCGGCCTGTCGCGCCCTACCGTCGCCGACCTCACGGCCATCAGCCACGCCCTCGGGGTGCCCACCACCTATTTCTACAGCCTATCCAAACCCAAGGCGGTGGACTGGGTGACCCGCCCTAACGAACGGCGCACGGTGTATTACGCCAATGGCATCACCGACATCCTGGTGTCGCCGAGCATGCACGGCGCGTTCTCGATGCTCGACAGCCTATTGGCCCCCGGCGCCAACAGTGGCGAACAGACCATGAGCGACCGTGCCGAACAGGCCGGTTATGTACTGGAAGGCGAGTTGACACTGTGGGTTGAGGGCGAGGCCGACTCGGTCACCTTGCGCCCGGGTGACAGCTTCCACCTGGCCAGTTTCGCCCACTGCCGCTACGGCAACCTGACTGACCTGCCAGCCCGTGTGCTGTGGGTCTACAACTGAAGGCACACCAAGGAGCGTCACCCGTGAAAAGCCATTCCTCCTCGCTGCTGGCCGAAGTCCGGACCTTTCGCCAGAACCATCCCGATGTGCGTTATGTCGACCTGATTGCCCTGGACATTCCCGGGCATTTCTACGGCAAGCGCTACCCGGTGGACATGCTGGAAAAGGTCGCCGCCGGCAGCCCTTTGAAGCTGCCGCAGAACGCGGTACTGCTGGGTGCCCAGGGCGGCCTGTTCAAGATTGGCGACTATTGCTTTCACGACGGTGACCCGGACGCCAATCGCCGCCTGGTGCCCGGTACCCTAAAGCCGGTGAGCTGGGAAGCGCAGCCCCTGGGGCAGATGCTGATCACCTCCGATGGCACCGAAGCGCCCATCGAATTCGAACCCCGGGAAGTGCTGGCCAAAGTGCTGGAGCGCCTGCACTGTAAGGGCATTCACCCGGTAGTCGCGTTTGAGCTGGAGTTCTACCTGTTCGATAAAAAGCTCAGCGATGGCCTGCCGCAATTCGCCCGCGACCCGTTGAGTGATGACGCCGACGACCAGCCCAATCTACACATCGAGCGCCTGTCGCGTTTCGCCCCGGTACTGGACGACATGGTCGAGACCGCCAAGGCCCAGGGCATCGACATCACGGTGATCACCGCCGAACTTGGCCCCGGCCAGTTCGAGATCAATTTCGGCCACCTGGAAGACGGCCTGCGCGCCGCCGACTGGGCCGCCCTGTTCTGCCGCAGCACCCGTGGCGTGGCCCTCAAGCATGGCTATCGCGCCAGCTTCATGGCCAAGCCCTACCTGCAACATCCTGGCAGTGGCATGCACGTACACGTCAGCCTGTACGATGCTGCGGGCAATAACCTGCTGGCGGCCCATCAACAGCAACCGTTGCGCCACGCGGTGGCCGGCTGTCTGGAACTGCTGCCCCATTGCATGCCAATCTTTTCGCCCAACCACAACGCCTTCCGCCGGCTCGGCGGCACGGTCAACGCGGCCACCCGCGCGTGCTGGGGTTATGAAGACCGCGACGCGTGTGTGCGAATCCCTGAATCCGACCCGCGCAACTTGCGCATCGAACATCGCCTGGCGAGTGCCGATGCCAATCCGTACCTGGTGCTGGCGGCGATTCTGGTAGGGCTTGAACACGGTCTTGAGGCGGCCAAAGAACCCATCGCCCCGCTGAACGAAGACCGCAACAGCGGCGCGGATTTCCCCCTGGAGATGCTCGAAGCAGTGCGCGCCATGCAACATCAGCCAGCGTTGCGTGAAGGCCTGGGCGCCGAGTTTGTCGACGTGTATTGCGAAAACAAACGCCAGGACCACCTGGCATTCCAGCAGGAAATTCATGCGCGGGAATATCGCTGGTACCTCTAACCCACACCTCTCCCCGTAGCAGCTGTCGAGCCCAGGCGAGGCTGCGTCCGCGGTGTATCAGACACACCGCTGACGCAGCCCCGCCAAGGCTCGACAGCTGCTACGACGTGGGGCCTTCGATATGGGGTTTTGCATGTACTCTGATGGCCAACTTCATCTGCGGACTTGCCCATGACCGACCAAAGCGCCCCGGCCCTGAAGGAAATCTTCAACGCCGAACGCCTGCAACACATCGCCACCGAAATGACTGCGGTGTACCCGGCGTTCGACGCCAAGGGTTTTCTCAAACACGCCAAGGCCGGGCTCGCGGACCTGTCGGTGATGCAGCGCATGGCGCGGGTCAGCGAAAGCCTGCACACCGTGATCCCGCTGGATTACCCCCAAACGCTGAAGTTGCTGTATGCCCTGGCACCCCGGCTGAACAGTGCCTTTGTCAGCCTGTTCCTGCCCCACTACGTCGCAAGCTACGGCGGCGAAGACTTCAAGCGTTCCATGGCCGCCCTCAAGTACTTCACCACCTTCGGCTCCGCCGAGTTTGCCGTGCGGTATTTTCTGCTGAAGGATTTCAAGCGCACCCTGGCGGTGATGCAGCAATGGTCGCTGGATGACAACGAACACGTACGACGCCTCGCCAGCGAAGGTTCACGGCCACGCCTGCCGTGGTCGTTTCGCCTGGCCGAGGTGCAAGCCGACCCTAACCTGTGTGCCTCGATCCTCGATAACCTCAAGGCCGACAGCAGCCTCTACGTGCGCAAGTCAGTGGCCAACCACCTCAACGACATCACCAAGGACCATCCCGACTGGGTGCTGACCTTGATCGAAGGCTGGTCCCTGGCCAACCCCCACACCGCCTGGATCGCCCGCCACGCCTTGCGCAGCCTCATCAAGCAAGGCAACACCCGGGCGCTGACGATCATGGGTGCGGGGGCCAAGGCCGAGGTGAAGCTCCATCAGCTCAAGGTTGAGCCGGCGGTGATTAACCTGGGCGACCGGATCAACCTCTCTTTCAGCCTGGAATCCATCGCCGACACCCCACAAAAGCTGGTGGTCGACTACGCCATCGACTATGTGAAAAGCGCCGGTCACAGCGCGTCCAAGGTGTTCAAGCTCAAGGCATTTACCCTGGGTGCCGTGGAGCATCACGCCATCAGCCGCGGCCAACACATTCGTGAATTGACCACGCGCAAACACTATCCAGGCAAGCACGCAGTGCACGTGTTGGTGAACGGCGAACGACTGGGAAGTGTCGAGTTTGAGCTCGCAAAATAATCCTTAAAACATTAACGAAGGCTCTATCTCGGGCCTTTCAGCGAAAATAATTGTCCGACAATGCTAGGCATTCGTGTTGCGATCCATTATCATCCGGCGCCTTCTCGGTACCCGTAGGGTACTTGTGTCAATGTTCCACCTGAGGCGCCCATGCACCGTTTTTCGTTTTACCGTCCCCTGATCTGCATCAGCTGGGGGCTTGCCAGCCACAGCGCGTTTGCCGCCCTGCAACCGATGGCCGAAGCCCCGCTGGCCAGCGACACCGAGCTGCATTGCCACTTCAACCGCGACGCCAGCGTCGACTGCACCACGCGCTACCACTACACCATCCTCAAGCCGAGCGGCCGGGAAATGCTCTCGCGGATCGACTTCAGCTATCAGGAAGAGGACGGCTTTGAACTGCTCAAGGCCGAGTCCACCCAGCCCGGCGGCAAACCGGTGCCCCTGGATCAGGCACAAATCGACACCCGCACCGCCCCCAATCCTGACCAGGGATTCTCCCGGGAAAAACAGACCTCGCTGGCATTCCCCAACCTGCGGGTCGGCACGCAAATCCGCTACACGGTGCGCGAACACTATCCCGCCAAACCGCTGATGACCGAGTTCTACTACGCCTTGCAGTTCGGCCCCAGCGCCGCACGGCGCGACCACTTCAAGGCACGCTTCACCGCCGAGCGGCCCATCGAGTGGCGCAGCGAATTGATGGAGGGTTTCAGCATTACCCCATCGGCCAATCGCAAGACCCTGGACGTGGTGCAAAAGGCTCCGACCTACCTCAGCTACATCAACGAATCCGCCAACGCCTACATACGCCACACACCGCGTATCGAAGTCGGCAGCTCCCTGGATCGCCAGCAATACTTCGGCAATTTTGCCGAACGCTACAACCAGATCCTCAGCGCCAAGCTGCCGCCCCAGGGTGCCGCCGCCGTGGCCTCCGTTCGCGGCCTGCCGCCGGCGCAGCAAGTGGCCGGCCTGATGCAGCACATCAACGACCACTACCGTTACCTGGGCGATTGGCGCGCCTCGGATCGCGGCTACGTACCCTTCAGCCTGGCCGAGATCGAACAGCACGGCTACGGCGACTGCAAAGACCTTTCGACATTGCTGGCGGCCATGCTCAAGGCCAGCGGAATCAAGGCCGAACCCGCCTGGGTCAGCCGAGGTGATGTGGTCAACCCGCTGCTGATTCCCGGCACCGGCGCACCGAACCACGCCATTGTCCGCGCCGAAGTCGATGGCCAAGTGTGGTGGCTGGACCCGACCAACCCGGTCTTCGCCCCAGGCCAGACCCTGCCCGACATCCAGGACCGCTGGGTGCTGGTGACCAACGCCGAGGGCCAGGTACGTGAAGAACACATCCCGCTGCAACCTGCCGCCACCACGTTGATCCTCGACAAGCAAGAACGCTTCGACGCCCAGGGCACCGCCCGCGTCTCGGCCACCGTTGATTTTCGCGGTATGCCGCTGATGCAACTGAGCCTCGCCGACCGCCAGCAAGGCGCTACCGCCAGCGACCAGAACATCTGCGACAACTTTGGCAAACAGATCACCGACTGCCAGGTCGAGCGCCCCGCCACGGCCTTCTTGATCCCGGCCAGCTACAAGGTCAGCGCCAACCTGACGGACATGCGGCCCCTGGAGCCCTTAGGCAATGACCACGTCTACAACGATGCCTTGCTGCAGGAGAAATGGGACGGGTTGCTCAACTACCGCCGCAACGGGCAACTGGCGGACTTGTATGTAGGCAACCCCGAGACGCTGGATTACACCATCGCACTGTCGGGTGGGCAGATCGACAAGGACATCAAGGCCTGCCAGGTGCACTCGCCGTGGTACGACCTGGACTTGACGGGTGAACGCGTCAAGGGCGAATGGCGTTATCACTACCTTCTGGTGCAGAAGATACGCTGGCTGACCCACGATGAAATTGTCAGCGCGCCGTTTGAAAAGATGATCAATGAGATCCGTGCCTGTGGGGAGCAGGTGCATCAGGTGGTGAAGCTCTAACCCTCCCCCAACAAAACCCCTTGCTCCCGCGCGCACAGTTCCACCAGGTAATCCCACAACACCCGCAACCTTACCGACTTGTGCAACTCGCGCCGGGAGCTGATCCAGTAGCTACGCTGGATACTCTCCCCGGCAACAGCGGCACCAGTTCCGGGTCGCTCGCGGCCATGAAGCACGGCAACACGGCAATCCCCAATCCCGAGCGCGCGGCCTGGTGCTGGGCGATCACGCTGGTGCTGTGGAACACCACTTTGGGGTTGCGGCAGAAGCTGCTGAGGAATTTCAGTTCCTGGCTGAACAGCAAATCGTCGACGTAATCGATCCAGGCATGGACGGCCAAATCCTCGCGTTTTTCAATCGGTGGCGTACGGTCCAGGTAGCTGCGGCTAGCGTAGAGCGCCAGGCGGTAGTCGGTGAGTTTTCGGGTTACCAATTGGTCGACGCTGGGGCGTTCCAGGTGGATGCTGATTTCCGCTTCGCGGTTGAGGATGCTGACGAAGCGCGGCACCGCCAGCAGTTCCACTTCCAGGCCGGGGTAGCGCTCGAACAGGCCGCCCATGCGACTGGCGAGAAACATCACCCCCAGACCTTCAGCCACGCCCAGGCGAATCTTGCCCAGGGGCGCGGCAGAATGGGTCAGTTCTTCTTCGGCCAGCAGTGCCACGTTTTCCATGGCTTCGGCGTGTTTGAGCAGGGCTTCGCCGGAAGGCGTGAGTTCGTAGCCCTGTGCGTGCTGCACGAACAGTGCGGTGCCCAGGCTCTTCTCGATGGCCTCGATGTGCCGGGCCACGGTGGCGTGGGTGGTTTTCAAACGCTGCGCCGCGGTGAGCAGGCGTCCGCTACGCTGTAACTCAAGAAAGAACCGCAGATCATTCCAGTCGAACATATCGCCTCCGCTCTCCACCTTGAAAGCATCGCTGTCTAAAAACGCACAGTAGCTGGGTAAAAACTAACATTTTTAAGACGAAAACTAACAACTAGGATGGAGCCAATAAGAAAAACAAGCGAGGTCACAGATGCATTCTGCAGCTGCTGAATACGATTACGTGGTGGTAGGCGCCGGCCCCGCAGGCTGCCTGCTGGCCAATCGACTGTCTGCCAACCCTGCCCATCGCGTGTTGTTGCTTGAAGCCGGCGGTCGCGATAACTATCCCTGGATCCATATTCCCGTCGGCTATCTGTTCTGCATCGGCAACCCGCGCACCGACTGGTGCTTCAAGACCGAAGCCCAGGAAGGCTTGCAAGGCCGTGCGCTGAGCTATCCGCGGGGAAAGGTGCTGGGCGGTTGTTCGTCGATCAACGGCATGATCTACATGCGCGGCCAGGCCCGGGACTACGACGGCTGGGCCGAGGACAATCCCGGCTGGGCCTGGAAAGATGTGCTGCCACTTTTCAAGCAGAGCGAAAACCATTTTGCCGGCGCCTCGGAATTCCACAGTGACGGCGGTGAGTGGCGGGTTGAACAACAGCGCCTGCACTGGCCGATCCTCGACGCGTTTCGCGATGCAGCGCAGCAGAGTGGTATCGAGAGCATCAGTGACTTCAACCAGGGCGACAACGAAGGCTGCGGCTATTTCCAGGTCAATCAAAAATCCGGGGTGCGCTGGAACGCGGCCAAGGCGTTCCTCAAGCCGGTCCGCCAGCGGCCCAACCTGACGGTGATGACTGAGGTTGAAGTCGACCGCGTGCTGCTGGAAAACGGTCGCGCCACCTCAGTGGTTGCTCGCCAGCAAGGCCAGGCCGTTACATGGAGGGCGCGCAAGGAAATCATCCTGTGCGCGGGCTCCGTCGGTTCGCCCGGCATCCTGCAACGCTCCGGCATCGGCCCTTCCAGCGTGCTCAAGCCCTTGGGTATCGACGTGCTGCACGAGTTGCCCGGCGTCGGTGGCAACCTGCAGGATCACCTGCAACTGCGCCTGATCTACAAGCTGGAAAACGCCCGCACCCTTAACCAGATTGCGGGCACCGTGCTGGGCAAGATGGGCATGGGCCTGCGCTACCTGTACGACCGCAGCGGCCCGCTGTCCATGGCCCCCAGCCAGTTGGGCGCGTTCGCCCGCTCCGGGCCGGAACAGACGTCGGCCAACCTCGAATACCACGTACAGCCGCTGTCCCTGGAGCGCTTCGGCGAACCGCTGCACGCCTTTCCGGCCTTCACCGCCTCGGTGTGTGACCTGCGCCCGCAAAGCCGTGGCCGCATCGACATTCGCTCGGCCAACCCGGCAGACGCGCCGTTGATCCGCCCCAACTACCTCAGCCACCCGGAAGACCTGCGGGTGGCCGCCGACGCCATTCGCCTGACCCGCCGCATCGTTTCGGCGCCGGCCCTGAAGCAATTCAACCCGGTGGAATACCTGCCCGGCGAAGCACTGCAAACCGACGAACAACTGCAAGAGGCCGCTGCCCGCATCGGCACCACGATTTTCCATCCGGTGGGCACCTGCCGCATGGGCAGCGACAAGGACGCCGTGGTCGACGCGCAACTGCGGGTGCACGGCATTCCGGGCCTGCGCATCGCCGACGCGTCAGTCATGCCACGCATTACTTCAGGCAACACCTGCTCACCCACGCTGATGATCGCGGAAAAAGCCGCGCAGCTTATCCTTTCGCCGAACACAAGGAGCCTCGCCCCGGAGAAAGAACTGGTCACCGCAATCTGAACAGCGGCGCCGATTCGGCGCCGACAGTGGAACAACAATAAATAATCACTGTGAGGGCTACCCAATGTCAGAACACGCTCAACCCCTGGACCCGGCGCTCGGCGCACGCTCGAGCAACGACACGCAGAAAGTCATCTTCGCCTCCTCCCTCGGGACGGTGTTCGAGTGGTATGACTTCTTCCTCTACGGCGCCCTCGCGGCGGTCATCAGCAAGCAGTTCTTTGCCGGGGTCAACGACACCACGGCGTTTATCTTCGCCCTGATGGCCTTCGCGGCCGGCTTTGTGGTGCGCCCGTTCGGCGCCTTGGTGTTTGGTCGGCTGGGGGACATGATCGGCCGCAAGTACACCTTCCTCGCCACCATCATCCTGATGGGCCTGGCGACCTTCTGCGTGGGCCTGCTGCCCACCTATTCAAGCATTGGCATCGCCGCACCGATCATCCTCGTGGCACTGCGCATGCTCCAGGGCCTGGCGCTGGGCGGCGAGTACGGCGGTGCGGCCACTTACGTGGCCGAGCATGCACCGGCGGGCAAACGCGGCTTCCACACCAGCTGGATTCAATCCACCGCGACCCTCGGCCTGTTGCTGTCGCTGCTGGTGGTGCTGGCGTGCCGTTACTTCACCGGCGACCAGTTTGAAGTGTGGGGCTGGCGCCTGCCGTTCCTGCTGTCGATCGTGCTGTTGGGCATCTCCACCTGGATCCGCCTGAGCCTGCACGAGTCGCCGGCGTTCCTGAAAATGAAAGAGGAAGGCAAGGCCAGCAAGGCGCCGATCCGCGAGTCGTTCGGCAAATGGGAAAACCTCAAGATCGTGCTGATTGCGCTGTTCAGCATCAACGCCGGGCAAGCCGTGACGTTTTATGCCGCACAGTTTTATGTGCTGTTCTTCCTCACGCAGTTTCTGAAGATGGACCCGGCACTGGCCAACATGCTGCTGATCATCAGCGTGGTGATTGGTGCGCCGTTCTTCATCTTCTTCGGCTGGCTCTCGGACAAGCTGGGGCGCAAGCCGGTGTTGATGGTTGGCCTGCTGCTGGCCACCGCGTTGTACTTCCCGATCTTCAAGGGCCTGGCCCACTACACCAACCCGGCGATGGACCATGCGAGCCGCCAGTCACCGATCACGGTGTTGGCGGACCCTGCCACCTGCACCTTCCAGTTCGACCCGGTGGGCAAGGCGCGGTTTGACAGCCCGTGCGACAAGGTCAAGACCTTCCTGGTGAAACAGGGCCTGCCGTATGAAAGCGCGGCCGCCCCGGCGGGCAGCGCGGTGCAGGTGAGCGTGGGTGATGTGCGTATCGATGGTTACGACGAAGCTGCCCTGAAAGGCGCGGTGACGCTGGCGGGTTATCCGCAGTCGGCAGACGTGGCGCAAGTCAACAAAACCATGGTGGTGGTGCTGATCGTGGCACTGATCCTGATCGCTGCCATGTGCTACGGCCCGCTGGCAGCGCTGATGGTGGAGCTGTTCCCGACACGCATCCGCTACACCTCGTTGTCGCTGCCTTACCACATTGGTAACGGCTGGTTTGGTGGGTTCCTGCCAACGGTGTCGTTTGCGCTGGTGGTGTACACCGGCGATATCTTCTATGGCCTGTGGTACCCGGTGGTGATTACCGGGGTGAGCCTGATCGTGGGGCTGATTTGCCTGAAAGAGACCAAGAACGTGGATATCGACAATAACTAAACTTCGATCCGGCTGACGCTGGAGATTCAGTGTGGGAGCGGGCTTGCTCGCGAATGCGGAGTGTCAGTCGCCGGATAGGTTGACTGATACACCGCTTTCGCGAGCAAGCCCGCTACCACATTGGGTTTAGCACCAGACACACAAATTGCTGTATATCCATCCAGATAAAAGTTGCCCAATTCTGATTTATTGCCCATCCTGCTCCCCATTCAATTTCGTAACGAATGTGGTGACCATGCGGCTGTTCCTCTGTGAAAAACCGTCCCAGGCCAAGGATATCGCCGCCGTGCTCGGCGCGACCCGGCGTGGCGACGGTTGTTGGCTGGGTCCAGGCGTGACGGTGACCTGGTGCATCGGCCACCTGCTGGAAACCGCCCCGCCCGACAGCTACGACGCCAAGTACAAGCGCTGGGTGCTGGCCGACCTGCCGATCATCCCCGAGAAGTGGAAGATGCTGGTCAAGCCCAAGACCGCCAGCCAGTTCAAGGCGGTCAAGCGTCTGCTGGGGGAAGCCCAGGAATTGGTGATCGCCACCGATGCCGACCGCGAAGGCGAGATGATCGCCCGGGAACTGGTGGAGCACTGCCGTTATCGCGGCCCCATCCAGCGACTGTGGCTCTCGGCCCTCGACGACGCATCGATCCGCAAGGCCCTGGCCTCGTTGAAGCCCGGTGCAGAAACCTTCAGTCTCTACCATTCGGCCCTTGGCCGCTCCCGCGCCGACTGGCTGATCGGGATGAACATGAGCCGCCTGTTTACCCTGCTGGGCCAACAGTCCGGTTATCAGGGTGTGTTGCCGGTTGGCCGCGTGCAAACCCCGACTCTGCGTTTGGTGGTCGATCGGGACCGCAGCATTGCCGACTTTGTACCCGTCGCCTATTGGGCCATCGATGTGGACCTGCTCCACGACAACATCACCTTCACTGCGCAATGGCGCGCGACCGAAGACGCCTGTGATGATCAGGGCCGTTGCCTCAATCCGGAGCTTGCCCGGGACGCGGCCAACGCCATGAGCAACGCCGCCAGTGCGCGACTGGTCAAACTGCGTACCGAGCGGATGCGCGACGTGGCGCCCCTGCCCTTCGACCTCGGCACCTTGCAGGAAATCTGCTCGAAAAAACTCGGCCTCGGCGCTCAGGAAACCCTGGATGTTGCGCAGTCGCTCTACGAAACCCACAAAGTGATTACTTACCCGCGCAGCGATTGCGGCTACCTGCCCCTTAGCCAGCACGGCGACGCGCCGAAAATTCTCGCGGCGCTGGGCCGGGCCGATCCGGCAGTGAACGCGTTGATGCCGCACATGGACCCACAACGTCGCTCACGGGCCTGGAACGACGCCAAGGTCAGTGCGCACCACGGCATCATTCCCACCGGCGCCGGCAAGGATGTCGGGCAACTGACCGGCAAGCATCGCGCTGTGTACACCCTGATTCGCGCCCGCTACCTCGCGCAGTTCCTTCCCAACCATGAATACGACCGCACCCAGGCCGATTTCGACTGCGCCGGTGAAGCCTTGCGGGCAGTTGGCAAAGTCATCGTGGAACCTGGCTGGAAACGCGCATTGCCGGAAGCATTGGCGCCGGCCAAGGGCCGTGAAGCACCTGCGCCGCAGTCCTTGCCGAAACTGGTTCAAGGCCAGGACTACACCGTGGCCAAGGTCAACCTCAAGGACCTGTGGACCCAGCCGCCCAAGCTCTTCACCGAAGGCGACCTGATCAAGGCGATGAAAAACGTCGCCAAGCTGGTGGAAGATCCGCTGCTCAAGCAAAAGCTCAAGGACACCACCGGGATCGGCACCGAAGCCACCCGCGCCGGGATTATCCAGGGCCTGCTGGATCGCGGTTACCTGGTGAAAAACGGCAAGGCGCTGTCGGCAACGCCTGCCGCGTTCAGCCTGATCGATGCGGTGCCACGGGCAATCGCCGACCCCGGCACCACGGCCATCTGGGAACAGGCGTTGGACATGGTGCAGAGCGGTGAGATGAGCCTGGAGGAGTTCGTGGCCAAGCAGGCGGCGTGGATGAGCAAGCAAGTCACCCGCTGCACCGGCATGCGCCTGACCATCAGCGGCCCGGCCAGCCCGGCAGGACGTGGCGCTACGCCGTGGAAAAACAAACGCAAACCGGCCAAGCGCAAGACAGCCACCAGCCCGAAGCGGGCGGCGAAACCGGCAAACAAAGGCTGAGAGGCACTAAAAAGTCGCGACAATGACGTTTTTCGACGGGATGTATGCCGCTTTGGACCTTGCCCTGCCGCGGGCCATCCAGGATTCTGTAGGGCCTGCTAACCTCCCAACAATAACAACACCGGAGTGGCCTCCATGAAAACCGTTGCCCAAGTGCTGAAGTCCAAAGACCAGCAAAACCAGCAAGTCCACACTATCCCCCACGACCATACGGTATTTGAGGCCTTGATCGTGATGGCGTCGAAAAACGTCGGGGCCTTGCCAGTGCTCCAGGACGGGAAGGTGGTGGGCATCATCAGTGAACGAGACTATGCCCGTAAGGTCATCCTCCATGGATTGTCTTCGGTGACGACCAAAGCCCACGAGATCATGAATTCACCGGTGATCACCGTCGACACTCACCAGACTGTCGAGACCTGCATGACTATCATGACCGACCGACATCTGCGCCACCTGCCTGTGGTAGAGAACGGCGAGCTCCTTGGTCTGCTATCCATCGGCGACCTGGTCAAGGAAGCGATTGCCGAACAGGCCGACTTGATCAAACAGCTGGAGCAGTACATTCGCGGCGAATAATCATTGGGGACCCCATGCTCGATACCCTGCAACATCAAGTCGATAACCAGCTCGACAGCCTGCACCGGGCCATGGCCGAACGGCGCTTCCTGGTGCTGACCGGTGCGGGTATCAGCACCTCTTCGGGGATTCCCGATTATCGCGACAGCGAAGGCGTGCGCCGGGGCAAGGCGCCGATGATGTACCAGGAGTTCCTCGCAACCCCGGAGGCACGCCGCCGCTACTGGGCCAGGGCGATGCTCGGCTGGCCGAGGGTGTGTGTCGCACAGCCGAACGCGGCGCATATCGCGTTGGCCACCTTGCAGCAGCGCCAGCGCATTACCGGGCTGATCACCCAGAACGTCGACACCCTGCACGACCAGGCCGGCAGCCATGATGTGATCGAGCTCCACGGCAGCCTGCACCGGGTGCTGTGCCTGGATTGCCAGCAGACCAGCGAACGGGACCTGATCCAGCGCCAGATGGAAGCGGAGAATCCGTACCTGGCGGGTGTGGACGCGGTTCAGGCACCAGACGGTGACACCCTGCTGGACCCGGCCTTTGAAGGACGCTTCCAGGTGCCCCGCTGCCCCCATTGCGGCGGGCAACGGCTGAAGCCGGATGTGGTGTTTTTCGGCGAGAACGTCGCCCAGGGCACGGCCGCCAAGGCGATGGCGGCCGTGGACGAAGCGGAAGGCTTGCTGGTGGTGGGCTCATCGTTGATGGCGTATTCAGCGTTTCGCTTGTGCAAGGCGATGGTTGAGCAGGGCAAGCCTGTGATTGCCATCAATCTGGGCAAGACACGGGGCGATGAGCTGCTGCAACTCAAAATCGAGGCCTCCTGCGAACGTTTGTTGCCATTGCTGGCAGAACGTCTGGGATAGCCCAATCCTGCTTTTCTGTGGCGAGGGAGCTTGCTCCCTCGCCACAAAAGCGTTGCCAAACCCTAGACCCACCCGCACAAAAAATGACGCTCAAGTCACGCTTTCCGCTCTCATCCCCGTCCCACGGGGATTTATGTAGTGCTCAAAAATAATCACTACATAATCGTTGACGTAACCATTTTGTAATTGCATGATTCAAGCGTCTCCCGGATCGGGAGCGTTGGTAACACGTGTTTTGAACAAGCTCGTCTGACCGCCGAGCTGTTTTTTCCGGATGTGCACTGCCCACAAGGCAGATTGATGAAGCTGACCGGCCCGAAAGGATCGGTACAAGGAGCTCAAACGCTGCTTGTCTTCGTTATGAAACCATTGCGTAGCAGTTCATCAGCAAGACTACATGCATCGGTTCAAGACCCTGCCCGTATTCGGCAGACAGTCGCTGACGCCCGGTTTTCTGAGCCGGAGACAACTTAGTAGTTTTAATGGATCAACTAAAGATCGCCAACTGGTCAAGGGGCTTACACATGAATCTGAACAACCAACCAACTATCGAAGAATTGGCTGAGATGTTCGCAGCGCAGAAAGACACGCTCGACGACCATATCCTCTGGATTGGTAAATCGGGCCAGGTCCATATTGACTGCCTGGCGCCCCATACCGTGGAAGAAGAGTTCGACAGGAATAACCGTGAACTGGCAGCGCGCCTGAAGATGTACCGCCGCGGCCAGGGTTATGTCGGCAAGAAAGCCGCCGCTGATCGCAACTTTATCGAGCAGGTCTTTCATACACTTAATACCGAGTGGCAGAACCTTAAAGGCCATTCGCACGTTAAAGTGATCGACAGATACTGCTGATAACTACGCACTGATTACTTAAGCCTGCTCGCTTAAACGAGCAGGCTTTTTTATGGCCGACGGTTATTGCAACAACGCCGGAAAACGCCCCTTCCCCGCTTCATCGCAAAAAATATCAAACATGGCTTGGGCCGCTGCCGAAAGTTCGTGCCCCGGCTTGGTCAATACACCAATCGGCCGTTCAATCACCGGATCGCTCAAGGTGATGCAGTGGGCACCCGCTTCCTGCATCTGGCGCGCACACAACGCCGGCACCGCGCTGACGCCCAAGCCACTGGCAACCATCTTGCCCACTGTCGCCAGTTGATGGCTCTCCAGGGCCACCGGCAGCTTCATGTCCAGCACCTTCAGATGTTCTTCCAGCATCACCCGCACCGTGGACGGTCGCTGCAAGGTGATGAAGGGTTGTTCCAGCAGGGTGTGCCAGTCGATATCGGACCGGCGCGCCAACGCCGAGTCACCGGGCACTACCGCGACAAAGCGATCCACATACAACGGGGTAAACACCAGCGACGAGCTTTCCGTAGGCTCAAACGCCACGCCCAGTTCCACCTGGCGATCGCGGACCATTTCCAGCACCTGCTCGTTGATCACGTCATTCACCGTCACGTTGACCTGGGGATAGCGCGCCCGAAAAATCTTCAGGATCGGCGGCAGCAGGTTCCCGGCAAACGACGGCATCGCTGCCACCGTCACCCGCCCGCGCTGCAAGGTGAAACGCTGGCGCAACTCATCCTCGGCATTGTCCCAATCGGCGATCAGGCGCCGGGCCAGGGGCAGCAGGGATTCACCTTCGGGGGTCAGCGCGACATTTCGGGTATTGCGGCTGAACAAGCGTCCGCCCAGGCCTTCCTCCAGACCTTTGATGGTCAGGCTCAAGGCCGACTGGGAAAGATGCAAACGCTCACAGGCCGCCGCAAAGCTGAGGGTCTGGGCCACGGCAAGAAAGGCGCGCATCTGTTTAACTGTCATGAAGCTTCTCCCGATGGCTGACGACTATGCTGTTTTTTAAATCAATAAACCTTAAAAAACAACTTAACAAATCAATCCGTCAGCGCAACACTCGGTTCATATGGCTGGCCCACAAACAATAAAAGAGGTGCATATGGCAGGTTTTGATAAACGCGTAGCGTCCTATGAAGAGGCGCTGGCAGGCCTGGAAGATGGCATGACGGTGCTGGCGGGTGGTTTTGGCCTGTGCGGCATCCCGGAAAACCTCATCGCCGAAATCAAACGCAAAGGCACCCGCAACCTGACCGTGGTTTCCAACAACTGCGGCGTTGACGGCTTTGGCCTGGGCCTGCTGCTGGAAGGCAAGCAGATCAGTAAGGTCTTCGCGTCCTACGTCGGTGAAAACGCGCTGTTCGAGAAGCAACTGCTCAGCGGCGAAATCGAAGTGGTCCTGACACCCCAAGGCACCCTCGCCGAAAAACTGCGCGCAGGCGGTGCCGGCATCCCGGCCTTCTTCACCGCCACCGGCGTCGGCACACCCGTCGCTGAAGGCAAGGAAACCCGCGAATTCAACGGTCGCCCGTACCTGATGGAAGAATCCATCACCGGCGACTTCGCCATCGTCAAAGGCTGGAAAGCCGACCACTTCGGCAACGTGATCTACCGCCACACCGCTCAGAACTTCAATCCGCTGGCTGCCACCGCCGGCAAGATCACAGTGGTCGAAGTCGAAGAAATCGTCGAACCGGGCGAGCTGGACCCGGCGCATATCCATACCCCAGGGATCTACGTCGACCGGATCATTTGCGGCACCTTCGAGAAGCGCATCGAACAGCGCACCCTCCGCAAATAATCCACCAGTCCAAACAATAAGGAGACAAACAATGGCTCTTACCCGCGAACAAATGGCTCAACGCGTCGCCCGCGAAATGCAGGACGGTTTCTACGTCAACCTCGGCATCGGCATCCCGACCCTGGTGGCCAACTACATCCCCGAGGGCATGGAAGTGATGCTGCAGTCGGAAAACGGCCTGCTGGGCATGGGTCCGTTTCCGACTGAAGAAACCATCGATGCCGACATGATCAATGCCGGCAAACAGACCGTCACCGCACGTATTGGCGCGTCGATCTTCTCCTCGGCCGAGTCCTTCGCGATGATTCGCGGCGGCCACGTGGACCTGACCGTGCTTGGCGCGTTTGAAGTCGACGTACAGGGCAACATCGCCTCGTGGATGATCCCCGGCAAGCTGGTCAAGGGCATGGGCGGCGCGATGGACCTGGTGGCCGGTGCCGAGAACATCATCGTGATCATGACCCACGCGTCCAAGGACGGTGAATCCAAGTTGTTGAGCCGCTGCAGCCTGCCGCTGACCGGCGCCAACTGCATCAAGCGCGTGCTGACAGACCTGGCCTACCTGGAAATCGAAAATGGCGCTTTTGTCCTCAAGGAACGCGCACCTGGCGTCAGTGTTGAAGAGATCGTCAGCAAGACAGCCGGTAAACTGATCGTCCCGGACCATGTTCCAGAAATGCACTTCCAGTGAGGACAGATTCCATGCAAGACGTCGTGATTGTTGCTGCCACCCGCACCGCCGTGGGCAGCTTCCAAGGTTCGCTGGCCAGCATCCCGGCCCCGGAGCTGGGGGCTGCGGTGATCCGTCGCCTGCTGGAGCAAACCGGCATCGACCCCGCGCTGGTGGATGAAGTGATCCTTGGCCAGGTGCTCACCGCCGGCAGCGGCCAGAACCCGGCCCGCCAGGCCTCGATCCTCGCCGGCCTGCCCCACGCCGTACCGGCCCTGACCCTGAACAAGGTCTGCGGTTCGGGCCTCAAGGCCCTGCACCTCGGCGCGCAAGCGATCCGTTGCGGTGACGCCGAGGTGATCATCGCCGGCGGCATGGAGAACATGAGCCTGGCCCCGTACGTATTGCCGGCCGCTCGCACCGGCCTGCGCATGGGCCATGCGAAAATGATCGACAGCATGATCACCGACGGCCTGTGGGATGCGTTCAACGACTACCACATGGGCATCACCGCCGAGAACCTGGTGGACAAGTACGGTATCAGCCGTGAAGCCCAGGACGCCTTCGCCGCCGCCTCCCAGCAAAAAGCCACGGCGGCGATTGAAGCCGGGCGTTTCAGCGATGAGATCACGCCGATCCTGATTCCCCAGCGCAAGGGCGACCCGGTGGCCTTCGCCGTGGACGAACAGCCACGCGCGGGCACCACCGCTGAATCCCTGGCCAAGCTCAAGCCGGCCTTCAAGAAAGACGGCACCGTCACCGCCGGCAATGCCTCCAGCCTCAACGACGGCGCGGCTGCCGTGCTGCTGATGAGCGCAGACAAAGCCAAGGCCCTGGGCCTGCCGGTACTGGCACGCATCGCCAGCTACGCCAACGCCGGCGTCGATCCTGCGATCATGGGCATTGGCCCGGTATCGGCCACCCGCCGCTGCCTGGACAAAGCCGGCTGGAACCTGGGCGACCTGGACCTGATCGAAGCCAACGAAGCCTTCGCCGCGCAGTCACTGGCAGTGGGCAAAGAGCTGGAATGGGACGCGGCGAAGGTCAATGTCAACGGCGGCGCGATTGCCATCGGCCACCCGATTGGCGCATCAGGCTGCCGTGTGCTGGTGACCCTGCTGCATGAAATGATCAAGCGCGACGCCAAGAAAGGCCTGGCCACACTGTGCATCGGTGGAGGTCAGGGCGTCGCACTGGCGCTCGAGCGCAGCTGATTTCCAAGAGCAACATGGAGAAGGCCCGGTTCCACGAAAACCGGGCCTTTTCTTTATCGGTCAGTCCCGCACCTGGGGCACCGCAAACACCGCATTTGCCCGCACGACCACCTTCTCCCCGACCTGCACGCTGACCGTGGCAAACGCCATCTGCCGCCCACGCTTGTGGTGTTCCAACCGCACCTCGATCCACTCCCCCACCTGCACCGCGCCGAGATAATCCAGAGTCATGCTCGCCGTGATCAACGGCAGCGGCGGCTCGCTGGAAAAGGCCATGGCGTAGCCCATGCCCACATCCGCCAGGGTGGCCAACACGCCACCGTGCACGGTGCCGCGTCCGTTGGCGTGGCGGTTGTCGGCGCGCAGGCCAATTTCCAGCTGCACCCCTTCACCACGGCAGTACACCGGGCCCAGCAGGTCTAGCAAAGGGCTGCTGCGAGACAACGGGACAAAACCTTCGGGGACAACATGGGCGGTCATGGCAAATTCTTCCCTGGAGTGAGCCTTGAGGTGTACCCCAGCCCTTGGGCGACGACTATCAAGATCAGCGCTGCAAATCCTTCACGATGCTTTGCGTTAATCCGCCGGACCCGGTTTAATCGCCACTTTTGCACACCCCAAGGAACTGCAATGCGCCATCCGGACGGCAAAACCTCTCTGCTACTGATGCTGCTGGTCTTGGCCGGCTGCTCACCCAAAAGCCATTCCGAAGCCACCGTAATCAGTGGCGAACAAGGCAAGGCCGGGGCGCAACTGGCCTACGAGCATGAGCTGAGCCTCTCGCTGCCCGTCGCCCTGCTCGCACCGCGCATGCAGGCCACCCGCGAAGCCTGCGAGTCGGCGCGGTTCGGCCCGTGCAATATTCTCGGTATCAAGCAAGACAGCGACGGCGGCCAGATGGTGTTGCGCATTGCACCCGCCGGCGTTGAACCACTGGTGGCCATGGCGGCCGAAGGTGGCAAGCTGGGGCAGCGGATTACTACCGCCGAAGACCTGGCCGATGCGGTCGCCGATGTGCAGCGTCGTCAGGAGCGCTTGCTGGCCCAGCAGCAGCGCCTGGATGAACTGGCCAAGCGCAAGGACATCACCGTGGGCGACCTGATCACCTTGAGCAAGGAGCAGGCGAATATCGAAAACGACCTGCAGGAACTGGCTCAGGCCGCCGCAGGCCAAAAGCGTCGCCTGGACACCAACCGCGTGACCCTGAATTTCAGCACCTCCGACGGCCTGCAACAGCAGTCACGCTTGAGCCGCATGTTCAGCAACCTGGGCGAAAACCTGGTGGACGGCACCGCCGACGCCCTGGAGCGCGCCAGCTATGTGTTGCCGTTCGTGATCCTGGCCTTCCCGGTGTTGTGGCTGTGGGTGTGGCTGTGGCGCAAGTTGGTCAAGCGTCGCCCCTAACGCTTCATGCAACGCTGATAACGCTCGTCCACGCGCTTGGCGAACCAGGCGGTGGTGAGGTTGCGGGTGATCTTCGGGCTTTTCAGCACGATGCCCGGCAAGATGGCTCGCGGCACCGGTTTGCCGGCGGCCTTGTCGGCTAGGGCGAACACACGCTGGTACAGGGTGGTATCTTCAAAATCCAGGCGCTCACCCTGCTCCAGCTGGCTGCGGATGCTCGGGTTGCGCATGTCCAGCGCCTTGCCAAGGGAACGCACCGCCAACTCGGTGGTGCCTGGCAGGAACGAGCCGTAGTTGATCAAGTCGCCGTCCAGCGCCAGCGTGGTACCCGAGACCCGACTGACCGCCGCCTGGAATGCCGCATTGCGGCTGGCGTACCAACCGGCATTGAAGTCGGCGAAGCGGAACAGCATCTGGTCGTAATGCACCGGGTAGCCCAGCAAATGGGTGATGCCAAAGTACATGCCGCCTCGACGGGTAAACACTTCCCGACGAATGCTGCCATCCACGGTGTAGGGATAATCCCGGGCCTGCTTTTGTGCGAAGTCGATGCTGACCTGCATCGGGCCTGCGGTATGCACCGGGTTGAAGCCGCCAAACAGGGTATTGCCCAAGGGCACGACGCTGATGAAGTCGTCAAAGATCCCACTCAAATCCCGCTCGGTACGCGCAGCACTCAAGCGCTCCGCGTAGGACTTGCCCGTGGGCGAGCGCAGTTGCAGCGCCGTGCGCACCAGCACCGCCGGCACGTGGACTTTAGCGGCACGGCGCAGGATTTCGTCCTGGGCGATCTTGCCCATGTTCGGCACCGGCGGGTCGACCTGGTAGGTGGACTCCTGCTCGGTCACGGCCAATACCGCGCAGATGTTTTCCGTGCTGGGGTAGATTTTCTGCGTATTGAAGGCGGTGTAGATGTCCTGGGCCCAGCCGCCACGATCCGGCACGCTGGCCGGCATCAGCCGCACGATCTGCGCCTTCACCTCGGCTTCGCTGCGCTCGGGCAATTGCTGGGTGCGCTGGCTGGAGCAGCCGGCCAGCACCAGCAAGGTGGTCAGGCACAGGATCAGGCGGGATGAATGCATGGGGCTTCCTTGGGTGACGATGGGCCAGTCTTGGCAGATATCGACCGGTAAGTCTAACCGGGGTTCGCCGACCTGCTGCTCTCGCCAAAAAAACCAGGACGTGAAAGGATCAGGCACCCGTCGTTCCTACAAGGAGTTTGGATGCCATGCTTAGCCTGAACTTTCTGATCACCTGCCTGATCGTCGTGCTGATTCCCGGCACCGGCGTCATCTTCACCGTGTCCACCGGACTGACCGCCGGCAAGCGCGCCAGTGTGTTCGCCGCCCTGGGCTGCACCGCCGGGATCGTCCCGCACTTGTTGGCCTCGGTACTTGGCCTGTCCGCCCTGCTGCACACCAGTGCCCTGGCGTTCGAAGCCCTGAAGTATGCCGGCGCCGCCTACTTGCTGTACCTCGCCTACGCCACCTGGCGGGACCGCTCGGCCTTTGCCATGAACGACGCACCGACGATTTCCAGCGCCCGTAGTCTGATGGTGCGGGGCCTGTTGCTGAATATCCTGAACCCCAAGCTGACGATTTTCTTCCTGGCGTTCCTGCCGCAATTCGTCACCCCGGGCACGAGCGCACCGGCCCTGCAAATGCTGTTGCTGAGCAGTGTGTTCATGGCGATGACGTTTGCGGTGTTTGTGATTTATGGCCTGCTGGCCAATGTGTTCCGCCGCGCGGTGATCGAATCGCCACGCGTGCAGAACTGGCTGCGCCGCAGTTTTGCAGCGGCGTTTGCGGGGTTGGGGCTGAACCTGGCGTTTGCCCAGCGCTAAGTTGCAAGCAGCCGCGAACAGGCTTCTTGTGGCGAGGGAACTTGCTCCCTCGCCACAGGTTACTTAGATCCCGGCGAGCGCCAGGTCCATCGCAAAGTAGGTGAAGATCAAGTCTGCCCCAGCGCGCTTGATCGACCCCAGGGTTTCCCGCACTACGCGGGCTTCATCGATCGCGCCCGCCTGGGCACCGAACTTGATCATCGCGTACTCGCCGCTGACCTGGTATGCCGCCACCGGCAAGCGCGAGGCTTCGCGGATGTCGCGGATGATGTCCAGGTACGCGCCGGCCGGTTTGACCATCAGCGCATCTGCGCCCTCCTGCTCATCCAGCAACGACTCACGCACCGCTTCGCGGCGGTTCATCGGGTTCATCTGATAGCTTTTGCGGTCGCCCTTGAGCGCGCTGCCGCCGGCTTCGCGGAACGGGCCGTAAAGGGCCGAGGCGAATTTGGTGGAATAGGCCATGATCGGGATATGGCTGAAGCCTGCTTCATCCAGGGCCCGGCGAATGGCCTGCACCTGCCCATCCATCGCGGCAGACGGCGCGATCACGTCAGCACCGGCACGGGCGGCGGCCACAGCTTGCTTGCCGAGGTTGACCAGGGTGCGGTCGTTATCGACTTCGGCGCCGTGCATCACGCCGCAATGGCCGTGGTCGGTGTACTCGCAGAAACAGGTGTCGGACATCACGATCATTTCCGGCACCGCGTCCTTGATGATCGAGGACATGCGCGACACCAGGCCACGTTCTTGCCAGGTGTCGCTGCCGGAGGCGTCCAGGTGGTGGGACACACCGAAGGTCATCACCGACTTGATCCCGGCTTTCGCATAGCGCTCGATCTCGCCGGCCAGCTTCGACTCGGGAATGCGCTGCACCCCGGGCATGCTGGTGATCGGTACGAAGTCGTCGATTTCTTCTTCAACGAAGATTGGCAGCACCAGGTCATTAAGGGTGAATTCGGTTTCCTGGAACAGGCCACGCAACTCCGCAGAGCGGCGCAGGCGGCGTGGACGGGCTTCGGGGAACTGGCTGGACATTGATGCTCCTGAAAAAGGCAGGCCGAAAAAACATAGGGGCGAAAGCTTATGCCTCGTGCACCGCAGAGCACAAACGCCAAGTGCAGAACAGTTTATTGCAGACCCGGTAACAATTGCATTGATCTAGAGCTGTAGACGTCCGTCAATGCAAACGGCAACCGCACCGCCGACCCAGATTTCCTCGCCATGCTGTTCGACGCGGATGCGCCCGGCGCGGCCCATGGCGGTGCCCTGGCTGACCACATAGCGGCTGGGCGCCAGGCCTTCCCCCAGCAGCCACTGGGCAACACCGGCGTTCAGGCTGCCGGTGGCCGGGTCTTCCGGGGCTCCATCGCCGGCAATAAAGGCCCGCACTTCAAATTGCGCCTCGTCACCGTCCCGCCCGGGGCTCCACGGGGCGATCACGCCCACGGCCAGCCCTTGCAACTGCGAGTAATCCGGACGCAGCGCCAGTACCTGTTCCCGGTCCTCCAGCATGACCGCCAGCCAACCCGCACCGTTATCCACCCACTGGCTACGCAAAATCGCCCCGGGTTCAAGGCCCAACCCCCGCCGTACGCGCTCAATCAACTCACTCTCCAGCGGGCCGGCGCGCAGCAGCGGTGGCGCGATAAATGCCAGTTCGGCGCCTTGGCGACGGATGCGCACCAGGCCGATTTCACACTCCTGGATGATCTCCTCGCCAGCGGGTTGGCCACCGGCCTGCAGCCAGGCATGGCAACTGCCGAGGGTCGGATGGCCAGCAAATGGCAATTCCTGCAGGGTGGTAAAAATTCTTACTCGGTAGTCTGCCCGTGGATCACGGGGCTTGAGCAAGAATGTGGTTTCACTGAGGTTGGTCCAGTTGGCGAAATCCGCCATTTGCTGGTCGCTCAGGCTGTCGGCGCCCAGCACCACGGCCAGCGGGTTGCCCTTGAGGGCCACGCCGCTGAAAACGTCCAGTTGTTTGAAATCGAAAGAGGCCATGCCGGTCCTTATGCTGGGATGTTCAAGCCACGGATCACCGCTGGCCGGGCGACGAACCCGTCCAGGGCCCGCAGTACGTTCGGGAAGTCGGTAATGCCCACCAGGTCGCCGGACTCGTAGAAGCCAATCAGGTTGCGCACCCACGGGAAGGTGGCGATGTCGGCGATGCTGTACTCGTCACCCATGATCCAGGTGCGGCCCAGCAAGCGTTTTTCCAGCACCTCCAGCAGGCGGCGAGACTCGGCGACATAGCGGTCACGCGGGCGTTTATCCTCATAGGCCGCGCCGGCGAATTTGTTGAAGAACCCCACCTGGCCGAACATCGGCCCGATACCGGCCATCTGGAACATGAGCCACTGGATCGTCTCGTAACGCATTGCCGGGTCTTCGGGCAGCAATTCGCCGCTCTTCTCGGCAAGGTAAATGAGGATCGCGCCCGACTCGAACAACCCAAGCGCCTGTCCGCCGGGGCCATGGGGGTCGATGATCGCCGGAATCTTGTTGTTGGGGTTCAGCGACAGGAATTCGGCGCAGAGCTGGTCCTGGGTCTCGAAGCTGACCTTGTGCGCCTCGTAAGGCAGCCCGAGTTCCTCCAGCATGATCGACACCTTCACCCCGTTGGGCGTCGGCAGAGAGTAGAGCTGCAGGCGCTCGGGATGCCGGGCAGGCCATTTGGCGGTGATGGGGAAGTCTGAAAGTGAGTTCATCGCGCGACTCCTGATAAAAGTAGGAGAGTAGTGGTTCGGCGTCTCTTGTGCATCCGTCTTAATTCAGCAACATCTACTGGTTAATCTCCTGCACACGGCAAGGATGCCGCCCCATCTCCCCCACGAAACGAACCAAACTGCCTGGGGAGACTCTTAGAGAGCGCCCGATGGCTGGGCTTGCTTGCCCTGAATCCCTGCGCCGAGACTTAGAACCTTCATGACCATCAAGCCTCTGTGCCTTGCGAAACGCTTCAAACGCTACTCCTACATCCTGCTGCCGGTATTACTGGTGAGCACCGCAGTCGGCCTTACCCTGGAATCCCGGATCAGCCGCGCCCAGCAAGTCGACGGTGTGCAAACCCTGGTGTTCCTGCGCCACGGCGAAAAACCGGCCGGCGGCCTTGGCCAACTCAATTGCCAGGGCCTGAACCGTGCCATGAACCTGGCCACCGTCCTGCCGGAAAAATTCGGCAAGGCCAACTTCGTGTTCGCGCCCAACCCGACCCGCAATGTCGAGGAAGGTGAGAAAGACAACTCCTACAGCTACATCCGCCCATTGATGACCATCAGCCCCAGCGCCATCAAGCTCGGGTTGCCGGTGAACATCAAGTTTTCGGCCAATGACACCAGCGCTCTTGCTGACGAACTGGTGGAAGACAAGTACCACAACGCCATCATCTATACCGCCTGGTCCCACGGCTACCTGCCGGACCTGATCAACAAGGTGGCGAGTGAAGCGGTGGGTGAAAAACACGTGATTACCGACGATTGGTCCGGCAGTGATTTCGATACCTTGTATGTGTTGACCCTGACCTGGCACAACGGCAAGGCCACGATGCTGAGCCGCAATTACAAGCAAGGGCTGGATAACGGTCAGCAGACTTGCCCGGAAGCCACACAGGTGAGTGCCGATATTTAGGTCCCACAGCGTATGATGCTGCGCTATTGACTCATCTGCGGATCATCGACATGTCCAACCTCTCCTCCACCCAGCCCGCCCGGGGCTGGTCCTTCTGGTGGAAACCAGCGCTGTTCCTGCTGGTGGCTTGCATCGGCCTCTACTACGTGAAGTGGTCGCCCTACTACGCCAAAGCGTTTATCGCGGCGGACAACCACAGCATCGGCGCCTCGATTCTCAACGACCAGCAAAGCGCGCCACTGGCCGCCGCGTTGGCCTATGCCCAGGTGTATTTCCTGGCGATCTGGAAGGCTGCGGTGCTGGCGGTCATTCTCGGCTCATTACTGCAGGTGCTGATCCCACGGGACTGGCTGCTGCGCCTGTTTGGCCGTGCCGGCCTGGGTTCCACCCTGCGTGGCGGGCTATTCGCCTTGCCGGGGATGATGTGCAGTTGCTGCGCCGCTCCGGTGGCGGCCGGTATGCGTCGGCAGAAGGTCTCGGTGGGCGCGGCGTTGGCGTTCTGGATTGCCAACCCGGTGCTGAACCCGGCGACGCTGGTGTTCATGGGCTTTGTGCTGGGCTGGGGCTTTACCGCGCTGCGGTTGGTGGCCGGGATCGTGCTGGTGGTCGGTGTGTCGCTGGTGGCGCAGCGCATCGCGCGGCCGGAGCAGGTACCGGAAGCCGCGCTCGACGCCGTGGCCCAGGCCAGCCTCACCGAAACCGAACCGTTCCTGACCCGCTGGCTGCGCACCCTGTGGCAGCTGTTCTGGAGCACGATTCCGGTGTACATCCTGGCGGTGCTGATCCTCGGCGCGTCGCGGGTCTGGCTGTTTCCCCACGTTGACGGCGCCATGGCCAACAGCCTGGTGTGGCTGGTGCCGCTGGCGATTGTCGGCACGTTGTTCGTGATTCCGACCGCCGCCGAAATCCCCATCGTGCAGACCATGATGACCCTCGGCATGGGCACCGGCCCGGCCGTGGCCTTGCTGATGACCCTGCCGAGCGTGAGCCTGCCATCGCTGCTGATGCTGCGTAAGGACTTCGATGCGCGGGTGCTGGTGACCGTGGCCGGGCTGACGATGCTGATGGGGGTGGTGTGTGGGCTGATCGGGGCGTTTATCCTGTAGTGATTGGGTGAATTCGAGGGCCTCTTCGCGAGCAAGCCCGCTCCCACATGTTGACTGCATTCCTACAGGATAAATGCGGTCGAATGTGGGAGCGGGCTTGCTCGCGAAAGGGCCGGCCAACTCAATCAATTACTTACGCCGAGCGAGCCTGTCCCGGAAATACTCCACCACCGCCGCTTGCTCTCCCGCAAACTCGATGCGTGCGCCTTTGCTTTCCCGCTGGAACGCATACATCGGGTCGTAGTACTCACGCAACAGCCCTTCGATCCAGCCGCGGTGCAAATCCACCGCGCCGCTGCGGGCTTGCTCTGCCAATGCGCCCTGCATGATCGCGTGCAACCGCGCAAACCGCTCGCCGCCCAGGCGCTTGTGGATATTGCCCAGGCTCTGGGTCAGGCGTTCGGCAAACAGTTCCTGGCCAGTCTCGCCAAACACCGTGAAAAACTCAGCGCAAAGGTCCACCACGTAATCCTTCAGGATGCGCTCCACGCGGCCTTCAACGCTGTCTTCCAGCCAGACCATCGGAAAGCCCTGCATGCCCTTGTGCAAGGGTAATGGCAGGGCGCAGCTGCCGATCATGCGGCTCTCATCCTCGACCACGAACTGCTCGATACCGGCAGCACGCTTTTTCAGCAGGTCCACCGCCAGGCGGTTTTCGAAGTCGATGTTGGAGGGTTGCGCCGTGGCGCGCTTGCCGAAGCTGGAACCGCGATGGTTGGCGTGGCCTTCCAGGTCCAGGGCGTTGTTCAACTGGCCGAGCACTTCGGTCTTGCCGGTGCCGGTCATGCCGCCCAGCAATACGAAGTCGCATTGCGCGGTGGCGCTTTCAACGGTGTCAAGCAGGAAGGTGCGCATGGCCTTGTAGCCACCGCCCACTCGCGGATAGTCGATACCCGCCTCGGTTTTCAACCATTGCTGGGCAATCTGCGAACGCATCCCGCCGCGAAAGCAGTACAGCAGACCGTCCGGATGGGCCTGGGCAAAACGCGCCCAGTGTTCGATACGTTCGGCCTTGATTGCCCCGGACACCAGTTCGTGACCGAGAACAATGGCCGCCTGCTGGCCTTGCTGCTTGTAACAGGTGCCCACCCGTTCGCGCTCGTCGTCGGTCATCAACGGCAGGTTGATCACCCCGGGGAACGCGCCCTTGGTGAACTCGATCGGCGCGCGGGTATCCATCATCGGCCGGTCGTTGAGAAAGATATCGCGGTAATCGGTGATGTCGATGGGCATCAGAACACCTCTACCGCGTTGGTCTGTCGCTCAACCAATTCGCCGATCGGCTCAAGGTTCAGGCCCAGTTCCGCCGCCACGGCAAGGAATTCGGCATTGCCCTCGGGCGTGACCGCCACCAGCAGGCCGCCGCTGGTTTGCGGGTCGCACAGCACGCGTTTGTGCAGTTCGTTCAGGCGCCCCAGCTTGCTGGCGTAGCTGTCGAAGTTGCGCAAGGTGCCGCCAGGCACGCAGCCCTGCTCCAGGTAGTACTCAACCCCGGGCAGGCGTGGGACTTTTTCGTATTGGATGCGGGCAGTCAAATTGCTGCCGTCAGCCATTTCCACCAGATGGCCCAACAGGCCGAAACCGGTGACGTCGGTCATGGCCGTCACACCGGCCAGTTTGCCGAAACGGCTGCCGGGCTTGTTGAGGGTGCACATCCAGTCACGGGCCAGGCCCACATCGGCTTCGCGCAGCTTGCCCTTCTTTTCGGCGGTGGTGAGGATACCGATGCCCAAGGGTTTGGTCAGGTACAGCTGACAACCGGCGGTGGCGGTGTCATTGCGCTTCATGTGGCGTTTTTCTACCAGCCCGGTGACGGCCAGACCGAAGATCGGCTCGGGGGCGTCGATGGAGTGGCCACCGGCCAGGGGAATCCCGGCCGCGTCACACACGGAACGACCGCCGCGAATCACTTCCCGGGCAATTTCCGGGGCCAGCACGTTGACCGGCCAGCCGAGAATCGCGATGGCCATCAACGGATCGCCGCCCATGGCGTAGATATCGCTGATGGCGTTGGTGGCGGCAATACGGCCGAAGTCGAAGGGATCATCGACAATCGGCATGAAAAAATCGGTGGTAGACACCACGCCGCGCTCGTCGTCGATGGCATATACAGCAGCGTCATCACGGGAGGCGTTGCCTACCCACAGCTTGGGGTCAAGGTTTTGCGCACCGCTGCCGGCAAGGATCACTTCCAGCACCTGAGGTGAAATCTTGCAACCGCAACCAGCACCGTGGCTGTATTGGGTCAGGCGAATTGGCTCGTTCATGAAGGCACCTCAAAACGTCAAGGCGAAGAATCTTAACAGACGACTCCTACATACATGGACGATTCAGCGGGAACCAGGCAGCAAAAAGGCCGGCTGGGCTCTGATAAGCGCAGCCGGCCTTTCTTGACAGCGTTTACTGTTTGGCAGCGAGGCGTTTATGCCGGTTGCGTCGCATCATGTTCAGGCACTCGATAGCCGCCGAGAACGCCATGGCCGCATACACATAGCCTTTTGGAACATGGGCGCCGAAACCTTCGGCGATCAGCGTCATACCGATCATGATCAGGAAGCCCAAGGCCAACATCACAATCGTCGGGTTGTCGTTGATGAACTTGGCCAACGGCTCAGCCGCCACCAACATCACGATTACCGAGACCACTACGGCAATGATCATGATCGGCAAGTGCTCGGTCATGCCCACGGCGGTGATGATGCTGTCGATGGAAAACACCATGTCCAGCAGCAGGATCTGGCCAATGGCCGAAGCGAAGCCCAGGGTCACGCTCGGCGCACCGGTGTCCACGTGCTCCTTTTCGGGGTCCATGCTGTGATGGATCTCGGTGGTCGCCTTCCAGACCAGGAACAGGCCACCGGCGATCAGGATCATGTCTTTCCAGGAGAACGACTGCCCCAGGATGTCGATGACCGGCGCGGTCAGCTGCACGATAAAGGCGATGGTGCTCAACAGGCCCAGACGCAGGATCAATGCCATGCTGATGCCGATGCGACGGGCCTTGGCCCGGTGTTTCAACGGCAACTTGTTGGTGAGAATCGAGATAAAGATCAGGTTATCGATCCCCAGCACAATCTCCATGACGATCAAGGTGGCCAGTGCGATCCACGCGGTCGGGCTAGCGGCCAGTTGTAAAAGGTATTCCATAGGTCAGTCCTGGTGTGATGTGCGGGTATCAGGTTTCTTGGGAGGTGGATTCAGGCTTATTGCCTTCCTGTTCCTGCTTGTCCTGCTTGCCTTGCGGCGGAGCGATCAAGCCCTTGGTCGCATCACTCAACGCCTGTTCGGCGGCCTGGTGGGTGTCGTCAATCACTTGCTTGGCCGACTCGGTGGCTTTACCCAGCAGTTGCTGCGCGCTTTTTTCCGCTTGGTCACAGCCACTGAGCATGACTAATGAAAGCCCAAGTAACGCCGTTGCGCCCAGGGAATTGAGTTTCATGATGCGTTCCTCGTTAGAACCGTCGGGTCCAAGTAGTGGCCCCTCGATAGCGACGCATTCTATGCAGGCGAACACTTCAGTAAAATTCGTATTTTTTTCGTTTATACTTCGGTTTTCACGAAGTATTGACTGCCATGCTCAATTACCGACAACTGCACTACTTCTGGGTCGTCGCCAAGACCGGCAGCATCGTGCGCGCCTGTGAGCAACTGAACCTCACGCCGCAGACCATCAGCGGGCAGATCAGCCTGCTGGAGCAGACCTTCGGCGTGGCCTTGTTTCAGAAGGTTGGGCGCCAACTGGAGCTGACCGAAGCCGGGCGCCAGGCGCTCCCCTATGCCGAGCAGATGTTCCAGCTGGGCAATGAGCTTGAAGCCATGTTGCGCACCCAGCCCAATGAGCAGCAGATCCTGTTCCGGGTCGGCGTGGCGGATGTGGTGCCCAAGTCCATCGTCTACCGGCTGATTGCGCCGACCATGGAATTGAGCGAGCCGATCCGCATCACCTGCCGTGAAGACAAACTCGAGCGCTTGCTGGCGGACCTGGCGATCCAGCGCTTGGATCTGGTGATCTCCGACAGCCCGATGCCGCCGCACCTGGACATCAAGGGCTACAGCCAGAAGCTGGGGGAATGCGGGATCAGTTTTTTCGCGACCCAAGCATTGGCTGACCAGCATCACGGCGATTTCCCACAGTGCCTGCAGGGCGCGCCGCTGTTGATTCCGGGCGCGGAGACGGTGGTGCGCAGCCGTTTGCTGCGCTGGTTTGCCGAGCAGCAGATCCAGCCACGGATTGTCGGGGAGTTTGACGACAGTGCGTTGATGCAGGCCTTTGGCCAATCCGGCAGCGGGATTTTTATCGCACCCAGCGTGATTGCCGATGAGGTGGAACGCCAATATGGCGTGGTGCTGATCGGCCAGACGGATGCGGTGACCGAGTCGTTTTATGCGATCTCGGTAGAGCGCAAGGTCAAGCACCCCGGCATCGTGGCGATTACCGAAGGTGCGAGACGGGAGCTGTTTACGGCCCTGCCCTGAGGAATCAGGCGCAGACGGCGCGGGTCTTGGCGGTCATCAGCCACAGCGCCAGCAGGATCGACAGCAGGATAAAGCCAGCCGCAGCAAACCCGAGGCTGCCAAGGCCCAGGGTGTCGATCACGTGACCGCCCACCAACGCCCCCAGGCCAATCCCCAGGTTGGCCCCGGCGATGTTCAGCGAGGCGGCAAACGCCGGCGCATGAGGTGCGGCCTTCATCAGCCGCACATGGCTGACCAGAAACAGCGCCGCCTGGGTCACGCCCCATACGGCCATCGCCGCCGCCAATCCGATGGTGGAATGAATGGCGGGCACCAGCGCCACCATGCCCGCGATCATGAAGCCGCAGAACACCATCGACGCGATCAGCGGATGCCGGTCGACCATGCGCCCGCCCAAGGAGTTGCCGATCAGGCCGACCGCGCCAAAGCCCATCAGGCACCAGCCCACCAGGGTTCCGTCAAAACCCGCCAGGCGTTCGAGGATGTCGGCTAGATAGGTATAGGCGGTGAACATCCCGCTGAACACCAGGATCGACAGCAGGATATGGCCCTGCATCAGCGGGCTGCGCAAGATCTTGAACTGGGAGCGCAAGCTGACCTGGTCGTTCTTCGCCCGGGTCTTCGGCAGGTAGATAAACAGCAGCAAGGCCTTGGCAAACGCCACCACCGCAAGAATGCCGAAGGCGGTGCGCCAGCCGAACATATCGGAAATCAGCGTGCCCACCGGGATCCCGAAGACCGTGGCACACACGATGCCGAAGCCGATCTTTTCAATCGCACGGCCGGCGAAATCCGGCCCGACGATGTCCACCGCCGTCTCGCTGGCCAGGGCCCAGAACACCGGCAATCCCAGCGCCGGGATCAACCGGGCCAAGGACATGACCCAGATATTCGAGGCCACTGCTGCAAGGGTGTTGGCCAGGCCGAACATGATCAGGATCGTGATAAACAGCCGCTTGCGCTCGAACCGCGCGAAATACGCGGTCAGGAACGGGCCAAACGCCGCCACGGTAAAGGCGAACAATGTCACCAGCAACCCGGCCTGGGACACGCTCACGTCGAGGTCCCGGGCGATGGAAGGCAACAGGCCCACAATGATGAACTCTGTGGTCAGCACGGTAAAACCGGCCGCCGACAGCAACAGAATCGGAAACAACATCAAAAACTCCAGAAAACAGCGACATCAACGACAGCCCGGAGGGCCCGCTGATAGAGAGGAAATAAGAGGATGGGCAATGTTAACAGAATGTGTAGCAGCGTGGCGACGGAACGCCGCACCCGGATTAGACGTTTCCTACAGATGTTAGACTTCGCCCCTGCCAGATTCATGCTGCCTAGCTGCATCTATTAAAAAAACTAGAGACAACCCTTTTATGACTGCTGCCCCTTCCCTCTTTCAACGCCTGATGTCTATCAGCCTGGTCACCCAAATCGTCATCGGCCTGATCGCCGGTATCCTGCTGGCCCTGCTGTTACCCGACGTGGCACAAGCCACCGGATTTATCGGCAAGGTCTTTGTCTCGGCGCTCAAGGCCGTCGCGCCCATCCTGGTGTTTGTGTTGGTGATGGCTTCAATTGCCAACCACAAGCATGGCCAGGAAACCCATATCCGGCCGATCCTGTTCCTGTACCTGCTGGGCACCTTTTCTGCCGCCGTGGTCGCGGTGATCGCCAGCACGCTGTTCCCCTCCTCGCTGGTACTGGCCACTCACGATGTGGCCATCAGTCCTCCCGGCGGCATCGGTGACGTGTTGCAAAGCCTGTTGCTCAGCGTGGTGGACAACCCGGTCAGCGCGCTGATGAATGCCAACTTCATCGGTATCCTGGCGTGGGCCATCGGCATGGGCATCGCCATTCGCCATGCCAGCGACACCACCCGCACCGTGCTGGGAGACCTGTCCAACGGCGTCACGCTGATCGTGCGCATGGTGATCCGCTTCGCGCCCCTGGGGATCTTCGGCCTGGTGGCCTCGACCCTCGCCACGTCCGGCTTCGGCGCCCTGCTGGGCTACGCGCACCTGCTGCTGGTGTTGATCGGCTGCATGCTGTTCGTCGCGCTGGTGATCAACCCGGCCATCGTGTTCTGGAAACTGCGCCGCAACCCTTACCCGCTGGTGCTGATGTGCTTGCGGGAAAGTGGTATCACCGCCTTCTTCACTCGCAGTTCGGCAGCCAACATCCCGGTCAACCTGGCGCTGAGCAAGCGCCTGGGCCTGCATGAAGATACGTACTCGGTGTCGATCCCCCTCGGTGCCACCATCAATATGGCCGGCGCGGCGATCACCATCACCGTACTGACCCTGGCCGCCGTGCATACCCTGGGCATCGCCGTGGACATCCCCACCGCCGTGTTGCTCAGTGTGGTCGCTGCAGTGTGCGCCTGCGGCGCGTCGGGGGTTGCCGGGGGCTCGCTGCTGTTGATTCCGCTGGCATGCAGCCTGTTCGGCATTCCCAGCGAAATCGCGATGCAGGTGGTAGCCGTGGGCTTCATCATCGGTGTCTTGCAGGACTCGGCGGAAACCGCGCTGAACTCGTCCACCGACGTGCTGTTCACCGCTGCTGCGTGCCTGGGCAAAGAAGAACAGACCGCGTAAACCTTACGCGCACAAAAAAGCCCGGGGCGGTTCGTGAATGAACTGCCCCGGGCTTTTTACGACTTAAGGCTTAGAACGCGCCCATGTAGTCGCGCTTGCCCACTTCCACACCGTTGTGACGCAGCAAGGCGTAAGCGGTGGTGACGTGGAAGAAGAACTGCGGCAGGCCGTAGCTCAGCAGGTACGACTGGCCGCTGAAGCGCTTCTCTTTCGGCGTGCCAGGGCGGGTGATGATTTCGATGCCTTCTTTGCCGTCGACCTGAGCCGGGGTGATGGTGTCGATAAACGCCAGTACCTTGGCGATCAGCGCTTGCAGGTCGGCGAAGGTCACTTCTGTATCGTCGTATTTCGGAACTTCGATTTCAGCCAGGCGGGCAGAAACGCCTTTGGCGAAGTCGACAGCGATCTGCACCTGACGCACCAGCGGGAACATGTCCGGGTACAGGCGTGCTTGCAGGAAGGCGTTCGGGTCGATGTTCTTGGCGGTGGCGTGGGCTTCGGCCTTGTTCAGCACATCGCTCAGGGCGTTGAGCATTTGCTTGAAGACCGGGAGGGAAGCGGCGTACAGGGAAATAGTCATGACAGTCTCGACAGTTGTGGCAGGGTTTGAAACAGCGGCGATTATAGACATGCCGGCCGCCAGCGCCGCTTGTCTTTTATTTTTTCAGGATTAGGCTAGTGGGCTCACTGCATTAGGGAAAGCGCGATGACCACCGAGCACGACACCACTTCCGAAGAGCCGCGCCTGAACAGCACGGAAATCCGCATCCTGGGCTGCCTGATCGAAAAACAGGCCACCAGCCCTGAAACCTACCCGTTGACCCTCAACGCGCTGGTGATCGCCTGCAACCAGAAAACCAGCCGTGAACCGGTGATGAACCTGAGCCAGGGCCAGGTCGGCCAGAGCCTGCGGGCCCTGGAAGGTCGCGGGTTTACCCGGCTGGTGATGGGCAGCCGCGCCGACCGCTGGGAGCATCGGGTGGACAAGGCCCTGGAACTGGTGCCGGCCCAGGTGATTCTCAGTGGGCTGTTGTTCCTGCGGGGGCCGCAGACGGTCAACGAACTGCTGACCCGCAGCGGGCGCATGCACGAATTTGAAGACACCGAGCAAGTGGTGCATCAACTGGAACGCCTGATTGCCCGTGGGCTTGCGTTGTTGGTGCCGCGCCAGTCGGGGCAGCGGGAAGATCGGTACATGCACGCCTTGGGCGACCCGGCGGACATTGAAGCGATCCTGGCGGCACGTGGGAATCCGGTGGAGCGTGGTGCGGGAAGTGGGGTTTCCCTGGAGCGTATCGAAGAGCTGGAAGCGCGGATTGTGGCGCTGGAAGAGCGCCTTTCGCGGCTAGAGTAATGTTTGTGGTGAGTGAGCTTTGGTAGGGAGGGAGCTCCCTCGCCACAAAAGCTCCCTATCCACAGCAAGCTCCCTCGCCACACAGTCAGCGGTGATGCTCAGCTTCGCGCAAACGCCACCGCCGCCTGAAACTGCGCATCCGTCGGCCGTACGCCGGTGTACAGCACAAACTGCTCCAAGGCCTGGATGGCGATCACTTCCAAACCAGTGATCACGCGTTTGCCCTGGGCGCGGCCGCGCAGGATCAGCGGCGTTTCCGAGGGAATCGCCACCACATCGAATACGGTCTCGGCCGCATCAATGGCATCAGCCTCAAACGCCAACTGATCCGCCTCCGCCCCTCCGGTCATGCCAATCGGCGTCACGTTGACCAGCATCTGCGGGCGCAAGGCACCCAACTGCGCCTGCCACTCATACCCCAGGCTCTGGGCCAGTGCCCGGCCCGCCACTTCATTACGCGCCACAATCACGCCCTTGGCATAACCGCCATCGCGCAACGCACTGGCCACCGCCTTGGCCATACCACCGCTGCCGCGCAGGGCGAATGTCGAGTCCTTGGGCACTTCGTGCTTGCGCAGCAGTTGCTCGATGGCGATGTAGTCGGTGTTGTAGGCCTTCAAATGCCCATTGGTGTTGACGATGGTATTGATCGACGCAATGGCCCGCGCCGAATCATCCAGCTCGTCCACCAGGGCAATGCACGCCTCCTTGAACGGCATCGACACGCCACACCCACGAATGCCCAACGCACGAATGCCACCGACGGCGCCTGGCAGGTCCTGGCTGCTGAAGGCCTTGTAGTAGAAATTCAGCCCCAACTGCTCGTACAGGTGGTTATGAAAACGCAGGCCAAAGTTCCCGGGGCGCGCCGACAGTGACATGCACAGTTGGGTGTCCTTGTTGGGGTTCATCTGCATCGGTAACTCCTTGAAGCCCTTCCAGAGGCGGTTTCGGATAGACGGAATACCCGCGCCGGCGGGTAGTCGTGGATCATACGCACTGTGCCCGGCCGCTTGTGTAAGCCAACCGATACAGACCTTACACAACCTTTACCTATAGGCCGTGCTGTTTTTTAGAAATACGCTGTCTTACAAAGTATCCCCGCGACAATCCTTGAGTCTATTGATTGCAGACCATGAGCGCTGGGGCTAACCGAGGAATGACCATGATTCGTAAACTCCCCAAGATCGCCTTGCTTATCGGCGCACTCGCTATAGCAGGACAAGCCTCCGCCCACGGTGGTGGTTGGGGTGCTCCGCTTGCACTGGGTGCCGTTGTCGGTGCAGTGGTAGGCGGCTCGATCGTTGCCAGCCAGCAGCAACCGGTCTACGTGCAACAGCCGGTGTATGTCCAGCCGCAGCCGGTGTATGCCGCTCCGCCGCCGGTCTATTACGCACCGCCACCGCCGGTGTATGTGCAGCAACGGGTTTATTACCGCCCGGCACCGGTCTATTACGGCCCACCGCGCGGCTACTACGGCCCTCCACACGGCTATTATGGTCGCGGTTGGTAAGCATGAACTGACACACCTGAACAGGCTCCGCCCTAAAAGCGGGGCCTTTTTTTGGCCTGTTGGTCTGAATAAATCTCGCCAAGGTCGTTATAAGGACAATGGCTGTGGCCAAATCCCACATCATTGATCTCAATTGACGCTTGCCCGAACCGGGTCTGCGCTGTCATGTTTGTGTCTTAAAAGGCCTCCACTATCAACACTGTCCAGTCAATAACAACAAGGACGATTGACCATGCCCACGCAAAACCCCCATCGCACCGCCGGCCTCTGCACCTCAAGCAAGGTCTATAGCGTACTGACCGAACTCAAGGCCCTGGAAGGCCATCGCAACGCCAAGTTCCTGTCCTTGCTGACGGAAAACCTGGTGCGCAAGGGTCTGCTCAGTGAACAGGAAGTGGTGCACATGCTCGACCAGGTTGTCGACTGATTGATCGCTCGATAACAGTGATGTCGACTATCGAGCGGGTTAATTTTCACTTAAGGCCTGCACACCGTAATGTCACCTCCATAGCGTCTTGGAGGTCATCATGCCCACTATTCAAATCATGTCCGTCATCGGCAGTGCCGTTCCCGCCCCTCTCCGGGAGCTGGGTTTGCTCGCCTGCTGGTACCTGGTACGCGATGGCGAACCCATCAGCGGCCCACTCACCTCGTTGCCAGCCGCCCAGGCCCTGTCGGTCAGGATGGCCCATTGTTTTCATGCCTAAGGCAATTGAACCCGCGGTTTGGTTTCGACAAATAGCGCCCAGCTGGACATGAACAACGCAGCAATCAACGGGCCGATGACAAACCCGTTCAGGCCAAAGATCGACAGGCCGCCCAAGGTTGAGATAAGGATCAGGTAATCCGGCATACGGGTGTCCTTGCCCACCAGGATGGGCCTCAGCACATTGTCCACCAGCCCGATCACAAACACCCCGAACAGCGCCAGCACCACGCCTTGCCAGGTCGACCCGCTGAGCAGGAAATACGCCGCCACCGGCCCCCACACAATCCCCGCGCCCACCGCCGGCAGCAGCGACAGAAACGCCATCAACACCGCCCAGAGCAACGCGCTGGGAATGTCCAGAAACCAGAAGATCAAACCACCCAACGCCCCTTGCGTGACCGCCACCAGCACGTTGCCTTTCACCGTGGCCCGCACCACCCGGTTGAACTTCAATTGCAGGCGACGCTTCTGCGGTTCGGCCAGCGGCACGGCGGTGCGCACCTTGCGTACCAGCTCCGGACCGTCGCGCAGCAGGAAGTACAGCAAGTACAGCATGATGAAAAAGCTCACCAGGAAATCAAACGTGCCCTGGCCGAAGCTGAACGCCTGGGTCGCAAAAAACTGGCTGCCCTGCATCGCGCTTTTGACGATCTTCTCCCGCAGGCCTTCCAGGTTACCCATGCCGAAGCGGTCCAGCAGATGCTGGAAATACGGTGGCAGGAAATTCTTGAACTGCTCGATGTAACCGGCAACGTCGAGCTTGCCGCTCTCGACGTTCTTGTAAAGCGTCGCGCCCTCCTGCACCAGCAAGGCACTGGTGATGATCACCGGCAAAATCGCGATCACCAGGCACACCGTCAGGGTTGCCAGGGAGGTGAAGTTGCGGTTCCAGCCAAAACGTTGCTGGAAGCGCCGTTGCATGGGCGCAAAGATGATCCCCAGGATCACCGCCCAGAACACCGCGCCGTAGAACGGCAGCAAAATCCAGATAAACGCGATGGTCACCAGGGCGAGCAGTAACAGCAGGGTTTTGAATTGCAAGTTGGTTTGGTTCATGTCCGATCCATGTCTAAAACACCAGACGCTCATGTGCGCCTTGATGTTTAGTCCGCTGCAAATCCCGCGAGTGCCCTACTTATTAGACCTGGATCAATAAACCCCGTGCTCGCCCCGGCTACCCTGCCGCCCTTTTGCGACCCGAACCCATGCCTCCCGTTATCGCCCCCGAACTGCTCGCCCCCGCCGGCACCCTGAAAAACATGCGTTACGCCTTTGCCTACGGCGCCGATGCCGTCTACGCCGGGCAACCGCGCTACAGCCTGCGGGTGCGCAATAACGAGTTCGACCACGCCAACCTCGCCCTCGGCATCCAGGAAGCCCAGGCCCAGGGCAAGCGGTTCTACGTGGTGGTCAATATCGCGCCCCACAACGCCAAGCTGAAAACGTTCCTCAAGGACCTTGCCCCGGTGATCGCCATGGGCCCGGATGCGCTGATCATGTCCGACCCGGGCCTGATCATGCTGGTACGCCGGCACTTCCCGCACATGCCGATCCACCTGTCGGTACAGGCCAATACGGTGAACTGGGCCAGCGTCGAGTTCTGGCAGGCCCAAGGCATCTGCCGGATCATCCTGTCCCGGGAGCTGTCGCTGGAGGAGATCGAGGAAATCCGCCAGCACGTCCCCGCCATGGAGCTGGAAGTGTTTGTGCACGGCGCGCTGTGCATGGCCTATTCCGGGCGCTGCCTGCTGTCGGGCTACATGAACAAACGCGACGCCAACCAAGGCACCTGCACCAACGCCTGCCGCTGGAAATACCAGGCCACACCTGCGGTGGAAAACGCCGTTGGCGACATCGTCCAGCAGTACGCACCCGAGCCGACCCTGGGCCTCGGCGCGCCCACTGACCAGGTGTTCCTGTTGCAGGAGGCCAACCGCCCTGACGAGCAGATGCCCGCCTTCGAAGACGAGCACGGCACCTACATCATGAACGCCAAGGACCTGCGAGCGGTGCAGCACGTCGAGCGGCTGACGCGCATGGGCGTGCATTCGCTGAAGATCGAAGGCCGCACCAAATCCCACTTCTACTGCGCCCGCACCACCCAGGTGTATCGCCAGGCCATCGACGACGCAGTGGCCGGGCGCGACTTTGACCGGGGTTTGATGACCAACCTCGAATCCCTGGCCCAGCGCGGCTACACCGAAGGTTTCCTGCGCCGACACGTGCATGATGAATACCAGAACTACCAAAACGGCAGCTCGGTGTCTGAACGTCAGCAGTTCGTCGGCGAGCTGACCGGTGAACGGCGCGGCGAGCTGGCCGAGGTCAAGGTGAAGAACCGGTTTGCCGTGGGCAATCACCTGGAACTGATGACCCCGGCGGGGAATTTCCACTTTGACCTGGCCACGCTGCACAGCGCCAAGGGCGAGGCTATCGAGGTGGCGCCGGGCGACGGCCATACGGTGTATCTGCCGATCCCGGCGGAAATGGACCTGAGATTCGGGCTTTTGATGCGGGATGTTTAAGCATTAGCACAGTAGAATTGGCGGCTCTGCGTACCGCCACCCTGTCTTGAGCGGTCACCCTCTTTTTTACGGAGATCGCCTTGCGTCTGTTTCACACCTCCGACTGGCACCTTGGGCAAAACCTGCACGGCCAGGAACGCGACTTCGAACACGCCTGCTTCCTCGACTGGCTGCTGGGCCAGTTGGGCCTGCATCGCCCGGATGTGCTGCTGATCGCCGGCGATATTTTCGACACGGTCAACCCGCCGCTCAAGGCCCAGGAGCGGCTGTATGACTTCATCATCAGCGCCCACGAGCAAAACCCCGCACTGACCATCGTGATGATCGCCGGCAACCACGACTCCGGCTCGCGCATCGAACTGCCGGCGCCGTTGATGCGCCGCCTGCGTACCCACGCGCTGGGCCGGGTGCTGTGGCTGGATGACGGGCAATTGGATGTCGAACGCCTGCTGATTCCGTTGCCCGGTGCCGACGGTGAAATCGCCGGCTGGTGCCTGGCCCTGCCCTTCCTGCGCCCGGCCGAAGTGACCGGCGCGCAATTGGGGGACGATTACCTGCGGGGCATCGGCCAGGTTCATGAATGGCTCATCGCCGCTGCCAACGCCAAGCGCCAACCGGGCCAGGCACTGGTTGCCATCAGCCATGCGCACATGGCCGGCGGTTCGGTGTCGGAAGATTCCGAGCGCAGCCTGATCATCGGCAATGCCGAAGCGCTGCCCGCCAGCCTGTTTGATGCCAGCGTCAGCTACGTGGCCCTCGGCCATTTGCACAAACCCCAGCGGGTGAATGGCGAGGAGCGTATTCGCTACTGCGGCTCGCCGATTCCACTGTCGTTTTCGGAAATCGGCTACCAGCACCAGATCCTCGATGTGCAACTGGACGGCGAAACCCTGGTCAGCGTCGAATCCCGCCTGATCCCGCGCTCGGTCAACCTGCAACGCCTGGAAGCCGCACCCCTGGCCGACATCCTCAAGCAACTGGCCGAGCTGCCCGACATCGACCTGCTGGCGGAAATCCAGCGCCAACCGTGGCTGGAAGTGCGGGTGCGCCTCGACGAGCCGCAACCCGACCTGCGCCAGCAAGTGGAAAACGCCTTGCAAGGCAAGGCCGTGCGCCTGGTGCGCATTGCGGCTGAATACGCAGGCACGGGCAGCCGCGAAGACAGTCAGGAAGACCGCCTGATCGAACTCGACCAGCTCACGCCCCAGGAATTGTTCAGCCGCGCTTGGCAGGAGAGTTACGGCAGTGAAGTGGACGAACAGACCCTGAAGGACTTCGCCGTGCTGCTCCAGGAAGTGCAACAGGAGGGCGAACAGCCATGAAGATCCTCGCCATTCGCCTGAAAAACCTTGCCTCCCTGGCCGGGCCGTTTGAAATCGACTTTACCGCCGAGCCCTTGGCCAGTGCCGGGCTGTTCGCGATTACCGGGCCCACGGGTGCCGGTAAAAGTACCTTGCTTGATGCACTGTGCCTGGCGCTGTTTGGCGCCGTGCCACGCCTGGGGGATACCGGCCAGGCAAAAATGCCGGATGCCGACACCGATATTTCCATCGGTGACCCACGCACCCTGATTCGCCGGGGCACTGGCGGCGGTTATGCCGAAGTGGATTTTGTCGGCGTCAGCGGCCGTCGCTACCGCGCCCGCTGGGAAGCCAACCGCGCCCGGGACAAGGCCAGCGGCAAGCTGCAAGCCAGCCGGCAAAGCTTGATCGACCTGAACAGCGAGCAACTGCTGGCCAGCCAGAAAACCGAATACAAGACCCAGCTGGAACTGGCCCTGGGCCTGAACTTCGAGCAGTTCACCCGCGCGGTATTGCTCGCGCAAAGTGAATTCAGCGCCTTCCTCAAAGCCAACGACAATGAGCGCAGCGAACTGCTGGAAAAGCTCACCGACACCGCGCTCTATACCCAACTCGGTCGCCGCGCCTTCGACAAGGCCAAGGATGCACGGGACGCCCACAAACACCTGCAAGACCAGGCCACCGGCGTCACCCCGCTGGCCCCTGAAGCCCGCGCTGAGCTGGACGAACAACTGACTGCCGCCCAGCAGCAGCTCAAGACCCAGCAGGCGCAGCTCAAGCAGCTTGAGCTGCAGCACACCTGGCTCAAGGAACTGCGGGAATGGCAGGAGCGCCAACAAGGCGCGGTCGAGCAATTGCAGCAGGCCCAGCAACACTGGGAAAGCCTGGGCCCACAACGCCTGGACCTCAGCCGCCTGGAGCAACTGGCACCGCAACGTCATCACTTCACGCGTCAGGCTGAACTGACCACGCAGTTGCAGCCTCTCGCCGCGCAGATCCAGCAGCACCTTGAGCAACAAACCGCGCTGCACACCCGCCAGACCCAACTGCAACAGCAGCAGGCTGAGGTGCAAACCGCTCTCGCTCAGGCCCTGAAACAACAAGCCGATGCGGTGCCCCTGCTGCGTCAGGCTTTCGAGGAGCAAACCACCCTCGCCCACTTGACCCGTGAGCTGGCCAAGCGCAGCGAAGAAAAACAGCTGGGCGAAGCCGCCTGTGTGGAAGGCCAGGCGGCGTTGACCGGCTTGCTCGACAAGCAAAAACTCGTCGCCGAGCGCCTGCACCGGCTGGCCGCAGAGCTTGAACGCAGTGCCGCACTCGCCCCCTTGAGTGATGCTTGGAATGCCTACCGCGACCGCTTGCAACAACTGATGCTGATCGGCAATCGCCTCAACAAAGGCCAGGCTGAACTGCCGCAGTTGGAAGAACGCGCCACCCGCCTCGGCGAAAAGTGGACCGAGCAACGCGAAGCCCTGGACCTGCTGTACCACGAAGCCGGCGCCGAACCCCATGCGGTGGCCGAGCAGATCCAGCTGTTGGGCAGCCTGCTCCAGGACAATCGCAAGCAACATCGTGCGTTTGAAGACCTGGCGCGGCTGTGGGACAGCCATCAGCAACTGGACAGCCAGAGCCAGGCCCTGACGCAAAAGCAGACTCTCGCCCAGCAACAACGTGAACTGTTGAACCAGAGCGGCCTGCAAGCCAAGGCCGAGCTGGCCGTCGCCGAACAGACCTTGGCCGTCACCAAGCAATTGCTGGAACGTCAGCGTTTGGCCCGCAGTGCCAGTGTCGAGGAATTGCGCAGCCAGCTTCAGGATGACCAACCGTGCCCGGTATGTGGCAGTGTCGAGCACCCGTATCACCAGCCCGAAGCGATACTGCAAAGCCTGACCCGGCACGACGAAAGCGAAGAAGCCAACGCGCAGCAAGCCGTGGATGTGCTCAAGGAGAAACTCACCGAGCTACGCGGCGAAGTGGGCGGCCTGATCGCCCAGCAAAAGGAATTCCTGCAACAGCAGGAGCAGCTCGCGAGCCAGTTGCAGGCCCTGGTGCCGAGCCTTGAAGCCCACCCGCTGTCTACCTCGCTGTTCAACCAGGACGCGGCAAAACGCGACGCCTGGCTTGCCCAACAACTGAGCCAGCTCAGCCAAAGCCTCACCCAGGATGAACAACGCCAAGGCGCCCTGCTCAACCTGCAACAGAACGCCGGGCGTATGCAGCAACAACTGCAAGCCGCTCAGGACGCCAGCCAACAGGCGCGCCAGTTACTGATTGACCAGCAACGGGAACTGTCCAACGACCGCGAACGCCTGGACGAAGAACTCAACGCCTTCGCCAGCCTGTTGCCGAGCGAGACCCTCGACGGCCTGCGCAGCGAGCCGGCGGCGACCTTCATGCTGCTCGACCAGCAGGTCAGCCAACGCCTGGAACAGCTCGATAACCAAAAGGAAGAATTGGCCGAGCAGCTGCAGCGTCAGCAAGCCATCGAGAAAGAACAGGACCGCCAGCAACATCGCCAGCAGCAGTTGGAGACCTTGCAAAAACAGCTCGCCGAACAAAGCGCCCTGCAACACGCCGCCGAGGAGAAACTCGCCGGCCTGCTGGGCGAAAACCCCAGCGCCGAGCACTGGCAGCAGCAACTGGACCAGGCCGTCGACCAGGCGCGCCAGCATGAGTCCGAGGCCAACCAGCAGTTGCAGGACACCCGCAACCAGTTGATCCAAATGGCAGCCGACCTCAAGTCGCTGCAAGAGCGCCAACAGTCTCTGGAAACCGAACACGCGGCCCTCACTACGCGCCTCAGCGACTGGCGTGCCTTGCACCCGGAACTCGATGACGAAGGCCTGGCCCGCTTGGTGGCCTTCGATGAGCCGCAGGTGGTTGAGTTACGCCAGCAACTGCAACACAGCGAAAAAGCCGTCGAACAAGCCAAGGTGTTGCTGCAAGAACGCGAACAGCGGCTCAAGGATCACCAGGCGTTGCACAATGGCAACCTTGAAGCTGAGCAACTGGACAGCGCCCTGGCCGAACTCAATGCCGCGCTGGTCATTGGCGAAAAACACTGCGCCGAACTGCGCGCCCAACAGGCCGACGACCAGCGCCGCCAGGATGCCAACCAGGCCTTGGCGGCGGAGATCGCCAAGGCTTACGAGGAATGGCAGCGCTGGGCACGCCTGAATGCGCTGATCGGTTCGGCCACCGGCGATACCTTCCGCAAGATCGCCCAGGCCTACAACCTCGACCTGCTGGTGCACCACGCCAACGTGCAACTGCGCCAACTGGTGCGCCGCTACCGCCTCAAACGCGGCGGCAGCATGCTCGGCCTGCTGGTGCTCGACACGGAGATGGGCGACGAACTGCGCTCGGTGCATTCGTTGTCGGGGGGCGAGACATTCCTCGTCTCGCTGGCCTTGGCCTTGGGCCTGGCGTCGATGGCGTCGAGTACGTTGAAGATTGAGTCGCTGTTTATCGATGAAGGCTTTGGCAGCCTCGATCCCGAGTCGCTGCAACTGGCGATGGATGCCCTCGACGGCTTGCAGGCCCAGGGCCGCAAGGTGGCGGTGATTTCCCATGTGCAGGAAATGCACGAGCGGATTCCGGTGCAGATTCAGGTCAAGCGCCAAGGCAATGGCTTGAGCACCCTGGAGGTCAAGTGAGCGAGGGGGTGTTGTATTCGTTCCGCCGCTGCCCGTATGCGATGCGGGCGCGGATGGCCTTGCGGTATTCGGGGGTGGCAGTGCACATCATCGAGGTCAGCCTCAAGGCCAAGCCGGCTGAGATGCTGGCGTTGTCACCCAAAGGCACGGTGCCGGTGCTGAGCGTGGATGGCCGGGTGATCGATGAAAGCCTGGCGATCATGCGCTGGGCCCTGGCGCAGAACGACCCAGAGGGTTGGTTGCTTGAGGATGATGGAGCGACGCAGGCGCTGATTGAAGAGAATGATCAGGGCTTCAAATATCAATTGGATCGATACAAGTATGCCGAGCGCTATCCGGAGCAGCCGATGGAGCATTATCGGGCCGAGGGTGAGGTGTTTTTGTCGAAGCTGGAGGGGTTGCTGGCGCAGCGGGAGTATTTGCTGGCCGGGCACTTGAGCCTGGCGGATGTGGCACTGGCACCGTTTGTGCGGCAGTTTGCGCATGTGGATCGGGAGTGGTTTGGACGGGCTCCTTATCCGCGGTTGCAGAACTGGTTGCAGCGCTTCCTGGAATCGCCTTTGTTCATCGCCGTAATGGCAAAACCCTGAGACTGTCGCAGGACAAAATGTGGGAGCGGGCTTGCTCGCGAAGGCGGTGTATCAGTCAGCCCATGTATGGACTGACCCGGCGCGTTCGCGAGCAAGCCCGCTCCCACATTTGATCTTCATCAGCTTCAAGATCAGTTCTGGATTTTGTGGTCCAGCGCTGCGTAGAAGTTGGCGCTTTGTTGCAGGTACTTCTGGGTGTAGGCGCTGGTGCTGGTTTTTTTGCTGCTGATTTCAACGCTGGCCGCAGCTGGCAATGCAACGGTGGCGGAAACAGCGGAAGCGGCGATGATCGAGAAGAGATTGAAGTTCATGTCGGTAACCCTTGTGTTCGGTTGGCTGAGTGGCCTGTGTTGGCCTTGGAACCAAACTTACGCCCGAGGGGTTAGCCTTAGAAATTCATTGAAACACTAGCCGCTATTAATACGATTAATACAACCAGTCAGGCCCCGCACTGCGGGGCCTGTGGCTTATTGTCGCGGCAAGAACTTGAGGTCGCTGGGAGCATCAATCGCCAGTTTCTGCACGGTTTTGCCCAAAAGACCGGTCTTGGGGTCGCGCTCGACGACCACAATCTCGTTGCTCTTCTGGTTGGCGATCAGCAGAAACTTGCCGCTGGGGTCCAGGGCAAACTCCCGGGGATGGTCACCTTCCACCGAGCGGCGCTGGATCTCTTTCAACTGCGCAGTTCCCGGGTCGATGGCAAACACCAGCATCTGGTTGGCGGTGCCACGGTTGCTGACGTAGAGGAACTTGCCGTCGCTTGAGGCATGCAGCGCGGCGCCGGCCTTGTCGGACACCGGCTGGCCGTCCGCAAAGTTGACCAGTTGCTTCTGGGTCAGCTTGCCATCGTTGTAGTCGAACACTGCCACTTGCGCGCTCATCTCAGTGGTCAGCCAGGCGTGCTTGCCGTCTGCGGTGAACAGCAAGTGCCGTGGGCCACTGCCCGGTGGCAATTGCACAAACGCAGGATCGGCCGGGGTCAGCGGCAATTCATGGTTGGCCTTGGGATCGTAGTGGTAGGCAAAGATCTTGTCCGCCCCCAGGTCCTGGACAAACACGTACTTGCCGTCTGGCGAAGACACCACCGAATGCACGTGATTGGACGCCTGACGCTCCGGGTTGACCCGGCTGGCCGGATGCCCACTCAACTGCACCGGCGGCGACAGCTTGCCTTCGGCGTCTACCGGCAACACCGCGAGGCTGCCGCCCGGATCTTCCAGTACGGAATAGTTGGCCACGAACAGGTAGCGCCCATCACTGGCCAGGCTGGAATGGGTCGGCTCGTTGCCCAGGCTCTGCACCTGGTTGATCAGGGTCAGTTGATGGTTTTTCGGGTCGATGCTGTAGCTGCTGACGCGCCCCACCGGGTCTTTTTGGCCCGGGCCGTTTTCATTGACCACAAACAGGTGCTTCTGGTCTTTGGACAGGGTCAGCCACGACGGGTTGGCCGCCTTGGCAGCGAGCACCGGCTGGCCGTTGAACTGCCCGGTACGGCTGTCGAACTGCAAGCGGTAGATACCTTCACTGGTGCCGGCGGTGTAGCTGCCCACCAGTAACTCATAGGTGTCCACCGGCGCGGCCTGGACCGACATTGCGCCTACGCTGCCGGCCATCAGCAGGGGCCAGAATTTACGCATCATCATCCGCTTCATCCTCGTCATTATTGTTGCCGGTGACACCGCTCATGCAGACCAGGCGGTGTTCGCCCGAGTCACCGGTAAGGGTCCAGCTTTGCAGGGTTTGATCAAAGGTCGCCGCCTTGACTTGCTCCAGGCTGAAACTCCAGCGCTTCTCGGCACGACCGTCCATGCAGATGATCAGTAACTTCTGGTCATCCAGGCTGAAATCGAAAGTGTGCAGGCCATCGATTTCGACCATCTGGCAGTCTTCGAAAGCATTGAGCAAGGTAGCGGTGTCGGCAGTCATAACCATCAATCATCAAGGGGAAAGACCTCATGATAGGTCAAATCGTTGCATCGGCCTAAGCCCGCGCAAAGCAAAACGCCGTGGCACAGGCCACGGCGTTTTGACGAACAGCGTTGGATCAGTGAGCGAACAGCGAATTGCCCTTCTGCCCCGCCAGCTTCTCGGGTTTGATCAGGAAGCGTGCCAGCGCCGGCAGCAGCCACAGCGCGCCGAACATGTTCCACAGCAGCATGAAGGTCAGCATCAAGCCCATGTCGGCCTGGAACTTGATGGCCGAGAAGATCCACGTGGCCACACCGATGGCCAGGCACAGGCCGGTGAACAGCACGGCTTTACCGGTGGACTTGAGGGTCTGGTAATAGGCTTCCTGCAACGGCAGGCCGGCCCGCAGGAAACTCTCCAGGCGGCTGTAGATGTAGATGCCGTAGTCCACGCCAATCCCCACGCCCAGGGCCACCACCGGCAAGGTCGCAACCTTGACGCCGATACCCATGAACGCCATCAGCGCGTTGCCCAGCACTGAGGTCAGCACCAGCGGCAACACGATGCACAGGGTCGCCGCCCAGGAGCGGAAGGTGATCATGCACATGGTGGCCACGCACAGGTACACCAGGATCAGGATGGTCAGCTCGGACTCCTTGATCACCTCGTTGGTGGCGGCTTCGATCCCGGCGTTACCGGCGGCGAGAATGAATTCCAGGCCGTCCTTGTTGTTCTCCTTGGCGAAGTCCTGCACCGCATGCACCGCGCGGTCGAGGGTTTCGGCCTTGTGGTCGTTGAGGAACACCAGTACCGGCGCCAGGGAGCAATTGTTGTTGTACAGGCCATCGGCACGGGCAATGGAATTGTTCAGCACATCCGGGTTACGGGACAGGGTTTCCCATTTCAGGTTGCCCTCGTTCATGCCCTTGATCATCTGCTTGGACACGGTCACCAGCGAGATGGCCGACTGCACGCCCTCAGTGTTCTGCATCTTCCACATCAACTGGTCGATGGGCGCCATGGCTTCATAACGCGAGCAGCCTTCCGGCGGCGTCTTGACCATCACCACCAGCACGTCGGAGCTGGTGGAGTAGTTGTTGATGATGAAGTTGTTGTCCTTGTTGTAGCGCGAGTCCGGGCGCAGCTCCGGTGCGCCCTGGTCGAGGTCGCCGATCTTCAGGTTCTGGCTGTACCAGAGGCCGCCACCGAAGGCGACCAGTGCCAACGCAATCGACACCGGCGCGACTTTGGGGCTGGCGAATTTCGACAGCAGGCGCCAGAACGGGTGTTCGCGGTGTGCATCTTTCTTGCTGCGCTCGATGGCGCGTTTGCTGATGCCCACGTAGGAGATCGCCACCGGCAGCAGGATCAGGTTGGTGAACACGATCACCGCTACACCCACCGAGGCGCCGATGGCCAGTTCACGGATCACGCCGATGTCGATGATCAGCAGGGTGATAAAGCCGACCGCATCGGCGAGGATCGCGATCATTCCCGGCAGGAACAACTGGCGGAACGTACGCCGGGCGGCGGTCAGGGCGTTGTCGGCATCACTGGATTGCAGGGCGATGCCGTTGATCTTCTGCACGCCATGGGAAATACCGATGGCGAAGATCAGGAACGGCACCAGCATCGAGTAGGGATCGAGCCCGAAACCCAGGGCATGCATCAACCCAAGCTGCCAGATAACCGCCACCAGCGTGGTGCTCAACACCGCGACGGTACTGCGCAGGCAGTTGGTAAACCACAGCAGCAGCACCAGGGTGATGACGAAGGCGATACCGAAGAACATCACCACCATCACCAGACCGTCGATCAGGTCGCCGACCTTCTTGGCAAACCCGACGATGTGGATCTTGACGTTGGGGTTCTGGGCTTCGAACTTGTCGCGGATCTTGTCTTCGAGTTCATGGGAGAACTTGCGATAGTCCAGGGCCAGCAGCTTGCCCTGGTCTTGCGGGTCCGGGTAGGACTCCAGCAGCGGGATGTCGACGATGCTCGATTTGAAATCGTTGGCCACCAGCCGCCCGACCTGCCCGGACTTGAGCACGTTGTTGCGCAGTTGATCGAGGCTTTCCGGCGAGCCGTTGTAGCTCTGGGGGATCACCTCACCGCCGGCAAAGCCCTCTTCGGTGACTTCGGTCCAGCGCACGCTGGGGCTCCACAGGGACTTGAGCCCGGAGCGGTCGACGCCTGAGATGTAGAACACCTCGTCGTTGATCTGGCGCAGGGTCTCCATGTACTCCTTCGTGAAGATGTCACCGTCCTTGGCCTCCACCGAGATGCGCACCGTGTTGCCCAGGTTCGCCAGGTCATTGCGGTGCTCCATCATCTTCTCGATGAAGGGGTGCTTGAGGGGGATCATTTT
>NZ_JAEKFB010000007.1:0-27187 GCF_016650865.1 Pseudomonas sp. TH34
TCATAGCCGAACTGCGTACCGCAGGACGGGCACATGCCAAACGAAGAGCAGCCAACCTCATCGTATGGAGGCTCTTCAAGCCCGGGGTATCCACAAACCGGACAAAGATACGAAACGTTGCTTGCAATCATCCAACCCCCAGATTTCTAGCCTCTAGCCCACGTTGTCGGCGTACCTGCTGATTTCCGGAATCTTATACTGAATCTGAGCAACTGATGTCCGACCTGGGCTGAGTAGGAAAAAACACTAGAGTGGAACCCGCTAACAAGGGTTTTGACACACTCTGGGCCAATAGCAGACGGGCGCGGCCTAGGTCGTTATCCTAAATAAAAGACTTGTCGTAAAAGCTGAATCATCATGAAAAGGTTCGCCATGGAACGCGATGTAACGCTACAGACTTCAGTCACGCCGAAATCAATCGCTAACGCCTTTCCGCCCTACCTGAAATTGGAGGCAGCTCGTCTGAGCTTGATCATGGGCGATACCCGATTTGCTGATCATCGAGGCATAGAGGTCACAACAGACAAAAATCGTGTGGTCATTCCATACCGAATCTACCACGAGGGCAGCGAGCAGGATGTTAGGTCTCTAAGCCGGACGCAAAGCATTATGTACTCTTGCCTATTGACCAGGCACCACAATGGCTATGTGCGCCAGCGCCAACTTGAGCGCATCCTCCCGATCTCCGAACCCTGGGTTGTTCCATTCGTTGTTCAGCTCACTGGCGAGTATGTGATCGAGATGCTCGACACGTGCGAATCCCACTTTTCCCTGCTTGACCCTGTGATTTACGGCGCCTTCATCAGAGACAACCCGAAGTATTTTCAGGCCACACGAGACCGAATGATCAGCTACTGGGATTGCTATTATCGGTCGCTGTACAAGCGTAAACCTGACTATGTCGGGTTCAGGCTGTTCGACCAACTCCATGAGTTTGCATCTCGCCTGTGAACACTGAACCGCCCCCCGGCGCTCTTAAACACCGCTGAGCGTCAGCTATGGGTCGGATAGCGACGGTATCCCTCCCGCCGCCAAGGGTTCATACCTCGGTCTGCTCAGAAATCTCCAGAGCATCGTCTACCTCAATACCTAGGTAGCGTATCGTGCTTTCCAGCTTGGTATGGCCGAGGAGCAGCTGCACCGCTCTCAAATTTTTGGTTCTTCTGTAGATCAGCGTCGCTTTGGTTCGGCGCAACGTATGTGTACCGTATAAAACTGGATCGAGACCTATTGAAGCCACCCACGCCTTGACGATACGGGCGTATTGCCGCGTAGACAGGTGCTCGGAATCTCGAATGCGACTGGGAAACAAAAAATCGTCGCCTTTGAGATGTGCGATCCGCATCCAGGATTCCAGCGCCTTTCGAGTCTGTTCCATTATCTCGAACTGAACCGGCCGTTTAGTCTTTTGCTGCATGACAATTACGCGAGGCGCGACGTGCTGGCCGTGGGAGATGTCGCTAACCCGCAGCTTGGTCAGATCGCACGCACGTAGTTTGCTGTCGATGGCCAGATCGAAGAGCGCCTCGTCTCTGCTTTTGCCCGTTATCTGGAGCCTGACCCGGATTTCCCAGATGTCTCTGAGACGGAGCGGAGCTTTCTGCCCTATCAACTTTCCTTTGTTCCAAGGATTTTTCGATTGGAAGGCTGTACTAGGCATGATGTGTCCTCCGTATGTGTGGAGAGACAAGCACGGACCCCATAGGCAAAGGATCGGGCGCTAACCGATCCTTTGCAGCCGGTCGTCAGCCCACGATCCGACGGGCGTACAAATCCAGAACCGCCGCGAAATACAGCCACCGCTTACCGACCTTGATATACGTCACGTCCCCGCACCACACTTGATTGGCCGCCGTGACATCAAACTTGCGCTTGAGGACGTGCGGCGCCACCAACGCCTCAACGCCGGGCGATTTGTACTTATGGCGCCGGCGCTGACGACTGGCGATACCAGCTTCGCGCATCAAGCTGCGGGCCATGTACCGCCCGACACGATGTCCATTAGCTTACAGCTCTTTGGCCAAGGTGCGTGTACCAATGCTACGGAGGATTGCTGGATGTTAGTCACTCTCAATTTTTCTGAGTATTTTCCCATCCTCACGTGGAGGTCGTCCGAACAAACGGTGGTATTCACGACTGAACTGAGAAGGACTTTCGTAGCCGACCGCAAGACCTATATCCGCTATCCCTCTCAAGGAAGAGGCCAACAGTGATCGAGCCATTTGGAGTCGAACATGCTTTTGGAATTGGATAGGACTTAATGATGTCGCCGCTAGGAAATGCCGATAAAACGACGTAGTACTCATACCTGCTACGTCTGCCAACTTCTCTATTCGGATGGTCTGTGCGTAGTGGTCTCTGATCCATTTAATCGCTCGTGCGATCTGCATCGTTCGGCTGTCAGCAAGACCAAGCTGCCGGACCATTGCACCTTGTTCCCCGTTAATGAGGCGCCACAGAATTTCGCGTTCAATTGACTGCGCTAAAATTGGAATGTCGTTTGGTTTATCTAAAAGCCTTATGAGCCGGACAACGGGATCAAGTAAATCATCACTTAATTCACTTACAGCAATACTGGACTGCTCACCTTTCATTTTTTGTGGCGCGCTGCTTTCTAGCAACAACGAAGCTATTGCTTCGGGCCTCAGGACTAATCCAAGGCCCAGCAGTGGTTCCTCATCGCTTGCCTGTATCACATTGGAGCTAAGCGGCAAATCGACCAGGTAAATCAGATACTGCCCTGTGGCATATCGAAATACCTGCTCGCCTAGGGCGACCTGTTTAGCGCCCTGTACCACGAGGGCCAGGGCGGGTTCGGCGATGTGGCGGACTGGCTGCGTCGGCGCGGAATAGCTCGATAACACGACGTTTGGCAGCGCGGGTCGAGCAGCGTGCGATGCGGCATGGCGAAGGATGAGTTGCTTCAACTCGTCCAGCAAACTTGTGTTCTTTTTCATGACGAAACTCTACCTCGCCGGCAAACGATGCGTACCCGATGAAATCACATTTGGAAGGATTGTGCAGATGAATGGCAGCTTCAGGCTACCTCTGAAATTGCCTGGCATTGTTCAATTGCGTCAATGCCAGTCGCCAGGCTTTAGGCAGCACGTTCACCCCAGCAATTAAGCCGGTAAGGAGTTTCAACATGAAGCAAAAAATCGTTACTTTCGAAAGTGCTGGGCTCAACCTCGTGGGCAATCTTTACAGCTCAGATGGCTTGGCGAGCGGGCCACAAGCGGCAGTTGTAGTGGTGCATCCTGCCAGCGGCGTCAAAGAACAAACCGCTGCCTTATATGCCCGTCACCTCGCAGAGCAGGGTTTTATTACGCTCGCGTTCGACGCAGCTTACAGCGGTGAAAGTGCGGGTGAGCCGCGTGGTTTGGAAGATCCGGCACATCGCATTGAGGATATTAAGTCTGCAGTTTCATTCATGAGCGTTCGTGATGACGTTGATTCAGAGCGAATTGGCCTGCTGGGTATTTGCGCCGCTGGCGGGTATGTGATTCCGGCCACCGCGACCGACCATAGAGTTAAAGCTGTCGCTATGGTTAGTGGCGTCAGTATTGGCGAATTCTTCCGGGTGGGTTATGACGGGAAGCAGCCTCCTGAGGTTCTCAAGATGATGCTGGATAGTGCTGCGAAGGCACGTACTGCCCAAGAGCGCAGCGAGGGGACACAAACCTTCCCGATTTTTCCGTCTGATGAAGCGGCGGCCCGCACGCTCGGTCAGTACGTATACGAAGGATGGGAGTACTACTGCACTCCTCGTGCTTATCATCCGCGATCTACTAAACAGATGCCTTGGGTCAGCGTCGACAAGATGGCGCTATTTGAGGGTTTCCGCTTCATCGACAGGGTTGCACCACGTCCCTTGCTAGCCATTGTAGGAACGGAAGCCGCCACCAAGTGGATGACGGAAGAGGCTTTCCCCAGGGCAGGAGAGCCGAAGGAGTTACTTTGGGTAGAAGGTGCGAGTCACGTCGATCTCTACGACAAAGAGCAGTACGTAACGCCAGCGATAGTGAGGCTCACCGAGTTCTATCGAAAAAATCTGCTGGGTTGAGTATTTTTCCGCTTGCGGCTACTGGTCCTATGGGGACAGTTCCCTGATATGGGAAGGGCACAGGCTGGACGGGAGATTGGCTACGGACAGATGGAGAAACTCTCTAATCTGGAAACGTTGCCTGCGCACGGCTTTGAGGTCTCGTGTTTCCCCTACAAGATCAAATACGCCTCGGCTGGTTTTGTGAGGGCGGTAGCCATCTTCGAGGAGGGTGTGTGAGCAGTGACCCTCCATGAGTCCACCCGATGCTGTCAGGTAAAACCTGGAACGAGGACTAATCTTCCTGGTCCGCAGGTCCTTGCCTTCAGCACGTCCTGTGCAAGTGCGGCGTCTGCCAAGGCAAACGAAGCCGCAACGGTCACTCGTAGAGCTCCGGCGTCAACCAGGTCGACAAGCCGTGCGAGAATCTCAGTATCGTGTCGGGCGAAAACTGTAGTTATCCCGGGGCCGCTATCCGCTATTGAGCAGACTCTTGCATTTGGGTCAGCAGCCATAGCCTTCGCCAACCTGCCGTGGCCGGCGCAATCCACGATGGCCGTCACGTCGGTGGATGTGTGCCTTCTGAGTTCGGCGACATCATTCGACAGCATGGGTTCTGCTTCGAGCGACCTCACATAGGTGTGGTGTTGGGCAGAAGCGCTGCCAATGACGGTAGCGCCTGAGAGCACCGCGAGTTGGGTCGCCAGCGAGCCTACGCCTCCTGATGCACCGAGCACTAGAACGGTATCTGCTTCAGACACGCGCAACGTTTCAATCACCGCACGATAGGCCGTCAGACCGGCAAGTGGCAGTCCGGCCGCTTCGGCCCATGACACGTTCTTCGGCTTTCGCCATAAGCGTTCCACAGGCACGCTCACCAGCTCGGCGTAGGTGCCGTTATGCAAGATGTGTTGATGCGTATAGGCGATGACTTCATCACCTGGTTGGAACTCGACTACCCCGGCCCCCACACGCTCGACGATGCCGGCAAGGTCCCATCCAGGTACTACCGGAAACCAGGTCTCCATGAAGCTCTCGCCAAAACCGGCCTGTAATGCGATATCGGCCGGGTTGACGGTCGCGGCTTTCATTCGCACGATCACTGAGTTCTGCGACAGCTTCGGTTCTGGCAAATCACCGTATTGGAGGACTTCCGATCCTCCGAAGCGACTATAAAAAACACCCTTCACAGTACTTCTCCTAGAAGGCATACGGGATGTCGTGATAAATGCGCATGTGCGCGATCATCCAACGCCCATCGACTTTCTGCAGGATCGGCCGGTAGTAGCCACTCTCGATCGGGGTGATAGTGCCTTGCGCGCCAAACGCCCCTTGCGGCCAACCGTCTTCGGGCTTTTCTGCGCCGACGACGTTGAACACTACAAAATGAACGTCCAGCGTTCCGGTGTTGCCATTCACTTCGATGAGCGGGTCATGGGTGGTGTGGTGGCTCCAACCCCGTGGTGGATGGGGCTTCATCATCGTGGTAACAGCTGCGCCAATGGCCTGCGATCCGGCCAACTCGCCAAAAAGCTCAGGCGTACCTGCATTGTTGTAGAAAACCTCGACCTTGGCATCGGGTAGGAAGAGGTTGCTCATGGACGCGCCGTCTCGGTAATCAGCCGCCCTGACGTAGCGCGCCATGACCTGCTGAATTTCACGTTCTTCGGACATCGGAGTTCTCCTTGGGGATAATGTGTGCCCATAGAAATACATCCATCGCGACATATATGCAACAATAATGGATGCATATTAAAATGATCAGGAGTCGTAAATGATCGATGTCCGTTTCCCAACGGCCTTGCAGATGATGCTCAGCCTGGCGCTGGCTCAGGCCGAAGGCGTCGAACGCTTGAGTTCTGCTCAATTGGCTGTGGGGGTCGAATCCAATCCGACCTTTGTCAGACGATTGTTGGTGCCCTTGATTCAGGCGGGCCTTGTTCACTCGACTATGGGGCGAGACGGGGGGGTGAGCCTTGGTGTTGACGCCACTGCGATCACGCTCCGCGATATCTACAAGGTGTCGATGGGGGGCAAGAAGCTGTGGGTCGGGCGCAGCGATATCCCTCACCGCTGTCTCGTCAGTTGTAATGTTGAACGGTTCTTTGGGAATTTGGCTGACGAAGTCGATGAGTCGGTGTCGCGTTTGTTAGGTGGGCGGACACTGGCCGATGCGCTTCAGGAACTTCGCAGCCTCGATACGCAGCGTACGTAGGTGGCGAACCGGGACGCCAGCGCCATGAACTCAGCGTCCGCTGGATCGATACCGAGGAACTACGCAAGGCATTGCTGGCGATAGGGTGCACTAAAGAGCAGCGCTAACTGTTCACTTGCCCAATGAGTGATGTGGATTTTTTTGCGCTGATTGAATCGCCCCGGATTCTCTAGACACCTTGCAAGCTCATTGCGTAACGCTTTTCAAACTCTACCGGTGACAGCTGATTGTAGAAACCATGGCGGCGTTTTGCGTTGTAGAACATTTCGATGTAATCAAATACATCACTACGAGCATCTTGCCGCGAGGTGTAGATTTTTCGCTAGATCCGCTCACGTTTCAGAAACTGGAAAAAGCTCTCGGCCACGGCGTTGTCATGACAGTTGCCTCGGCGACTCATGCTGGCAACCAAATTGTTTGCCTTCAAAAAGCTGCGCCAATCGGAGCTGCTGTACTGGCTGCCTTGGTCGGAATGAACCATCACCTCTTGCTTCGGTTTACGTTTCCAAACCGCCATCAACAATGCATCAATAGCCAAATCACTGGTCATCTGCGACTTCATTGACCAGCCAAGGACCTGACGAGAAAACAGATCCAGCACCACCGCCAAATACAACCAGCCTTCATACGTACGAATGTAGGTGATGTCGGTGACCCAAACATTGTTGGGTTCCACGACATCGAACTGGCGTTTCAACAAATTGGGTGAGGCGACCGCTGGCTTACCGCCGTACTTTCCAGGGCGGCGTCTATAACCTGTCTGAGACCGCAGCCCTTCAAGACGCATCAGCCTTGCCACACGATGGCGCCCGCAAACTTCACCGACCTCGCGCAGATCGTCATGGATTTTGCGATAGCCATAAACGCCGCCACTTTCCAGCCATGAATGCTTGATCAAACCCAGCAGTCGCTGGTCGTCTTTGGCGCGTGCAGATTTGTGTGGGGCTGATAGGCCATGAACAAGTGACATTCAAACGATAGAGCCAGGGTTTCGGAATCACGCAAATGACTGACTGGAAGGCTAGCAACATCTGCTCCGTCAACTATTGGCCCCTGTAAAAGAAACCGCAACCGCAGTGGCCGAGGAAAAACTTAACGCAGTGTCCGGATGAGTTGACGACTACACCTGAGACCGGAACGCTTGTATTGCGGGAGTAGCTTCAGAAATAGATCCCTACACCCAACAGGATGTCGAGGCTCTCAATGAGGCTGGAAAATGTCTACGGTGCCGGAGCGATTGATTTTTTTCGGCGATCTTCCCGCTCTTAGCGTCCGGGCCATTCAGGTTTTCTTACGCTTTGGTTTTGAACAGCGCCTGGCGGTCTCTTCCCTTCTTGAGCTCTTCCGGACAGTCAAGTTGCGCCTGCTCGGCCTGCCCCTGCGTGCACGAACCTTTTAACTGCTTCGGATCAGTGAAATTCGCAGCGATCGGGCGATGAAATGCCTTTTTTCATAGCCAGTCGCTCGGCCCAATCTGTAGCCGTCGTCATGTCATCAGGCACCGGAGAAAAGTGCGTGCAAACCAGACTCAAGCGTTTGTCGGCAGGTCATGGAAAATGTAATGGTAAAACTGGAATCGCCTGGATTTCGCCAGTCGCGAAGGCGCCGATAAACCGTTGATCAGAGGCAGAATCGTCCAGGCACATGGTGCTATGCGGTGCCTGAACACAGCGCCCACAGGATGCCGTTGAGCATCAGTTGGTCGTTGTTTCGGGGCGTCCCGTTTACTGTGACACTCGACCATTCCCCGAGAAGCGTCGAATACGGTTGCTGTGTCCGAGGCTATATTGCTTGACTTACCTTATTGCATTGCGGCTACTGTTTTTCCACAATGAAACAATCTTCGGATCAGCGTTGGGCTCAGTGAAAAGCTGAACTAATTCAATCAGCCTGCCTGCTTATAGGCACTATTTACCGCATAGAGGGGAATGTTAATGGATGTTTCACCACGAATATCTCTCACCTCTCAAGGACCGGAGTTTTCTCGAATCGTGTATGGCATGTGGCGCTTGAACGAGTGGTCTCTATCGGTCTGCGAACGCCAGGAACTTATTGAGGCAGCACTCGAACTGGGGGTGACGAGCTTCGATCACGCGGACATTTACGGTGGCTATCAGTCCGAAGAGTTGTTTGGTGAAGCGCTCGCTGCAGCACCGCACTTGCGCAAACACATGCAACTTGTCAGCAAGTGTGGAATCAAGCTGATCTCTTCTCGGCGACCAGAGCATCGACTCAAGAGTTACGACACGAGCTTCAGTCACATTGTCGCGTCAGCCGAAAGCTCACTACGAGCCCTGCGCACCGAGTACCTTGACTTATTATTAATACATCGTCCTGATCCGTTGATGGATGCAGATGAAGTTGCACGCGCATTCATGGTGTTACGCCAGGAGGGAAAAGTTCGCCATTTCGGCGTGTCGAATTTCTCACCGGCCCAGTTTAGTCTGCTCCAGGACCGGTTGGCCGCCAATGGTATGACATTGGTCACGAATCAGGTCGAATGCTCATTGCTGCACTTGGCCCCTGTCTACGATGGGACGTTTGACCAAGCTCAACAGTTGAAGTGCGCTCCAATACTGTGGTCGCCACTCGCCGGCGGGAGTATTTTTACCGATTCAGGCCCTGTGGCCAAGCGAATCAGGGAAAGCCTGACACGCATAGGAGAGCAATTAGGAGAGTCTGCAACAACGGTTCTTATGGCTTGGTTGCTTGCGCTGCCATGCCAACCATTGCCCATTGTAGGATCGAGACGTCTCGATGTTTTACGTGAATCAGTACGTGCTTGCCAGCTAGCGATTACGAAAGATCACTGGTTCGAACTTCTGCTCTCGGCACAGGGGAGCGAAGTACCGTAATGAGTGGTGAAGGTCGAGAGCCTTTGATGTAGATGAAGGTGTCTCCCATCGGTAGCAATCGGGAATTGCAGGTGCAACCTTGCACCGTTCGGAATGCTGCTCAAGGGGCATCATATTAGTCGCGAGTTGAGGCTGGTCATTGACTTAATCCGCAGAAAAGCGGCCGTTTGATCTCAATCCAAACATCCGATTCGGCGTTGATCATCCAAAATGCAAAATGCCTGATTCTGATAAGTTTGCTGCTACTGCGGTAACGATTCTAGTTGATCACCAATACCACTCTCTCTGCTATGTGATGCGTCGATTTGTGGATTTCCACAGGTAACGCTTTGTCTCGGCGCACGTATCAGCAGTGGCCCGAGCATTGCCATTAAAGCGAGCATCACCAGTGGGAAAAACATCAACTTGCCCAGGCCGAAGTTGCTGACGATCACCGTGATCACAGCAGGGCCCGCCAGCATCCCGGAAAAGCCGATGCAGTTGACGATCCCGATGTTGCGCCCGGCATGTGCCGGATCTCGGCGCCCGGCGGCGGAGATCATCAACGGTGCGATGCACGAAAGGCCGAGGCCAAACATCGCGAAACCGATAATGCCGGTGGCGGCCGTGCTGCCCAAAATTGTGACGACCATGCCGAGTACGCACAGCGTGCCGCATCCAAACACCACCTGCGCATTACCGAACGCGGCCGCCAGGCGGTCGCCAAAAAGCCGCCCCACGAATGACGCGCCGACGAACAGCGAGACCGCCATGCCTGCAGTCGCGGTGGTGGTTTCGAGCTCCCGGCGAATATATTCCTGGCCCCAGTCGGCAATCGCGTTCTCACCCATCATGCTGCCCAGCAGCAGGGTGCCAAGGGCGATCATCACCAGCAGCGTCTTGGCCGAGGGGCCCTTTCCGGTTTCGTCCCGGGACTGGGTGCCGGCTTGCCAGTCGTCGAGCTTGGCGTTTGGCACGTCGTGTTTGCCCAATAACCATCGGCTGAATACACAGCCCAGGATGAACATCGCGAGGCCCAGCAAGGTGTAGGGCACCAGCACGCTGTCGGTGTAGAACCGGGTCAGCCAACTGCACACCATGCCCAGCAGGAAACCGCCCAGGGAATAGAAGGCATGGAAGCCGGACATGATCGAGCGTCGATAAAACCGCTCCACCTGCACGCCATGGGCATTCAAGGCGGTATCCAGGGCGCCGCGCAACAGCCCCAGCACGGAGCCGAAACACAGCGCAAACCAGAAACCGTTGACGAAGCCCAGCGGTATAATCGACAGGGGATAGGCGAGTGCGCCCAAGGTAATCACCGGCTTTGCGCCGAAGGTGTCCAGCATCCGGCCGACCAGCAACGCGCCGGCTGCGGAACCAACGCCGACCCCGAGGGCGATCAAGCCGAAGCTTGAATCCCCAGATTCACCCGTCAAACCCAGTTGGGCCCTGAACACGCTCACGCCGGTGGACCAGATGTACATCATGGCGCCTATCATCATGAAGCCGAGAAAGGTGGCGATACGTGCCTTGCGAATACGCGGGGGAATCGGTGTTTTCTGAAGGGTGCTTATCACGCTGCATGGTCCCTTTTGTTTTTATGAGATGGTTATGCATTGGAGGTTATACGAATAAACTTACGGAAGTAAAACCTGCACCCTGTGGGCTGTCAATGCTTCAGTGGACCATACTATGTAAGAGTAGCAAGGCAGTGGCCGAATCCTTGATTTTAAGTTATTCGTATAACCCTAATTGTCCGGGTATTGGGGTTTCCGTGTCATCTCAAGAGTTGTTATTGCCGTGCTCCACACCGCACATGTCGGCCTACCGCTTGACGTTTCTGCTGTCCGGCCTGTGCATGGGCGCCTGGGCGCCGCTGGTTCCCTATGCGCGCAGCCGCGCCGGGGTGGACGACGGTGCATTGGGCATCCTGTTGCTGTGCCTGGGCCTGGGCTCACTGGTGATGATGCCACTGGCAGGCATCCTGAACGCCCGCAAAGGCTGCCGCTTTACCATGCACATTGGCATCGCCCTGGTGTTTCTGACGCTGCCTCTCTTGGCGACCACACACTCATTCATAGGCTTGATGTTTGCCCTGACCGTGTTCGGTGCAGGGTGCGGCGCAGTGGATGTGACGATGAACGTTCAGGGCGTGATGGTTGAGCGTGCGACCGGGCGGTCCTTGATGTCGGGCTTTCATGGCTTGTTCAGCCTGGGCACGATTTTCAGTGCAGCGGGGATCACCGCGCTGCTCTGGCTGGGCGCCACGCCGTTGCTGGCCAGCAGCGCGGTGATGGCGGTATTGGCTGCGTTTGTCCTGAGTTACGGGCGCCAGATGCTCGGGCGCAGCGGCGAAGAGGGCAGCCCGATCTTTGTGCGGCCTACGCGTAAAGTCCTGGTGCTGGGCGTGCTGTGCCTGTTCGCGTTCCTGGCCGAAGGTGCGATTCTCGACTGGAGCGCGGTGTTCCTGACCCAGGTGCGTGATGTAGAACCTTCCATTGCAGGCCTGGGCTACGCCTGCTTCGCCGTGATGATGGCGTTGGGGCGCTTGAGTGGCGACCGGATTCTGCTCAGGCTCGGCGCCCGGCTAGTACTGGTGGGCGGTGGTCTGATTGTGATCCTGGGCTTTCTCACGGTGGTGCTCGCGACGAACGGGCAGGTGAACCTGGTGGGGTTTGCGGTCATCGGCATCGGTTTGGCCAACATCGCGCCGGTGTACCTGTCGCTGGCGGGCGCGCAAAAGACCATGCCGGGGGAACTGGCGATTGCCGCGGCCACCAGTCTCGGTTATCTGGGTATCCTGATGGGCCCGGCGGTGATCGGCTTTTTCGCCCACGCGACGGATTTATCCTGGGCGCTGCTGGCGGTTGCCTCGCTGATGGTCGCAATCATGTTCAGTGCCACACGACTGGTTCCGAAGGTTTCCCCTCAACGGGTACACTGAGCGCCTGTTTTTTCATGACCTCGCATGAGGTTTCAAAAGGATTGGGAAGCAAGCGATGGCCGTTTCAATGAAAGACGTAGCACTGGCGGCAGGGGTGTCCCAGCCTGCGGTGTCTTACGCCTACAACCGACCTTCCAAACTGTCCCCGGCCCAGCGCGAGCATATCCTCGAGGTGGCCGCTTCATTGGGTTACCCGGGACCCAATGTGCTGGGCCGCAGCCTGCGCTCGGGCAAGATCGGCGCCATCGGGTTGATGATGATGGACAAGTTGTCTCTGGCCTTTGCCGACCCGTGCACCATCGCCATGCTGCGCGGCATCAGTGAAGTGGGCGAGCTGGAAAATGTCGCACTGACACTGTTCCCGCTCAACAACAACCGCCTGGTGGGCCGCGGCCAGGCGGCGAGCCACGGCAGCCTGGCCTTGCGCGGGCTGGTGGATGGCCTGATTATCTCGACCTTGCCCGATGATCACCCTGCGGTGCTGGCGGTGGTGAAGCACAGTATTCCGTTCGTGGTGATCGACTCGCCGCTGGTAGAGAATTCGTTTTTTGTCGGCATCGACGATCGCGGTGCGGCTCGCACACAAATGCAGCATCTGCTGGACCTGGGCCACCGCAAGATCGGCGTCATCATTGACCGCCTCAACCCGGATGGTTACCGCGGCCCGATTGACCTGCAACGCTTCAAAAGCGCCAGTGAGCGGATTGTTCGCGAACGCCTCACCGGTTACGTGGAGGCGGCCACCGCCGCGGGCCTGGCGTTTGAAGACCTGAGCGTGATCGAGGCCGGTGGGCTGGATTCCACGTCGGGCCAGGCCGCAGCGTTCACGTTGCTGACCTCCAACGACGTGACGGCAGTGGTGGCGTGCTCGGATGTTATGGCGATTGCCTGCATGAAAACCGCCCACGCCCTCAGTCGCCAAGTCCCGGAGACGCTTTCGGTGATCGGCTTCGACGATATTCCCGAGGCGGTGCAGCTCGGTTTGACCACCATTGCCCAACCCATGGTGGAGAAGGGCGTGTACGCCGCACGCATGCTGACCGAGCAATTGAATGCCCCGGCTGATGCGCCGCTGGCGCCCGAGCAGAAGATTTTCGCCACCAAGCTGGTGGTGCGTACCTCGACCCGCAGTATCCAGCAAGCAGACGTATAAGCCCTCCGGAAGGCGGCGGTGTGAACATCACACCGCCGTCTTTTTCATACGCGTGTCACCTCGCCAACTGCTTGAAATGCGCCGCCACCCGTAAGGCATTCGCCGCGATAGTGAGCGCCGGATTAACCGCCGCCGACGACGGGAAGAACGAGCTGTCCACCACCCATACATTCTCCAGGTCATGCAGCTTGCAGTTCAGGTCCAGCACGCTGGCGGTTGGGTCCTTGCCCATCACGGCAGTGCCGCACTGGTGGGAGTTCGTCGCGATACCCATGCGCGCCTTGAGGATCAGCGGATACCCTGCATCACGCATCGTCTGGGTGGCCTTGCTCACCAGCCCTTCATGGGCCTTGAGGTTGTTCGGCGTCCAGTGAACCTTGATCGCACCGCGCAGCGTATCGTAGGTGACTCGGTTGTTCTGGGTCGGCAGATCTTCCGAGGTCAGGTACAGGTCGACGCTGTGGTCAGTGATATAGCGTGAAGCAAATTTCGGCAGCCAGGGCCGCATGGCACTGATCATCGGCTCGCGGATTTTCCCCAGCATCTGCACGTTACCCAAGGGAAACGCGTTGTGTGCACTGGCACTGTACCAGTCGTTAATAGCCAGGGTTTTCTGGAAGGTCACGTTGTTCTTGCGTCGCGGGTCTACTGCCAGCATGAAGGTGCTGTTATGCACCATGTAGTTACGCCCCAACTGCCCGGAGCTGTTGCCCAGGCCGTTAGGATGTTGAGCGTTCGCAGACTTGAACAACAACGCTGCGCTGTTGACTGCACCGCACGCCAGCACGAAGCGTTTAGCACGCAGTGTCACCTCGCGTCCATCGAACAGGCCCCGCGCTTCAGTCACGGTTTTGCCATCGCTACCTGTGTTCAGCTGCTTGATCGTGGTGCGAGTCATCAGCCGAACGCTGCCACTGCGCAGGGCGGGCCTAAGCGCAGAAACTTCGGCGTCGGCCTTGGCCTCCACCAGGCACGGATAGCCATCGCAGGTTGAACACAACACGCAATTGCCGCCATCGCCATAGTCTACCGCCGCCGGCATCACGAACGGCTTGAGCCCGGCGCGCTGCATGCTTTGCTCAAGCGCAACCAGGGCCGGGTCATGCTTCAGTGCCGGTTGCGGGAAGGGCCCTGAACGCCAGGGTTCGCTGGGGTCGCTGCCGGCCTGGCCATGCACGCGGTAGAGTCTTTCCGCTTCGGCGTACCACGGCTCAAATTCGGCATAGCTGACGGGCCACGCAGGGGACACGCCCTCGGCATGCTGGATCTCGCCGAAATCCGCCTCGCGGAACCGTGGCAGCATGGCGCCGTAGAATTTGGTGTTGCCGCCGACGTAATAAAATACTCCCGGCGAAAATGCTTGGTTGGCCTGGTCCAGCCACGGTTCGGCATTACGATAGCGCCCTTGGCCGAACACCGCTTCAGCGCTCCAGTTCTGGATCTCACGCGGCAGGAAATCACCCCGTTCGACGATCACGATATCCAGCCCGCTGTCACGCAAGGCATGAGCGAAGGTCGAACCGCCCATGCCCGAGCCGATAATCACCACATCACAGTTGATCGTGCCATCTGCATCAGGCGTCACCACGCCGAGGGCGCGCGGTTCGCGCGACGCCCCCGGTTGTGGATTCAGCTCTGCATGATGCGAAATCAATGCATCACTCATTTGAGCCGCTCCAGCGTTTACAGGTGTTGTTCGGAATTACGGATCTGCCAGTACTCATCCTGGCGTTCGTCGGTGATGTATTCCGGAATCGGGAAGTCCCACCAGCCCGGCACCCAAGGGCCGGCTGCGTCGCGGTCGGTCGGTACTTCGATCAGCACCGGTACGTTCAAATCCAGAGCTTCCTGCAGGATCGGCTCGAGGTCTTCCGGGCGCTCCACACGGTAGGATTTGAGGCCGAAGGCTTCGCCCACCGCCTTGAAGTCCGGGCTGTAGGGCGTGCCGTCCGGGTGGTTGAACTCGGTGCCGATATGGCGGCTGGTCTGCTTGCGCTGGCCACCGCGAATCGACATGTAGCCGGCGTTGTTCTGGATCAGGAACACCACAGGGATATTGTTGGTCACGCAGATCGCAATTTCCTGGGAGGTCATCAGGAAATCGCCATCCCCGAGAATGCACACCACCGGCTGGTTAGGCGCAGCCAGCTTGGCGCCGATAGCGGCAGGCACGGCCCAGCCCATGGACGAGAAGCCGCCGGAGGTCAGGTGCGTACGTGGCGTGTAGACCGGGAAGGTCTGCTTGACCGCGCCCTGGGTGTTGCCCGAGCCGACCACCACGATGGTGTCGCGCGGGAACACTTTGCGCAGCGCGCCGAGGGGGCGTTGTGAGGTGAACGGGAAGCGATCGGAGTCACGACGGCCCGCCAGTTTGGTTTCCCATTCTTCCTGATAACCGCGCAGGTCGCTCAGGTACTCTTCGCGCTCAACCGTCTCGTTTTTCAGGCTTTCGACGATGGCGGCGAGGGCGTATTTGGCGTCGGCACAAATCCCCACGGTCACCGGGTAGTTCTTGCCGATCTCGTGCGGGTCGATGTCGATGTGGATCAGCTTCGACGGCGGGATCGCAAAGGTCACGCCCTTGGCATAGCTGGACGACGACCAGTCGGTGAAACGGCAGCCCACGGCGATGATCACATCGGCGGTGGATGCGACTTTATTGCCGCATAGGGTACCGGTCTGGCCGACGCTGCCGGCGAACAACGGGTGATCTTCCGGGAAGCCGCTTTTGCCGTTCCAGGTGGTCACCACCGGGATCTTCCAGGCTTCGGCGAGGGCGAACAATTGCGCGCTGGCTTCGCCGGTAATCACGCCGCCGCCGATCACCAGCACCGGGCGCTTGCTCAGTTTCAGCTCTTCCACTGCGCGGGCGGTGGCTGCCGGATCCGGGAAGCATTTACCGATCGGAGTACGTTCTTCGAGGGCATGAAGGGTCACTTCAGCGGCCTCGGCCTGCACGTCCATCGGGATTTCCAGGTGCACAGGGCCTGGGCGCCCGGTGACCATCGCGCTCCAGGCGCGGTGCATCATGAATGGCAGCTCTTCAACGCGGGTCGCCACCCAATGACGCTTGGTCACGGCTTCGGCAATTTTCGGGAAGTCGTTGTCGGTGTAGCGTTCCAGCTCCTGCAACAAACCGTGGCCACGCATGTGAGTGGGTGGCCCGCCGGTGATCAGCATCAGGCTGGTGGAGTCGGTAAACGCGGTGGCCATGCCGATCACTGTGTTGGCGGCGCCGGCACCGATGGAAGTCACCGCCGCCATCGGCTTGCCGCTCACCCGGTAGTAACCGTCGGCGAGGTGAACCGCGCTCTGCTCATGGAATACCTGGATGAACTTGAGCTTGGAGTCTTCCTCGAGGAAGGCGTCGGTCAAGGTCCAGATACCGTGGCCAGGGATACCGGCGACGTATTCGACGCCATAATTTTTCAGGGTTTGAGCCACGATCTGGCTGCCGGTCAATTTAGTCATGACAGGACTCCTTGGGTTGATGAAACGGGGGTGTTTGCGTCGGTGGGTCCGGTACTGGTTGCACGTCCGCGTGTCGCCCAGTTCAGGCCTTGCTTGGTCAGACGGCGGATATTCGGGTCGGCGAGGTTGCTGGTGTCGTGCCCGATGGAGTGATAGAACACCCGGCCCTGGCCCCACTGGCGCACCCAGGCCACCGGGCTGCGATGGCCCTTGAGCCAGGGGAAGGGGTTGCCGTCGAAGGTGGTTTCGGCCAGCACGTGAATGTTCGGGTCGACCTGCATGTAGTACTGCTCGGACCGTACCTCGAAATCCTCGACGCCTTGGGTCACCTCGTGGCTGTGGTCGATGATGTTGACCTGGTACGGGTGGGGAAAGCCTTCGCCCATCGGGTGTTCGAGGAATGAGCCGCCGAGCACCCAGTGATATTTGAGGCTGGCGCGAAACGCCGCGCCTGCGCCGTGCCAACCCACCAGGCCGGTGCCGCTTTCGATCGCTTGCAGCAGGCGGTTTTCCTGCGAGGCGGTGAGCGTCTCGGTGGTGACCGCGTTGTTCCAGCCGATCACGATCAGGTCATAACCGGTCAAGTCCCTGTCCAGTGTGAAGATGTCGGTGGACTCTTCGACCTCGAAATCCAGCTCCTGGAAAACGGTTCGCGCCCATGCCGCGATTTCGTAGGGGAAATGGCCGGGCCAGCCACCGAATAGATACAAGACTCGACTCACGGTTGATCACCTCTTTACGTTGGGTGTGATTATTAAGTTATACGTATAACCGCTTATTTAACCTATCACTCCGAACCACTAAGTCAATGGGGCTCGCATGTTTTTCGTGAGCGGTTATACGAATAACGTCAACGACCGCCGTAGTGCTTCAACACTGCGTCTGTGTTGCGTCAGGTTGCGTCATCAATAGGGTGGCTGCGAAATTGCCGGGGGCAGGGGGTAGGAAAAGATGGTTGCCAATGCCGGGGGCATGTCGCGTGCCCTCAAGAACCACCTGGAGCCACTGATGATTCGTTACCTGAAAACACCTAAACCGGTCGAAGCCCAAGCCGAGATTGCTGCCCAAGTCCGCGATACCGTTGAGCAAATCATCGCCAACGTCGCCCGCAATGGTGATGCGGCCGTGCGTGAATATTCGAAGCAGTTTGATCAGTGGTCGCCCGTGTCTTTCCGGCTGACCGACGAAGAAATTGCCGCGTGCGTGGCGAGCCTTTCCGAGCAGGAAATTGGCGATATCACCTTTGCCCAGGCGCAGGTTCGGCGGTTTGCCGAGGTACAAAAGGCCTCGATGCACGATGTGGAAGTCGAGACGTTGCCGGGGGTGATCCTGGGGCACCGCAATATTCCGGTGAACTCGGTGGCTTGCTACATTCCGGGCGGCAAGTATCCGTTGCTGGCGTCGGCACATATGAGCGTGCTGACAGCCAAGGTGGCCGGGGTGAAGCGCGTTGTTGCCGCCGCGCCGCCGTTTGATGGCAAGCCGCATCCGGCCATCGTGACGGCGATGTATTTGGCCGGCGCCGATGAGATCTATTGCGTGGGTGGGGTGCAGGCTATTGCCGCGTTTGCGTTGGGGACCGATACGTTCAAGCCGGTGGATATGATCGTTGGGCCGGGTAATGCGTATGTGGCTGAGGCCAAGCGTCAGTTGTTCGGCAAGATTGGTATCGACTTGATTGCCGGGCCCACTGAAACGTTGGTGATTGCTGATGACAGTAGCGATGTGGAGATTATTGCTGCCGATTTGTTGGGGCAGGCGGAGCATGGGGTTAATTCGCCTGCGGTGTTTTTGACCAACAGTGCTGAGTTGGCGGAAACGCTGCCGGCGGAGATTGAACGTCAGTTGGCGATCCTGTCCACTGCGCCGGTTGCTTCCGTCGCCTGGCGGGATTATGGCGAGATTATTCTGTGCGACACAGTGGATGAGCTGGTGCAGGAGGCTGACCGGATTGCTTCCGAGCACGTGCAGGTGATGACCCGCGATCCGTTGTATTTCCTGGAGCACATGACCAACTACGGCGCGTTGTTCCTCGGTGAGCGCACCAATGTTTCCTATGGCGACAAGGTAATTGGCACCAACCACACTTTGCCTACCACCGGCACTGCGCGGTACACCGGCGGCCTGTGGGTCGGCAAGTTCATCAAGACCTGCACCTATCAGCGGGTGCTGACGGACGAGGCTTCGGTGTTCGTCGGGGAGTACTGTTCGCGGCTTTGCGGGATGGAGGGGTTTGCGGGGCACAAGGAGCAGGCAGATATTCGGATTCGTCGTTATAAGAAGCACGATTGAGCCGAGTGTGATCGTTCCCACGCGGAGCGTGGGAACGATCAGGCTCTTCACCCCCGCAAAATATGATCTGCTGCCTTCTCCCCAATCATGATCGCCAACGCATTGGTATTGCTCGAACACAACGTCGGCGCAATCGAGTTATCGGCCACCCGCACCCCCTCAATCCCATGCACCCGCAACACGCTGTCCACCACCGCCCGCTCATCCGCCCCCATCTTGCAGGTCCCCACCGGATGCAGCGCAGCATGCGCCTGTTGCCGCACAAACCGGCGGTAATCCTCGCGGCTACGCAACGGCTGCGCCGGCACATGCTCGCGCAGGATATGCCCGGCCATGGCCTCCTGCGCCAGGATATGCCGGCCAAACTCGGTTGCTTCAACCATGCACTCCAGGTCAAACGGATCGCTCAAATAGTTGGGTCTGATCACCGGCAAGTCCTTCGGGTCTGCACTGCGCAGTTGCAGCGAGCCCACGGAGCGCGGGCGGGTCTGGCACACGTTCAACGTGCAGCCATTGCCACCCGGCACCGAGCCCACGCCGGCTTCGACACCGGCACCCGCCATAAAACAGTACTGCGCGTCCGCCCGGCCCTCAGCCAGTGAGGTGCGCCAGAACGCGCCGCCTTCCACCACATTGGACGTCACCGGGCCTTCGCGAAACAGCGCGTACTGCAAGCCAGCGGCCAGTTTCCAGTGAGGCTTTTTGTACTTGTCATAGCTCAGGGGCCGACGCAGCTCATTGATTAGCGAGACTTCAATATGGTCCTGCAGGTTCTGCCCGACGCCGGGCAAGGCATGCAGCACCTTGATGCCCGTATCCTGCAGATGCGCGGCAGGGCCGATCCCCGAGAGCATCAGTAACCTCGGGCTGTTGATCGCGCCGGCGCTGATGATCACTTCGCGTTCTGCCCGCAGGATCTGGCGCTGGCCTTTTTCAACGTATTCAACCCCCGTTGCACGGCCCTTTTCGAGCAGCACCCGCAACACTCGGCAGCCGGTTTTAATCGTGAGGTTAGGGCGCCACCGGGCAGGCTTCAGAAACGCCACCGAAGTGCTCGAACGCAGCCCGTCGCGGGCGTTGATTTGATACAGCCCACAACCGTCCTGAACTCCGGAGTTGAAGTCGGCGTTATACGCCAACCCGGCCTGCTGGCAGGCTTGCAGCCAGAATTTGGTCAGCGGATGGGTATAGCGCTGGTCGCTGACACCCACCGGGCCATCGGTGCCATGGGCTTCATTGCTGAAGCGGTCGTTGGACTCGCACTTCCTGAAAAACGGCAGCACGTCCTTATAAGCCCAGCCTTGGGCCCAACTGTCGTAATCCGCCGGTTGCCCGCGCAGGTACACCATGGCGTTCACCGAGCTGCCGCCGCCCAGCACTCGCGCCTGCACCATGCTCGGCTTGGGCGCGCCGATGTAGTCCGCGGGCGGCTCCCAGGGGTAATGCTCCACCAGGTTGCCCTGGCTGGTCTTGTAGAAGCCCACCGGTAGATGAATAAGCGGATGGGCGTCCCTCGGTCCTTCCTCAAGCAGCACCACCCGTGCCTCGGGATTTTCGCTCAAGCGTGCGGCAATCACACACCCGGCTGACCCGCCCCCGACCACGATGTAATCGACCATTATTATTTTCCCTCGGGCAAAAAAAACGCCGGACCAGGCTCCCGTGAAAGAGCGGATGATCCAGCGTAAAAAATGAACCTCGGCTGATTCAGCCGGGCCCCTTGTTCAAATCCTTCAGGCCGGGATCACCACAAAGCTTTCCGGCTTGCAGGTCAGTGCCACATTCGTGCCCGGCGGCAATGCGTGGCTGCCAGGTGTCGGCAGTTGCTGGCATTTGAGGTCGAGCGTGCCGCCGGCCACTTCCACGCGGTAGATCACCCGGTTGCCGATGAACGAAGTGTCCTTGACCTTGCCGGCAAACGCGCCGTCAGCCAGCGTGGCGCCCAGTGCGTGCTCAAGGCCGATGGTTTCGGGGCGGATCGACACATTAACCGGCCCCGCACCCACGCCGCTTTTGGCGGTGTGGGCATAGCGCCCGAACGGCAAGTCGACCACGCCACCCAGCCCATACGTGCCGTTGACGATATTGGTATCGCCGAAGAACTTGGCGGCGAACAAGGTGCGCGGCGACCAATACATCTCCTGCGGCCCGCCGATCTGCTCAATGCCACCCTTGTTCAGCAGCACCACACGGTCTGACAGGATCATCGCTTCGTCCTGGTCATGGGTCACATACACAAAGGTGGTGGAGGTCTCTTCGTGGATGCGCTTGATCTCGTTGAGCATATGGTGGCGAATCTTCAGGTCCAGAGCCGCCAGGGGTTCATCCAGCAGCAGTACTGCCGGGCGGTTAACCAGTGCGCGGGCCAGGGCCACACGTTGCGCCTGCCCGCCGCTGAGTTCGGAGATCCAGCGGCTCTTGAAGCTTTCCAGTTGCACCAGTTCCAGCGCCTTGTTCACTTCACGCTTGATCTCATCCTTGGGCTTCTTCTTCAGGCGCAGCCCGAAGGCCACGTTGTCGAACACGTCCAGGTGCGGGAACAGCGCGTATTTCTGAAACACCATGTTCACCGGGCGGTGTTCAGGCGCCAGGGCGGTTGAGTCCTTGCCGTCGATCACCACTTTGCCGGTGGTGGGCTCCTCGAAGCCGGCGATGATGCGCATCAGGGTGGTCTTGCCGCAGCCGCTGGGGCCGAGCAGGGTCAGGATCTCGTTGCGTTTGACCGTCAGGTCGACTTTGCCCAGGGCAGTGAGGTTGCCGTAGCTCTTGGAAATTCCGGTCAGTTCAATACTGTTGGTCATGGTGATTACTCTGCAGTTTCAGCACGTTCAAGTTCGAGGCGGCGACGACGCAGGGTCATGACCAGGCCGGCGATGGCGATGATGGCGATGGTCACCACTAGCATGAATACCGAGGCGGCATTGATGGTGGGGCTGACGGCGCGGCGCATCATCGAAAGAATCATGAGCGGCAGCGTGGTGTCGCTGCCGGTGACGAACACGGTGATCAGGAATTCATCCATCGACAGCGCCACCGCGAGGATCGCGGCGCCGGCGATGGTTGGTCCGATGATGGGCAGCGTCACCAGCCAGAACGCCTTGAGGGGCGAGGCGCCGAGGTCGCGCGCGGCCTCCTCGAACGACAGGTCGAAATACTCCAGCCGCGAACGCACCGACTCCACAAAGAACGGAAAGGTGAACAGCGTATGGCCGATGATCACCGTCAGCAGCGATCGGGGCAGGCCGATCAGCGAGAAGAAAATTACCAGCGCAATCCCCAGGAACAAACCGGGCAGGGCGATGGGCGCGAAGTTCATGAACGCGAACACTGCCTTCACCCGGCCTTTCATGCGCATCAGCGCCAGGGCCGAGAACGTGCCCAGCAGCGTGGTAAGAATCGCCGAGCCAGCGGCGACGATCGCGCTGTTGGTCAGGGCTGTCATAAAGTCCGAACTGCTGAACAGCGCCTCATACCAGCGCGTGGAAAATCCCTCGAACGGGAATGACAACGAGGCCGACGAGTGAAAGCTGAACAGCGCGATAATCGCGATGGGCGCGTAGAGGAACAGCATGTAGACGTAAGTGAATAGCCGGATCATGGCGAATTACCTTTTTTATGGGCGGTATTCAGTCGTGGTAACGCTTGCCGGGTGCCAGGTTGGCAGCGCGCAACACCGCCAGCAGCAACGCGTACACCAGCATGAACACGATCAACAGCAGATAGGCCATCGCCGCCCCCAGTGGCCAGTTGCCCACCGAACGGAACTGGTTGGCGATCACCAGCCCGGTGGTCATCGCATCCCGGCCACCCAGCAATTGGGGGGTGACGTAGTCGCTGGCGGCGAGCACGAAGGTGAACATGAACGAGCTGACGATGCTCTTGTGCGCCATCGGCATGATCACTCGCCACAGAATGCTGACGCCGCCGGCGCCGAGGTCGGCGGCCGCTTCCAGGTAGTCCTTCTTGATGTCGCGCAGACCTGACACCAGCAGCAACAGGGTGAAGGGCAGCATGATATGGACCAGGGTCAGCACCACCGCGAACTTGCTGAACACCAGCCATTCCAATGGCTGGTCGATCAGGCCGAAGTGCAGCAGGGTGGAGTTGATCACGCCGTTGGTGCCCAGGATCGAGCGCCATGCGTAGACCCGTACCAGATAGCTGGAAAACCACGAGACCAGCGCCAGGTACAACACGGCGTTGGAGCGTGTGCGGTACACGATGTAATAGGCTACCGGCGCACTGATCACGGTGGAGAGCAGGGCGGTCCAGAAGCCGTTTTGCAGGGCGATCCACAACGAGTCATAAAACCCGCTGGCGCTCAGGGCCTTGGCGTAGTTGGCCAGGGTGGCGGCGGGTTCCATGCTGAAGGTCTTGGCGGTCCAGAAACTGGCGACCAGCAGCAGCACTGACGGAATCAGAAAGAACACCACCAGAAACAGCAACGGCGGCGACGCCAGCCAATACCCGCTGAGGGTTCTCTTGTCGATCTTCACGTGTTTGCCGACCCTTGAATCGCCGTCGTCCAGGGGCATGGACTCGGTGTTGTTGACTACGGTCATGATGAGGTTGCCTTTGCGTTTTTATTCGATAGTCAGGGCGCGTTGATCCGTGGGGCAGGTGTTGATGAACACCCACCCCACGGTCGCCTGCACCGGCGTGCCAAGCGCTCTAGAAAGAACCCTTGAAGTTCGCCCACTGATCGATCCATTCAGCATAGGTCACATACTTTTCGGAGCTCAGGGGCGGCTGGCCATAGAGTTTGGATTTCTCGAAAAAGCTGTCCAGGTTCGCGTAGTCGAAGGTGTTTCTCAGGTCCTCGGGCAGGAGGGGCACGGCCTTGGGGTTGACCACGCCGGAGAACATCGTGGTCGCCATCTTGGCTTGTGTGTCGGGCTCCAGGGTCTTGTTGATAAATTCCAGGGCCAGGGGAATGTCCTTGGCGGTTTTCGGAATGAACAACGCATCGCACCAAAGCGCTGCGCCTTCGCTGGGTACCGACAGGGCAGTGGTCACGCCACGCTTGATGGTTTCGCTCGGGGTGTTGGCGGAGGCCGAAAACACCGCGTCCACTTCGCCTGACACCAGCAGCGACACCGCGTCACCCGACGAGGCGGCGAACACCCGGCACTGATCGCGGTACGGCTTGAGCTTTTCGAAGGCGTCGTTGAATTCGGCGCGGGTCAGGTTGGGGTATTTGTCGCCGTAGCCGGCGATGGTTGCGATCAGCGACCAGTTCGAGGTGCCGTCATCGACGAAGGTCAGCTTGCCCTTGAGTTTCGGGTCCAGCAGGTCAGTGTATTGGGTAGGCTTTTTGACGTTCTTGGGGTTATAGATAATGGTGTTCATGCCCCACAGCAACGGGATCCCCCATTGCTTGCCGTCCCAGTACCAGCGGCTCCCCTTGTAGAACAGCGCGAGGGTGTTGTCGGCCGAATAGTTGGGGATTTTCGTGGTGTCGATGGCCTTGAGCAGGCCCATTTCCTGATAGATTTTTTCGTAGCCCAGGGCGTACATGGTCAGGTCGAGCTGCACCGGATCGGAGCCTGCCAGCCGCGCGGTGATGTCGTCCTGGTTGCTGGCATAGCTGGAGCGCACGGTGACGTTGCGCTGCTTGCGCCAGTCGGCGAGTTCGGCGTCGCCGGTTTCACCTTCCCAGCCGAGGATTTCAAGGTGGCCGGTGGTGGCGGCAAATGCGCTGGGCACGAACGAGCCGAGGTACAAGCCTGCGGCAGAGGCGGCAGCGCCCAGCAGAAACGAGCGTCGTTTCAAACTGAGGGAATTGAAGTCAATGCCGGTCAAACCATAACCCGTCTCTATTTCTTTTTTCATTTCGAGTTCCTGCCTGGGGTGGTGGGTGCGAACGTTGAGCGACTTGCAAGGCGTGGGCCCGGCGGTGTGGCCGGGTGCTTTCTTTTGTATGCAGTCAGTTGGATCGGCAGTGTTATGGCCAGCATTGATTCCATGCTGCTGGGGAGGGTGGTAAGGCCTCCACTGTTCCGATTGACTCTTCCTTGGCTGGGCGACGCACGCTTTTTCCGGGCTATGGAGTTGCAGGCCTGAAGCGGTGCGCCCAGCGCTTGATAGGCTCGGCTTGTTGTTTTCATGGGTTGAGTATTGAGCCGGGAGGCGGGGGGCTCAATTTCGCAGGGGGCTAAAAGCGACGCACTCTGACGCATTGAAGTGACCTAATCGGCGCAGGCTTCTGGGTTTGGGTTTTGGGTCGGGGATTGAGGATCAATAATCACCCAAATAACGGATATACACCCCAAACCCGGCCGCCCCCCAATCCCCAAACATCTGCGTCAATCTGCGTCTCTTTTAGCCAAGGTGCGAAATTGAGCCCACCCCGCACCAGGCGAATACTCCAAGCCTGATCCCCGGCCCAGACGCCGCGCATTCGCTGGAGTGTTACGTGAAACTCACAGGTAGCCAAATCATCGCCAAGGCACTGAAAGCCAACAGTGTCGACTACGTAGCCGGCATCCCGGGCGACGGCTCCCGGGCCCTGGTCGAAGCACTGCTGACCCCAGGCACCGACATCCCGTTCATCCACGTCATCCAGGCCCACAGCGCCGTCCACCTCGCCGACGGCTACTTCCGCGCGTGCGGGCGCCCCATGGCCGTCGTACTGACCGGTCCGCTGGGCATCCCTTCGGCTCTGGGAGCCCTGGCCACCGCGCACCAGGACGCCTCTGCGCTAATGGTCATCAGCAACGCCCAGGCCGAAACGGTATCGGTCAACGTCTTGAAAGACCAGACGACAGTTCAGACGATACAACAGCTACCCCAAGCCCTGCGCCAATCCTTCGACACCATGCTGAGCGCCCATTCCGGCCCGGTCAGCCTGTCCATCGACGACACCCTCCAACGCGCCTCTACCAACGCCAGCCTGCAACCCGCCACCCTGCGCGCAGAACCCCAACCCACCCCGCAAAAAATAACCGTACTGCGCGAAGGCCGCGCCTCTCGCTCCGTGTTGGAAAACGATGTGCTCCTCATTCTGGGCGCCGGGCCCACTCAGCTCATGGTTCGCGAAATGTTCCCAGTGCATTACCCCGGTAGGCACCTCTTCGCCGGCAACCCCGCCACCCTCGGCTGGGCTGTCCCGGCAGCGATAGGCGCCAAGCTCGCCATGCCCGCCCGTCAAGTGGTCTGCGCCGTCGGCAGCCGGGACTTCCTGCAGTCGATGCAAGAGATGTCCGTGTGCGTGATGCACAGCATTCCGGTGGTATTCCTAGTCTTCAACCGCAGCGCTGACGACGCCGTGAACGACGTACAAGCCCAACCCATCGAGCAACACCGGGCCGGTGAATTCAACTTGCCCGATGGCAAGCCCTACGCCCCGGACTTCGCCGGTATCGCCCGCAACTTCGGCCTGGAAGCCTGGCGCGTCGAACACGTTTCACAACTCAACGCGACCCTGGTCAAAGCCCTGAACAGCAAGGGCCCGTCGCTGGTTGAAATGATGACCACGCGCCAACCCCTGCAAGCTCCTCAGTCCTGACCGCCCCAGACGATGGTGGCGTTGTCGCCGGTCATGTACTCACGCACATCCAGCGGGATCGACTGATCACTCGGCAACAGCACCGTTGCATTGCGCAAGTGATGCTTGCGGATCTTGCCCTTGTCCACCAGCCCCAGGGCCATGCGCGTAGAGAAGGGCTGGCGAAACGAGGACGAGGCTACACCCGTCACCAACCCATACAGAAAGCGGATCGGCCGACGATGTTGCGGCGTCAGGATCGAAAACGTCATTTCGTTACGCTGCTTGCCTTCGAAATCCACCATGAACAGGCGATCGCCCAGCAGTAAACAGAACCCGTGGTAGGTAAATGAATAACCGATCTTGCCGCTGCCATCGCGCAACGGAAACCGCTCGACGGTGACGTACTGAACCATCGAATCGGCCCGGTACAGGCAGGTGACAGAACGCAGGATGCGCCCCTTGTAGATCGACGAATTGTGATAGCGGTAATACACGCCCAGATAGTCTTCAAGCACGTCAGCCGACTGCTTGGCCAGCGGCAGGAAATGATTGAACTGCTCCGAGGCCCGCAAGCCGGTCGGCAATTCGTTTTCATAGCCTTCATAGAACTTCTTGAACTCGGCGGGCGGACGGAAAAGGTCTTCCGCTTCCATCATGAAATAACGCCCGATCTTCTGAAGGATCTTCTGCGACGGAACGTGCTGGCCCACCAGGTACTTGTTGAACTGCTGGCGATTCACATCA
>NZ_JAEKFB010000008.1:0-6281 GCF_016650865.1 Pseudomonas sp. TH34
ATTACGGTCGTACGATATGCCTCATGAGGCGTGGGCTGTTTGGTGATTTGTGTTCGGTCGGCAGGACGCCGAGGGAAGGGCGGGTTCCTTATACCACTTTTTTACGACTGTCCGTGTTTGGCAGGGTGAACTCGGGTGCTGCTGAGTAAGTACACCCTCGGAATCTTTGGCTTTCGCTACTTACCATAACCCTCTGAAAATCGCGCCGTGATGGCTCTGCGAGCTTGCCAGGCGTACGTCAGGGCTATTGATCAGAATTAAATTCAATGATCCGACCCTCCCCACGTGATCTATTTCCGTAACGGCTTCGTCAACATGGTGGGTGTTCCTGCCGATACGGCCGGACTGCCGCCCATGAAGATCGAGGAGCGTCTCAGGCCAAGAACGGCTTTCGCGGCATTTTCGGAAATTTCCCTGCCGTACGCAGGAAAGTGGGCCTCCTAATCTTCCCATAAAGGCAGGAACATCGTGGCGACGGAAGCGGGGCCTGTACTCATCATTCCTTTACGAATTCTCGTGCTTGAGGATCTGACGTTGTGAACAACGTCGTGATCTCAATGTGCGTGGGCGGCTCCTAGAACCGGCAATTCCGCTCTTCCCGAGTAAAGAAGTTGTGTCTGTACTCAGTGCACCTGGCAGCTTAAGCAGTCTGTCGAGAGCCTGGCGAGGTTTATTTTTCCCAACAAAAAGGAATCTTCCATGCGAGTCCGCCCGTTGTCCTCCGGTCCTGCACTTCAGACAGCCGCCCTTCTCACATGCACAGCTTTGTCACACGGCAGCCGTCTTTCCCTGCTCGTGGTGAGCCTGATGCTGGCCTTTCCCGGCACCAGCCATGCCGGTGGCGCTGCGGGAGGGAAGACTTCGATCGCTGCGAGCACCATCTTTGGCGGCGCTGGCGCCGGCTATGACGCCAGCACCGGTAGCACCATTCCCGCCGGTGCAGGTAATAATGCCAGTGGTGGCGGGGTAGGCCTGAGCGGTGCGGACGGCGCTCTGACTCCAGCCAGTGGCGGTGGGGGTGGTGGCATAGGAAGTAACATCACATCGGCAGGCAATCTGATAAATCCGGTGACTGGTGGTGCCGGCGGTTTAGGCCCTTCCGGCGCTGGCGCGGGGGCGGTGGCGACGGTGTGGTCGTGAGCAGCGGTGGCACCGCCAGCGTCGCCATCACCGGCGGTGATGGCGGTACCGCCTCCGCCAACGCTGGTGGCGGTGGTGGTGGCGCCGGCATTGTCTATACCGCATCAGGTGCTTCTTTGACGATCACGAAGGCCGTAACGGGCGGCGCCGGCGGCCAGGCCGTTCATTATGGCGGGGGTGGCGGTAGCGGTGTTTGGGTAACCTCGGCCGGCAACGTGGCGGTAACGACTGGAAGCGTCACGGGCGGCACTGGTGGCCTAGGCACCGCTACCACCGCCATCGGCGGCAACGACAATGGAAGCGGCGGGGCTGGCGTCGTTTTCAGCGCTGCCGGCGCGACACTGGACGTCAGCGGACAAGTTGCCGGCGGCAACGCTAACACTATGGGCATGGGTGGTATTGGCACGGGTGGTATTGGAGGCGCCGGCGTCAACATCCTTTCCGGCGGGGTCACGGTGACCGTCGAAAGCGGTGGGTCCATTGTCGGGGGCACAGGAGGACGCGTACCCGGAGGAGTCGGGGCTGTCAATTACGGCGCCGGCGGCACCGGCAGCGGGGGCGCCCTGGGCGGGGTGAAATCCGTGGGTAGCGCAGGCGGCGTCGGCATCGTTGCGGCAGGCGGCGGCAATACCATCGTCACCAGCGGCGCCATCAGTGGTGGAATGGCCGGGGCAACACAAGCCAACGCCATCACATTCAGTGGGGGCAACAATGTCCTGGAGCTTCTGCCGGGCTACAGCTTTGTCGGCAACGTGGTGGGAGATGGAACCACTACCCTGCAACTGGGCGGTGCTACCGGCGCGACGGGAAGCCTCGACGCCTCTCGCATCGGCACAATCGCGGCTAGTCCCAGTAATAACGGCTTCACGGGATTTTCCAGTTTCCAGAAAATCGGCGGTGGCCTCTGGACGTTAACAGGGACCACGACGACCCAGGTGACGCCCTGGACAATATCGGGCGGCACGCTGTCGGTCTCAAGCGACGGCGCGTTGGGTGCCACATCCGGCGATTTGACGCTGGACGGCGGTACCTTGCAGAACACGGCTACTTTCACGACCGCACGTAATGTCGATCTGACCGCCAACGGCGGAACACTGGATACCGCTGGGGCCGATCTGACACTGTCGGGTGTGGTTTCGGGGCAGGGCGGACTGACCAAAGCAGGGGACGGCAGTCTTATCTTGACCGGAGAGAACACTTACACCGGTGGCACCTCTATCACCGCTGGCACCGTACAAGTAGGCGATGGTGGTACGACCGGCAGCCTCCTGGGCGACGTTGCGACGAGCACCGGCACCACGCTGGCTTTTGATCACAGCGATCCCTACGCATTCGGCGGCGTGATCTCGGGCGCTGGCGCACTGAACCAGATGGGTAGCGGCACGCTGGTCTTGACTGGCGAGAACACCTACACCGGCGGCACCTCGATTACCCAGGGCACCGTGCAAGTGGGTGATGGTGGTACAACCGGCAGCCTCCTGGGCGACGTTGCGACAAGCACCGGCACCACGCTGGCTTTTGATCACAGCGATCCCTACGCATTCGGTGGCGTGATCTCGGGCGCTGGCGCACTGAACCAGATGGGTAGCGGCACGCTGGTCTTGACTGGCGAGAACACCTACACCGGCGGCACCTCGATTACCGGGGGCACCGTGCAAGTGGGCGATGGTGGTACGACCGGCAGCCTCCTGGGCGACGTTGCGACGAGCGCCGGCACCACGCTGGCTTTTGATCACAGCGATCCCTACGCATTCGGCGGCGTGATCTCGGGCGCTGGCGCACTGAACCAGATGGGTACCGGCACGCTGGTCTTGACTGGCGCGAACACTTACACCGGTGGCACCTCGATTACCGCTGGCACCGTACAAGTAGGCGATGGTGGTACGACTGGCAGCCTCCTGGGCGACGTTGCGACGAGCACCAGCACCACGCTGGCTTTTGATCACAGCGATCCCTACGCATTCGGCGGCGCAATCTCGGGCGCTGGCACACTGAACCAGATGGGTAGCGGCACGCTGGTCTTGACTGGCGAGAACACCTACACCGGCGGCACCTCGATTACCCAGGGCACCGTGCAAGTGGGCAATGGTGGTACGACTGGCAGCCTCCTGGGCGACGTTGCGACAAGCGCCGGCACCACGCTGGCTTTTGATCACAGCGATCCCTACGCATTCGGCGGCGCAATCTCGGGCGCTGGCGCACTGAACCAGATGGGTAGCGGCACGCTGGTCTTGACTGGCGAGAACACCTACACCGGCGGCACCTCGATTACCGGGGGCACCGTGCAAGTGGGTGATGGTGGTACAACCGGCAGCCTCCTGGGCGACGTTGCGACAAGCACCGGCACCACGCTGGCTTTTGATCACAGCGATCCCTACGCATTCGGCGGCGTGATCTCGGGCGCTGGCGCACTGAACCAGATGGGTAGCGGCACGCTGGTCTTGACTGGCGACAGCAGCGCATTCACCGGCGCGAGCGACGTCGTTGCCGGCACCCTGGAGGTTGACGGCAAGCTGGGCGGCACATTGACGGTGGGTAGTGGCGCGACCTTGTCCGGTATCGGTACGGTCGGCACGACGACCCTGGCCAGCGGCGCGATCCTGGCGCCCGGCAATAGCGCCACGCCGGTCGGTACCCTTAACGTAAATGGCAACCTGACCTTCGCGCCAGGCTCGACTTACCAGGTCCAGATACCGCCTGGCAGCAGCACCAGCAGCCTGGTAAACGTCAGCGGCACAGCTAATCTGGCAGGCTCGGTGGTGCATTTGGGCGAGAACGGCAATTACGCCGGGTCGAGCATCTACACCATCCTGACGACCAACCAGTTGAACGGCAGCTTTGATTCGGTATCGAGCAACCTGGCTTTCCTGACGCCTTCGTTGGTCTACGACGCGCATGACGTGATGCTGCGACTTCAGATGAAGGAAAATTTCGCCGACGCTGCCGTAACCCACAACCAGCGCGCCGTGGCCAATGCGCTGCAAAGCCTGCCTGCGGGCAGTGATCTTTATAACCGCATATTGAACCTGCCCAACGGCGCACCGCCGTCGGTGTTCAATGCTTTGTCTGGAGAGTCGCATGCCAGCACGGCCTCGGTTCTGCAGGGCGTCACGGACAATGTCATCAAGCTGCCGATGGATCACCTGCGTAGCAAACTGGGTGCGGGCGATGTGGCCAGTCCGGAGGCCGAACAACCGGTCTGGGTACAGGTGTTCGGCAACTCTCGTACATTGGGCGGCAACAGCAATGCGGCCAAGGTCGAGGAGTCGGACGGCGGCGTGTTCGTGGGTGCAGACCGGTTGATCGACAATGGTTGGCGAGTGGGTGGGGCGCTGGGCTATACCGACAGCCACAGCACGGTCAGTGACCGTTCTTCCAAGTTCGCTATCGATAGCTATAGCGCCACGGTTTACGGCGGCAAGGCGTTTGACGCAGGTCCCGGCAAGATCAATCTGACTGCTGGCGCGGCCTATACCTGGAGTGATATCGATAGCCGGCGCGACGTCAACGCCGCCGGCCTGGACCAGACGCTGAAGTCTACGTCCGGCGCCAGCACGGGCCAGGTGTTTTCGGAACTGGGGTACGCGTTGCCGCTGAACAATCACGCCACGATCGAACCGTTCGTGGGTGCAGCGTTCAGCGACCAGCGCCTGCGTGGCTTCTCGGAATCGGGCGGTTCCACTGCATTGGATGGAGAAAGCAAAATCAACGATACCACCACCACCACACTGGGCCTGCACGCCAAGACGGCGCTCACTGCGCTGCAGTTGCAAGGCCATCTGTATGGCACCGTGGGTTGGCGCCATGCCTTCGGTGATGTAACGCCAGAAACGACGATGGCATTCGAGGGCAGCCAGCCATTTACCGTCGCGGGCGCACCAGTCGCCCGCAATGCGGCAGTCACTGAGGTGGGTGCGGATGTTGCTGTGAGTAAAAACACCACGGTGGGCGTTTCCTACAGTGGGCAGTTCGGCGCGGGCTACCAGCAGAACGCGGGCAACGTCAATGTGAACTGGCGGTTCTGAGATGGGTAGTTCCATGCTCTACCGCGCGGTGGCAATGTTGCCGCGCGGGTCCTTGGGGCTGCAGCGGCGATGGGTCGGTTACCCACTTGATTGCCTATTACCAGATAGCAGCATTGAAGATGAGAGGGGCTTATGACAACGAAGGAGCGGTCATTTTCGATTCGGGACCTTATTACGGCGCTGTTGCGTGATCAGGATATCCACACCGGTTCTTGGGGGCTGAATATTCATTTCATGGCAAGCGGCGCCAACGTTAAGCAGGCGGACGGTGCTGCACTGCCAGGTCTAACGGTCGCGGTCTCAGGGCTTACGCTTGTTCCGACGGCGCACGGGGAAGATGGCAGTCTTGATGCTTCATTGGTAAATCCGGAGAGAAAGAACCGAATCCGATCGCGGGCGAAACTGAAGGCAGTGCATTAAGCGCTGGAAGAAGCAAAAAGCCCGGCGCTGCGGGCAGGTTGAAGGCCGATCTCGGAATGAAGTCGCGATCGCCACTCAGCCACCCGTGTTATTCCGCAGCCCGCTTTATTCGACCGATCTTCACCTCATCCGCGTAACCCACCAGCCTGTCCGCTTCCTCATATAGCGTTCCCACCAATCCCATCAACGCAATGGCGTCGGCATTGCTGAGCTTTTCCGCAAGTTTTCCGAGGTCGACACAGGACTGCTCAAGGTTTGAGGCGATCGCCTTGAGGTCACGGCGCAGCTGCTGGTTGGGTTTGGTGAGGGACATGGAGATGCCTAAGGTATTTGCCCGTCGAATAGTGAGTATGGTCGGAAAATAGAGAAGAACTCAATATTGCGGTGCACTGCGGGGTTCCCCCTAAAGTCAGTCGGGCGCCATGAGCACGGCTAGGGTCAGCTTGATGAACTCTTCGTTCTCGTCGATGGTGTGCAGAGCGCCGCGCACGTTCTCGGCTACATCGGCGGAACCACGCTTCTCGACCCAGTTAGATAGCTCCATGATGGAAGCCTCAAGGGCCAACTGGTTTTCGTACAGCTTGGAGAGCAGGGAAGGGAGTAGGTCTGAGTTGGGCATCGGCGTTCCTCTGGTGGAGTGAACAGCTTAGCAGTTGGTGCTTGGAGCCCACTCCAAGCTAATGAACGTCCGCTCTC
>NZ_JAEKFB010000009.1:0-29337 GCF_016650865.1 Pseudomonas sp. TH34
CAGAAGCAGACGTTCGGGCTAGGGATAATTGCCGGCAAAAAATGAACAGTCCAGTATGTCAAAACAGCACGGGTGGACTCGACGAGCAGTCAAGTGCATAGATCTATCCGTAACACCTGACTTATAAATCAGCCGCAATGCGTAGCGCGGAATGAGAGGTGAATGGCTTTCAGTCATGGAAAACTATTTCGCTTAAAGCGAAAAATATCTTGACGGAACCTCATCCCAAGAATAGTCTGCACAGGCGGTAGGGAGATTTACTCGTAGATGTGGGGGCTTCGGCCCTGTGGAGGTTGAACCTCTGACCCTTCCCCACGCGCTCCGAAGCCTCAGCGTCACAGGTCTCGGGTCGCGAAGGGATACTGCTTCCGCGCGAGCCGGAAGCAGGTGCTCAGAAGGGGGGAAATGTGTTGCTTGCTCCAATTTTCAGTCCAGTTGCACGCGAGACCTCTCAATTCGAGGGGGCAACGAGGACATAAAGATGAAAATTGATAAACCCGCCAAGCGACGCCCGGCAGTTAAGACACGATGCAAGGTCAGATGGTTAAAGGTGATTTTTGGTGCTGTACGTTGGATCGGATTGGCCTTCACTCTGATCGACAGGCACTGGCCTAAAATATCGGAAAGCATTCGTGAAATGTTCTGACTGTCTTACCCCCGCTGTTGTCACTTTTTAGAGGAAACGATAATGCTGAACCAGGCGCTACGCTTGATTCGAACATACCACGACATGTCTCAGACAGAACTCTGCAAAGAGCTTGAGATATCAAACTCGCACCTGTCAGAATTAGAATCAGGTAAAAAGCAACCTTCGATTGAGCTGCTTACTAAATATAGCAAGTATTTTGATATCCCGCTTTCATCCATTTTGTTTTTCTCCGAAAACATGGACGATCCAAAGCCTACTACAAGGTTGAGGTCGAGCGTCGCAAAAAAAGTGATTCATCTTTTGGAATGGATGGAAAACAAAAATGAAGCTAAGACGAGAAAAGAAACCCAAAAAAGAGCGTAAATCATACGATATTTCTCAGAGTGCATTGTATAACACTTCGTCCAAAGCAAAACTGGCAGCCATTTTTTCTACAGATATTCAGGAAGTGATTCGATGTATCGGGGACTACAGGCGTTTTGAACTGATTCCGGAGTTGGATCCTTTTAAATTGGGAAAGCCGCCCAAGGTTCGACAGGTGCAAAAGCCAGCACCTAAACTTCTTGCAATCCATGAACGAATTCTAAGGCTCCTTCGCTGCGTACAAGTACCTAAATATATGCAGTTCGCACTGAAAGGCACGTCCTACAAAAATAATGCAGAAATGCATTTGTTAGGAAGGTGTGTGGCAACGTTGGATATTCGCAATTTTTTTGGCTCGACATCTAAGTCTAAAGTGTTCAATTTTTTCAATGGGCCACTGAAGGCTCCAGGCGACGTGGCCAGTTTATATGCTGACCTAACGACCTTTGATGATTGCCTCCCAACAGGGAGCCCGCTTAGTCCATTGCTTTCATTTTATGCCAATAAGGCACTTTTCGATGATTTGAATATCATTGCCACCGAACACGGGCTGACTTTCACATGCTACGTAGACGACCTGACGTTTTCAGGCGAGAGTATTAGCCGAAGGTATTTGTGGCAGATCGAAAATACCATTCGCCAATACGGTCATGTAGTTGCATCCAGAAAAACTAGGCTTTTCAAGGATGGAATACCAAAGCACATCACAGGTGTTGTTGTCCATGAAGGTAGCATTCGGGTGCCGAACGTACGGTATAGGAAGATGAGGTTAATCAAAGAGGCAATTCACGGTAGCGGAAAAAATCATGGACTGACCCGAAAAGAACTTGAATACAAACTTGGTGGTTTGCTTGGAGAGGCAGCCTACCTTGATCCGAGTAACTTGCCTGCAGCGATCGAGTTCGGTAAGACTTCGCACAAGAACTTTTTGAAGACAATCACCAGTGTGCAAGAATATTTAGAGCCACCAAAACCGAACGCCACAGACGAAAAATTTCATCCACCTTGGCATGAGCAAGAGTTAATCACCATGCTCCTCCCAGAACACGCTAATGACGGAAACGAGGCAGATTAATTTTGCTCAAGTCGGATGTCCCGTATCAGTAAATATCGGTCTCCTCAGTTTGGGCGATACATTCCCAAGATGAATTGCCCCATGTATCGGTCATAAAAATCATAGTGATCTGGATCATAGTGATCGCTATGTTCGATATAACTTCTGATTTTTATATCAAAGCTATCATTCCATTCTTCGCTCAACGCTTCCTCTAACTGATTATCCGTCAAAATCGGGGCTTCGTCGTGTGGATGCATATAGTCAACATACCACATAAAAGTTCCGCCTTTGTCATTAAAGTAAACACTGCGAAGCCTCATAAAGTGCTTTTCTGGAAAGGCAAAGCGCTCGAGCAAATCAAGTTTATCAACGATGTTTGATAGATACATTTGGCAGCTTGAGCCAATACGGTTGGTTATATGAAAATAATACCCTCTATAATTTGCCGTCCAATGATTTGGTCTCTCGCTTGCAAATATCTGCCATCCGGAGGCGCTACGAGGGAAGAAGCGTTGCGCGATATTCCACTGTTGAGCAGTTTTCAATCTCCGCTCTAGCTCAATCGAATCCCAGTAGGTGGCTATTACTGGGGAGTGATTGGATTGTGTAATGCGTTCTAGCCTAGTGACAACGGAAGAAGAGGGTTGTGTCGAGGTTATCAGTACATATCCATCACATTCATGCTGGGCGCAGCTTGTTACAATATCGTCCAAATCGGCGACACCTACGCTAGCGCCGGATACTGCTTTATGTTTGCATTGAATTAGCCATTTTTTTGAGGTCTGCATGAAAATGCTATTCGTTTCTTCAATGCAAACTAGATCTCTACCACCATCTGGCCCACGTCCACTCCAGTAGACTTTGTACCCTATGCTGAAAAGCAACTCTCTAACCAAGAGCTCAAGATCTTGTCCATCATTAGAAAGCTCAGTAAAATCAAGCATTTTAGAAAAGTCCTAAGGTAGTAGATTGTCCCGGTTAGCTTAAAACATTTTTACCTGCATTTAAGTGGTAATTGCAATCAAATAATACAACGTTTTTTCGGTGCCATCTTGAGTGGTTGCTTTCAGTTGCTTTTGGCCGAAAATTTTCGATAGATGTGCCATTCCCGCCGGACAGCTTGGCTTGCCCTCCATCCATTGATAATGTCTCGTATTTTTGAAAACGAGGAATTGAGAATGTCAGAAAATTCGCTAAGCAAAATCGAAAAAATCCATCTCGGGTCTCAGATCTTGGCACAAGCTATGACGATCATCGCTGCGATCGTAGTGGCGGTATGGGGCTACTACTCCACCGTGTATGTGAAAAAAGAAAAGGAAGTCACAGAATATACACTGAAGGAAATGGATCAGAGGACGACACAAAAACCACATATCCAGGTGAAGGTCGAATCAACGGTTCAGCCACTGATGGATGGACAAAACCTGCTTCAAGTAAAGGTGATACTTTCTAACCTTGGCAACAAGGAAAGCAAAGTTACCTTTGACGATGATGCCTTGACACTGATACCGGTTGCCTTTGCAAATGGGAAACCGCTTTACCAGAAACCGATTAATCTTCTTTCTGGTCGGTACGCAGGAACCCTCAACCGCGCACCTCTACGATTTGTGAATGTTGGAGCAGGTGAGAGCTACGAGATCACGTTCGTACGGAACCTCGAAAATCCAGGTATTTATCTAATCCACTTCCTCGCCCTCAACGGTATAGAGCCCTCTCCAGAGGACTTTTTGATCACAGGTGGCGTGCCATACAAGTACTCCGTTGGCGCAGACCAATACTTGGTTGTGAAATAAGTAGAGCCTTTCCCCTCATCTAGCCAACGTTTTTGACCGAATTTTGTCGTTTGTCAGTGCCCGATTTTGGCCAAAAGAAGCCTGCTATGATGGGCGGGCAGGAGATATCCCTGGCCGACACTTGCCGATCTCGGATTGGCTGTGTCGGCGCGGGTAGTTTCTTAAGATTTGAGTAGGAATTTTTACCTCGTCGGAACCCAAAGCATACAGTGCGAAACGTTATGGCGGAATCGTGGTTAGAGGGTGCAATTTGAGTGGCCGATTAAGTACCTGTTGTATCCAGCAATCCTAGCCGCTTAGCTTCCAGATGTGACATGTATTTTATGGGCTGAAATTCAACTGAGAAGTTAGACTTGCTCCGAGAACCTTGGAATAACTGGACGTGTTCATTTTGTCCTGCTAGAACTAACGCGATGATCTCAATCGCAGTGCGGGGCATGTCTGGGCCGAAGTAGATGCCGGTGAGTGCTTCGGAAGGATACCGATACGCCGTGCCGGCTTGGCTATGAATAGAACGCCACTCGTGCTCGTAAGCCCAATCAATCGCTTTGGTACAATAGAGATCGGAGACAGGGTCGGAGTCTTCACCGCACAGGATCGGAACGATGTCGAGAATAGGCATGTCTTCTGTGTAGCGGACCTTCTTAATCTTATGAAATGGATCGGCCAAGGTTGAAAACTGCAGGCAAAAACCTTTGCAATGATCCCCATAGTGGGACCACATCAACAAGTTGTCCTTCTTCTCTGAAAAGCAGCTGACCCCACGTTGTGACAGAAACCTTTTGATCATGTCATCTAAGGTTTTTTGACCTATGCGAAGGAGCATATCCCGAAGCACAGCAGGAGATGCCTGCTCGAACTCTCGCCGAATCCCATTTTCTATTTTTGGCTTCGATAAGTAATGGATTCGCAGTTTCTCAACATCGGCGTCAGTTGGCTCCTTGATGCGCGGTGAAAGCGCGCAATCGTAAGGGTCATTGAAAGCGAGCGGGGAACCGAAATAGATTAATTGGTCTTTCAGGTTCTGAAGCGACTGTGCGGTAAAGCGCTCGTACTTGTAGAGGTGCAGCGGCGATGACATGGGCTCTAATTCCTAGATAAAAACCTGACGCTACTGTTTCGCCGTCAGTCTGTCCACTGGCCGTTGCTGGCCGTCAGCGACCGCTTGCGAACGTCCGCTTCTGGCCGATAGCAGCCGGTCGTTCCGTAAGCTGCACGCCATCTGTTGAGCTGGCAGTATCGGCCCGAGAGGGGGAGATCAAGGTTGATCCAGACGCGCCCATTTGCATGTGAAACAGCAGGATCAGTCATGTGATTGCCCTTATCGGCTCGTACTGCCCGCCTTCAATCGTCAATTGGCCTGGTTCCAACCGGGACGTGCTTAACCACCATTAGCCCGGTTGAACTGCCAATGCGTGGAACGACCCGCTATGCCGGTAAGTCTACCTGTATCTACTCATGGGTAAGGTACAGTGCAATGGATAAGACAATCACCGTCGATCAACTAGAGACAACCGACCTTGGATCAATCAACGAAATATGGCTTGGCGAGACGCATACCCAGCTATGCCTATGGCGTGGCGAACAAGTCTTCACCCACGAGATGATGAGCGAGGGCACCCACGATCAGAATGTCCAACGCCTGTGCTTGCAGTTGGTCAACCCTGACGATCAAACCGCCGTAGCCAGTGTCGAGGTAATTGTGCGCGAACGGCTGAAAAAAATGGGGAAGGAGGGCGAGTTTTACCCCGCAGAGGAGGCTGATACTCATCAATAAGAAGAGGGGTATCGGTCATTCAGGGGAGTTGATCCAAGGCCTGTTGTCGCTTGGAGGCGTATCTTTCGATGAGGATCCTGGATCGCTTAGATGACTCACTCAATTCAGCAACTCCATGGAGCAGCCAACGGGTTATGGATATCGAATTTCGCGGTAGTGGCATGCGTGATAACCCGTCTGTGGGTACATGAATCGCCCCTGATTTCATAGGCGCGTTATGGATTCAACCGGTTTGTGCAGCCATCCAGGTCAAAAAACGATGGAGCTGAGTCGTAAACTTCTTCGGCTTGGCATCCGGGTTCCTTGCCTGGGACAAGAAAAAAGAGATCTGCATCCTCATACTCGGGTAATGCTGAACAAACTGCTCTACCAGCTCTTCCAGTGTTTGCGGCCACATCAGGTCCTGTTCAGAGCGAAGCACTTGAGTTGACCGGATGAGTTTGCGCGAAGCTTCGCGCTGCAAGCGTAGCGATTGCGTCGGTATGGTCGCCTGGTCGATAAGGTCGGCATACCGGGTCAGTACGGATTCAAAGTCACCATTCACGGCAATGGCGATATCGCGCGACGGCTTGAACCGGTCGAAGCGATTGGTCAGATCATTGCCCCATAAGCAACGACAGTGATGCTTGAGCCAATACCCCCAGCTCAATCGATTGTCAGGTGCCAATACCTCAGCACGACTACCGATATCGAAATCGATCTTGGTGACTTCGGCATGCCGACTTTCCAGCGTGCGCCTTTTCGACTCCAGCATTTCCAGATCCTGCGACGTAGGAGGACTGTGCAGAATAAGGGTTAGGTCAAGGTCGGAAACCCCCGGCACGGCGTCGCCTCTAGCGACACTGCCATAAATATAAATCCCGTCCAGCACAGGTTCCGGCTGCGCGAGCGTCATGCAAACGTCCGTCAGCAAAGCCTGAAACTGTGGCTGCATCTCGACGTTGGACACGGTGAGGATATAACCGTCCGCATCAATGCCACGAGGTTGGAGTCGTTCCATGAAGCCGTCCGTGAGTGGTGCTCAGTGAAAATCGGGGTCAAACCCCATCAAGACGTGCGCCGGCCTTCCAGGCTGGAAAACACATACATACCCGCCAGCATCGCCACTACGAAGATGAGAACTTGCCAGTGCCCGGTAAACAGAAGGGCGACCGCAGGCCCAGGGCAGATACCGGCAATTCCCCAGCCAATACCGAACACCACGCTGCCTCCTATCAAGCGCAGGTCCAACTCCCGGTTAACAGGTAACTGCATGGGGGCCGCGAGCAAAGATCGTTTGTGCTTGCGCGCCCAATTCATAGGGACAACTGCCACGGCGATGGCCCCGACCATCACCAAGGCGAGTGACGGGTCCTAGGCCCCCGCCACGTCAAGAAACGCCAACACCTTGGCGGGGTTGGCCATGCCGGCCAAGAGCAGGCCCAGGCCAAAGATCAGCCCGGCGAGAAATGCGCTCAACTTGGTCATCAGCTTCAAACCCCCAGCACATGGCGGATGAGGTACACCGTTGCAAAGCCCGCGGTCATAAAGCACATGGTCGCCACCAGGGAGCGGGGTGACAATCGAGAGATCCCACACACGCCGTGACCACTGGTACAGCCGGAGCCGTACCGGGTTCCCAAGCCAACGAGCAACCCCGCCATCACCAAGGCCGGCCACTGTGCCGTGATCTCGATCTGTGGCAAGACGCTAAACAGCCCCCACAGCAATGGCGCAATCACCAGGCCAAGCAGAAACAACGCTTTCTCGCCCCAGCCCTCACTGCCAAACCGCATCACGCTACCCAGCAAGCCGCTGATACCTGCGACTCGGCCATTCGCGAGAACAAACACGCTGACGGACAGCCCGATCAAGGCGCCTCCGCCTAATGAAGCCCAAGGCGTGAAGTTGATCCAATCAATGCTCATTTTGCAGTTCCTGCACAGGAGAGTGGGTGAGGGCTGTTGATCAGCGAACCATCATAACCATCCGCGCGGGTCGGGGTCTGTGCAAGTCAGATTTTGCTGCCGCCCCCATGGAATGGTGAAGCCCTGCTTCCAGTACTAAAGGAGGTGGCAATGCCCGCTAAAGGACCATTTCGGTCTGACGCCATAGGTTTAGGCTCAGCTTTGTGATCGTTAACGATGACAACAAGACGCGCCGCATCACCTGCGAGATGAGTAGAAAACCTCACTGACTCCCGTGTCTCCATAATAAAAAGAGGATTTATCATGAGTAGCACCTTCTTCATTCCCTCCGTGAACATGATGGGCATTGGCAGCCTCGACGAGGCGATGCTCGCAATCCGCAAGTACGGATTCCGCAAAGCCTTGATCGTCACCGATGCCGGCCTGGCCAAAGCCGGCGTGGCGGCCAAGGTCGCTGGCCTGTTGGCCCAGCAAGACATCGACTCCACCCTGTTTGATGGCGCCAAACCGAATCCGACCGTCAGCAACGTGGAGAAGGGCCTTGAATTGCTGGCCCGCAGCGACTGTGATTTCATTATTTCCCTGGGCGGCGGTTCCCCCCATGACTGCGCCAAGGGCATTGCCCTGTGCGCCGCCAACGGCGGGCACATCAGTGATTACGAAGGCGTCGACCAATCTGCCAAGCCACAAATGCCCCTGATCGCCATCAACACCACCGCCGGCACGGCGAGTGAAATGACGCGTTTCTGCATCATCACCGACGAAGTTCGCCACGTGAAAATGGCCATCGTCGACCGCAACGTCACGCCCCTGTTATCCGTCAACGACCCTTCGCTGATGGCCGCCATGCCCAAAGGCCTGACCGCCGCCACCGGCATGGACGCACTGACCCACGCCGTCGAAGCCTACGTGTCGACCGCGGCCACACCGATCACCGATGCCTGCGCACTCAAAGCCATCGAACTGATCTCGGCCAACCTGCGCACCGCCGTTGCCCAGGGTGACAACATGACCGCCCGGGAAAACATGGCCTACGCGCAATTTCTTGCCGGCATGGCCTTCAACAATGCTTCGCTGGGGTATGTACACGCCATGGCGCACCAACTGGGCGGGTTCTACGACCTGCCTCACGGCGTGTGCAACGCGATCCTGCTGCCCCATGTGTCGAGCTTCAACGCCAGCGTATGCCCGGCCCGGTTTAAGGATATCGCCCATGCGATGGGGGTTGAGACTCAGCAGCTGGATGCGGAGAAGGGTGCGGCGGCGGCTATCACGGCCATCCGTAAACTGTCTGCGGATGTGGGGATTCCGAGTGGGCTCGTCGAACTGGGTGTGAAGGGTGACGATATTCCGACCCTGGCAGCCAATGCGATGAAAGATGCCTGCGGTTTTACCAATCCGCGTCCTGCCAATCAGGATGAGATCGAGCAGATTTTTCATACAGCGATGTGATTGATGTGAAGTGATGCTGGAGAGAACGCCCCGCCTTTGGTTGAAGTGCGGGGTGTTTTGGTTTTGCTCACCGATAGGGTGGAAGTGGCTCACTGGCTTGGCCGGAAGCGGTCTGTCATGAATAGCTACTGGCGGCCAGGAGCGACCGGTGACAACGTTCTACTTAAGCATGTGCTACTCGCTTATGTGTTCTAGCCGTTTCAACTATGAATACTTAAGTAGAGATCGACACCGATGGTTTACGCTCCGGAACAGGCATACCGCGTACGTCTATCCATGGTCGTGCCAGCACGCATGTCTACGCAGCTGGCTTAAGTGAAACCTCCGCGCCAGGAGGGCACAGAGGGGATCGGAATGGGCTGGAACTGAGCATCCTCCAGTAAGTAGAGCGCCGTGCTGGCGGCCTTCGAGAAACAACTTGAACATGCGGCGTTCTGATAGGCGCTGCGCAAGAGCTAACGCAACTCAGACTGAACGCTGAGCGATTGCCAGTAATATCCCGAAGCTCACGAGTAGGCCTCCAAAAATTCGGTCAATCCATTGTCTTGCAGCCAACAATTTCTCGCGCACCATCCCGGCCGAAAAGCACAGCGCGACGAGACTGAACCACACCGTGTGCGCCCCAGCGATGGAAAGCCCATATGCAATTTGCACTGTCAAGGCAGTGTCCGGTCGTACTACACCCATGAACAGACTAACGATGAAGATCGACGTTTTCGGATTCAACGCATTCGTGAGAAATCCCGTACGCAGAGCTGCAAAATCTGATATGGCCGGTGGCGGTGCGTCCAGCGGTTCAATAGCCGGCTTAGAACGAAGCATTTTGATGCCTAGGTAGACGAGATACGCAGCTCCAGCCAGCTTCAGCGCATTGAACAACCAAGGCGATTGTTGAAGCACTAACCCTAGTCCGAGCAGCGTATAGCAGAGGTGGACAAGCACCCCCAAACCAATACCCACAGCGGTGAGGACGCCCGCCCGTCGAGACAGTAGCAATCCGTTGCGAGAAACCATGGCGAAATCCGGCCCGGGACTGATACATGCGAGTATCGTAATGGTGATTACTACTATCCATTCGCTCATGCGGCACTCTTCGAATTAATGGTGGTATAAAGCTATTTTTACAGACCATACGCACTGGCAATAACGATGATTTCTGAAGGTAATAGTGACTACAGCTCATCAACCTCCGAGACACGCACGCCTTCTCTGCTCGCGTTGCGTTGCTTCGAATCAGCCGGAAGGTTCGAAAACTTCGCCCGTGCAGCTGACGAACTGCATCTGACACCAGGTGCTATAAGCCGAGCAGTGCGCTTGCTTGAAGAGGATCTGGGTGTTGAACTGTTCGAGCGGCGTAGCCGAAGGGTTTTTTTAACGGACGCCGGAAGACACCTGGCGAAAGCAGTTAGTGAAGGGCTTGGATTGATGAACCAGGCGGTTCGCGAGATACGCACCGACGCCCGTCGTGCTCGTCAGCTTGTGCTGTCCTGCGAGCCAACGCTGTTAATGCGATGGCTGATCCCTCGTTGGAGCGACTTCCAAGCACCTCATCGAGGGATAGACATTCATTTAGTGGCCGGAGGCGGCGTCTTTTCATTCGACCATGGCATAGATTTAGCCATTCGGCGGGACGATTTTCCTCGCCCCTCCGGTTATCATGCTGAGACCCTATTCCCAGAGAAGATCGGCCCTGTCTGTCGGCCAGAAAAGGCAGATCAGTGGTTCGGCAAAAGCAGGAAAAGTCTGCGCTCCACAGCCCCGCTGCTTCAGACTACTAGCCGACCTACGGCTTGGCAGGAGTGGGCTAATGCAAAAGGACTGCCCGTTACTGCCACGGAGATGCAATCTTTTGAGCACTTTTATTTCAGCATCCAAGCGGCTGTCGCAGGCCTCGGGGTGGCAATTGGCCCATGGCACTTAGTGCGCGACGATATTCAGAGCGGCGTGTTAGTTGCACCATTAGGATTTGTTGAAGACGGCTCACACTACTGCCTGTTGTCTCCCACAGCCCCTAAGCCAGGCAGTCTGGAAATGGATTTACTTAATTGGTTGCAGGCAGTGGGCTGAGGCTTGTCGATCTTCAGTTTCATCCACTACAAATCAGACCAGTAAGGCTGCAGGCCTTTCTGACGAACAGCCCGTCCCACTTGCACAAGAAAAACACGAAGTCCGATGACGCCTAGCTTGAACGCATCGAGCCGAGGCAGAGCGACGTACGTTGTTGCTTCAGGGCTATGAACTGTTTTTCGTGAAACCGAGTCAGTCGCCACGGCTGGATAAACGAGGAGAAAATGCTTGGGGTTCTGATGGTATAGAACCGCGCAGTGGCTCGATTGAGGCTTATCGCGTGGCAGAAATCCGATGGCTGCCTTTCGCAATGGGCAGTAAACGGCCAGATGCGGTCGCTCATGATCGTTCTGCACCTTGTAAAAGGTCGCTTGTTACAAACCCAACCGCGCAATGATCGCAGTAAAACCCACCAACTATCCATTTTCGCTGAGCCGCTGCAGATGCCTGCAACGCCTCGGCGACTGATCTATTGAGCTAGTGAGCAGCCCGGACTACATCCAGCCTCAGCTACAAGGCACCTCCCGATCCATCAGCTTGCCCATCAACAGCACCCCCAACTCACTCAGTTGGTGAATAGCCAACGCCACATCACGGTCTTTCCCGCTCAGTTCGTCCGACAGATCAAGCAGCAACGCGCTGACCGAGGCAAAGGTTTCATAGCTATTGGTGATCAGACTTTCACTGCTGGCATCAGCAGCCACACTGAACAGCGCACCCGACGGCGGGGTGGTTTTGGCGGAGGAGGGATTGAGATAGTGATCCAAGGCACGGTGCGCGGCTTGGTTGAGTTTCAAATCGGGAGTTCCCGGAGGATTTGGCGTTACCTTGAACATCGTTAAGTTCCTTGCTCGGGCTTCCACCCCGTTGCTACTAAACGAGGGGGTGGCAGCTGTACGCAGGTTAGTAGACCGGGGGAACCTAACAAAAACCGGCGCGCCCGAGGGCGCCCTACGCACAGCCACCATCAAGCACAGACAATGACGTCCGACAGATGAAGCTCATGCACACGTTAGGTTGAACCTCGGGCTACTAAACCCGATCACTGAGTTTTCAGCGACCGAGCAACCTTAGAGACGCCCACCCAGGTGCACAAGCCGGCGGATTCTGACGCAACTGTAGGCAATGGAGCAAGGCGCCGTGCTCACTGCCTCAAGCCACGGGACTGAAATCCATCAGTCCCGTTTTTCTTTCTCAAGCCGGTTGCGCCGCCAGGCTATTACTCACCTTGCGCCCCAACACCAGTACCGTCACAAACCCAGCGCCCACCAACGCGGTCGCCAAACTCAACAGCACCGAAGTGCCCATCTTGTCGACGATCTGCCCGCCAAAGAACGAGCCCACGGCAATGATCACCTGGAACAACGCCACGAACAGCGGCATGCCACGTTCCACATCCTTGGGTGCAACCACGAACATCCAGATGCTTGCGCACGCCGGGAAGGCGCCGAAGGCGAAGCCCCACAGTGCGATCAGCATCACGGCGCCGCTCATGCCGGTGGCGAAGTAGGGGAACAGGGCGGTGCTGGTGCCGATCATCAGGGCCACCAGCAGCAGGGTGTGGCGCACGCTGCGGTTGGCGGCGAAGCCGGCGAAGACGTTGCCCATTACGCCGGCCACGCCGTAGAGCAGCAGCAGGGAGCCAATGGTCGGGCCGTCGAAGCCGGAGCTGTTTTTGAAGAACGGGGCGACGTAGGTGTAGGCGGCAAAGTGCGCCAGGCCGATCAGCAGCACGGCGATCAAGCCGACCCGGGCTTGTGGGTTGATGAACAGGGCCGGCAGGTCGCTGATGCGAATGGCTTTTTCCGGTTCGAGGCGGGGCAGCAGGAACATCTGCGCCAGCAGTACCGGGATGCCCACCAGCGCGGTGACGAGGAAGGTCATGCGCCAGCCCATCAGGCCGCTCAGCCAGGTGCCGACGGGCACGCCGAGGACGGTGGCCAGGGTCACGCCCATCATGATGATCGAGGTGGCTTTCGCTACGCCGACGCCCTTGGGCGCCAGGCGGCCGCTGAGGGCGATGGCCGTGGCCCAGAAGCCGCCGATGCTGATGCCCAGCAATACGCGGCCGAACAGCAGCAGGCTGAAGTCGCTGGCGTAGGCCACCACCATGTTGGCGATGATCATGATCAGGGTCAGGCCGATCAGCAGGTAGCGGCGGTCCATGGCGCCAATGCCCACCGACAGCAGCGGGGCGGCGAGGGCGGCCATGATGCCGGGCAGGGTGACCATCAGGCCGGCGTGGCCGGCGCTGATGCCGAGGTCGGCGGCGACGTCATTGAGTACGCCTACTGGCAGGAATTCGCTGGTGACCAGGGCGAAGGCGCCCACGGCAACCGAGAGAATCGCCAGCCACTGCTGCAGGACGGTTTGTTGATTATGTTCGGGGAGGCCGCTAGGGGCCCGGCTTGCGCTTGGCATGGTGTCGGGTTCCGGGAGGATATTTCGCCTGAGGACAGACGGGAGGGGGAAAGTGGAGGCGATTATAGGAATGGGTTTTGGTTAGCCAATAGGCGACCGGTTCGATAGTAATCATCAACCTCATCGATTAGACGCTCAGAGGTGCGCGCAGGAAGTGAGTACGGGAAGCTGGTTTATGGACAGAATGATGGCTAAATAGTATTATTTTGCGTTCTGAGCGATAGCGTTGCACGTAATCAGCTACGGTCATTTCCTTCATCAAAAAAATAAGCCCACTTTCCGTTCGTAAAAATACGGGATTTTCTTATAGGGCTTGGATTTTTTGTTGAGGTTTTTCGCGGTATTTAAAAGCGCGTCACATAGTATTGTGCGCCGATTGGAGAGGTTGGCTAATGGAGTTGCTAAGTAGAAGCCTGTCGTTTGAGTTGACGGTATTTTTGGCGGTTTTTGGGTTTCCGTGTTTATTTTTTTGGTGTTGTGTTGTTTGCGGAATGCGCAAGCCAAGCCACAAGAGTAAAGCAATCAGTAAGACGCTGTTTTTTAAGAGTTCACTCTATAGATACTGTTTTAGACAGCACCGCTTTGTGCTTGTAAAAGTTATAACGTTTGCACTTGCATTTTTATTTCCGCTGATATTGATTAAGTTGTTTTTTAATGTGGTTTTTGATCTCTCTGAAACATTGCCAGGCTGGTCGTTGATAGCAGTCACGGCACTGTCTATGCTGCTGTTAATTTCTATGGGCCGGCAAGGTTTAACCGTTGCGCTGGATAAGCGGCTTTCCTTGAGTTGGACAGAAATGATAGCCTTGCCATCCACTTGACTCAAAGAAAAATCAGGCGCTTGACCCCTGGGTTTGTCAACTCGATTGCTAAATCTATATGTTCACATCATAAGCTATTGCAATCGCTGGGTATCAAAAACAGCCTGGAAATAGAAAGCTGGCTGTTAGCTCCTAAAGCGAATAGTGGTGCGCATGAAATCAACGATTTACATAGGGCCATCCGGCTTGGATGGATTAATGCGATTTATCCAATATTAGGATCTAAGCATATTGCGTGGCTACTGAGGAGCGCGATTGCTCGGCGTAAACGTATTCGTGCGAAATGCATTTCCAAGTGCCCGTTAAGAGGCGTCGGTTTTGTTCGGGTGATTATTTTTGCTCAGAAGTGTGTTGCTGGTGGTCTGGCTATGTTTAAGTTGGTTTTTCTAAGCCCCCTGATTTTTTATCGAGTTAAAAATGTGGGCGCCCCAGCTTTTAGTGCCACTTATCCATTGAGAAATGGGACGCCAAGTACTGCGCGAATTATGATGCTGGAATCTTATCTGAACGTACCAGCACCGAATTTTTCAGTAAGTGTCATTCCTTTTGAGAGAATGAGCACGCTGAGTATTATTGTACTTGTTACGCAGAACCCTGGGGTGGCAGACAAAGTCGGCGGCTGGACCACTGGTGTGAAACTCAATTGAATGATAACTGCGGGCGGGCTCACATCGCCGCCCGCAACGACCGCGGCGAAAGCCCATAATGCGACTTAAACCTGACCGCAAACCGCGACGCCGACGCATACCCGCACGCGTTGGAAATCTCCCCTATGGAATCCCTGGACGTTTGCAGCTGTTGCAACGCCGCCCCGAGGCGAACATTTTCCAGAATCGCCCTGAAGCTCGCATCCTCATTGGCCAGCTGCCGGCGCAGCGTGGATTCCCCCAGGTTCAACTGCTTCGCAACCGTGGCCACGTTCCAGTCCCTGGACAAGTTACTGCTGATCAGCCGTTGCACCCGCTCACTCAATAGATCGTTGCGATCCATCAGTAACGGGCCCGCCTGGCCAGCCAGGCACAGGCAGAGCAGCACCGCTTCGCCATAGTGGGTGCATAACGCCGCGGGGGCTCTGGTGTTCAGGGCGATCAGCAATTGGTCCCAGGCTTGGCGGGTCTGTTTGTCCAGGCGTACGCAAAGGTCCGTATTCATGCTGCCCTTGAACTGCGCGCCATACCGAGCGATGAAGTTGCGCAACACCGGCACCGGAAACGACACCACGTCAGCGATGTAGTCACCCTGGGCGCCGGGAAAGTTGGTCACGCCAAGCTCGCGGCCTGCGGGCAGTAAAATCAAATGCTGTGGGCCCGCGCGCATTTCGCGCGCGTCCCACTGCATCAGTTTTTGCCCTTGGCGCACGCGGCACAGGGCGGTCATGAAGATCGGCACGCGTTGCAGGGTGTGGTGTTGCCGGGCCCTGATCACGCAGCTTTCGATGATGCTTTCCCTGTGCCGCACACCTTCGTGAACATCCATCGTGACTAGCGTCCGTAAGGGGCCGTGATTGTGGCCTTGGCCAGGCTGTTGGCATTGAGCATGTAGCCGACCAGGGCGCCGCTGGATTGATTGTCGATCGGCAGCGTGTCGACTTTCAACGCCCACACCGTGAATTGATAGCGATGGGGTTTATCACCCACTGGCGGGCAGGCGCCGCCGAAGCCCGGTTGGCCGTAATCCGTGCGGCCTTGCACCGCCCCGGCTGGCAGGTGGGTGCCGACATTGCTCGGCAGGCTGGAGACGGCGGCGGGCAGGTTGACCACCGTCCAGTGCCACCAGCCGCTGCCGGTAGGGGCGTCGGGATCGTAGACGGTGATGGCAAAGCTTTTGGTGCCTGCCGGAGCATTGGCCCAAGACAGGGCAGGGGAGGTGTTGCCGCCGTTGCAGCCGAAGCCGTTGAATTCTTGCAGGCGTGTCAGTGGGCGTTGGTCGGCAATGTCCGGGCTGCTGAGTGAGAAGCTGGCGGCGTGTCCGCTGGCGGCCATGATCAGGGTAATCGCTGGTGCAAGTGCTTTGAGTTTCATCGTGGTGGTGTCCAGGCGTGGATTTAGCGTTAAGCCTAAACATCACCGGGACGCAGGACTGCGCCGAAGCGCTCGATGATTGTGCCGAAATGCTCTCTCCACTAAGGCTGAACCCTGAGCGCCCGGATGATAAACGCATGCAGGCTGTTCACCGCTTTGGAGCTGCGAGAGGCCCGGCTACGCAAAATCGAAACGTCCATGGGTTCAATGGCTGCCAAGCCGTGCTCCTCACCCAAGACCTGTAGCGATGGCTGTACGGTGCATTGGGTGATCGCGGCAATCGCAAGCCCGCCCTCGACGGCGGCCACCTGGCCGGCAAGGCTGGAGCTGTTGTAGACCACCTTGAATTCGCGGCCCTGTTGGGTCAGTGAGTTCACCGCATACCGCCGCGCCAGGCTGGCGCTTTCATAGACGGCGATGGGGAGCGGGTCGCGTCGCCACAGTTCGAATTGGGGTGAGCCGACCCAGACCATGGGTTCCTTGAACAGAAAGGTACCGCTCTGGGGCGAGTCCCTGGACACCAGCGCCAGGTCAAGGTCGCCGCTGCGCAACTGTGGGATCAAGGTGGTCGACTGTTCACAGGTCAGTTCGATTTCCACACCGGCGTAACGCGGCGAGTAACGCTTGAGCAGCGGTGTGAGGTACCTGGCCGCGTAGTCTTCCGCAACGCCGAGACGAATGCGCCCGGTCAGCTCTTCGCCGTGGAACGCCGCCTGGGTTTCAGCGTGGAGGGCGAGCATCCGGCGGGCGTAGCCCAGCAGTGTCTGGCCGTCGGCGGTCAGTTGCAGGTGCCGGGGGCCTCGACTCAACAGCTGTCGTCCAAGGGCAGCCTCGAGTTTTTTCATCTGCATGCTGACGGCGGACTGCGAGCGGTTGACCTCATGGGCGGCGCCCGACAAGGAGCCGGCATCCACCACGGCCACAAAGCATTTGAGCCAATCGAGTTGCAAGTCACTGGCCGGCATTGCGCTTACCTCTATTCGTTAATCGAATGGCTGTGACGTGAATTATGCGCTTTTCATGACTGTTTGTTCACCCGCAAGATTCTGGCCTGGCTCACACCTACTGGATCGGATCATGCCCTTTGATACTTGGCTGCTTTACCTGGCTACCTGCTTCGGCATCGCGGTGGTGCCGGGGCCCAATGCGTTGTTGGCGCTGACCCATGGCGCGCTTCACGGCAATCGGAAGACGCTGTTCACCATCACCGGTGGCGTGCTCGGTTTTGCCATCGTGCTGTCGCTTTGCGCATTGGGGTTGGGGGCGCTGATCCAGGCGTCGGCCAGTTGGTTTTTTGCGTTGAAGGTGGCCGGCGGGCTGTACCTGATCTGGCTGGGCTTCGGGCTGTGGCGGGCGGCACCGGTCAGCCTTGAGGCGACCGGTGCAACCAGCTCGCGGAGCTGGTCGCTGTTCCGTCAGGGGCTGGTATCAGCGATTTCAAACCCCAAGGCCTTGCTGCTGTTTACGGCGTTTATTCCACCTTTCCTGGATTCCCACCGCAGCATCATCGCGCAGACGATCACCATCGCGCTGACCTACGCCGTGGTGGAGTTCATCGTTGAATACCTGGTGGCGAGCGCTGCGCACCGGGTCCGGCCTTGGCTGGCTCGAACCGGGCGCCGGTTCAATAAAGTCTGTGGCGGGTTCTTCGTACTGTTTGGGTTGGCCCTGCCTATCCATGCCTGAGGGCACATGCCCACCCCGTCAAGGGTGCTCGATCACCATCACCGCCGTGGTATCCGCCTCAAGTGCCTCAAACACATGGGGCGCATTCGCCAGGTAGCTGATGTAGTCGCCGGCGTATAGCAGCACGGGCTCATTGGCCGGGCCGATATTCGCGCTGCCGCTGCACAGCACTACGTGCTCTACGGTGCCGAAAGGGTGGGGCTGCGACAGGCGCACTTCACCGGGCTGGACCTTGAGGCGGTAGATGTCGCGCCGCATGCCTGCCGGACAATCCGCAAGCAGTGTTGCCGCGTAGTGGGCGGTTTCGGCATAGGTGGTCAGACCCTCGTTGGCACGAATCACCCGCAGGTGCTGCTGGGGTTGTTCGAAGAACCGGGTCACCTGTAACCCCATCGCCGTGGCCAGCGACCACAGGGTTTCAATGCTGGGGTTACCGATCCCGGACTCCAGTTGCGACAATGTGGACTTCGCCACTCCGGCGCGTTTCGCCAATTCGGTCAATGAAAGCCCGGCTGACTGGCGCTCGCGTTTGATCGACAGGGCCAAGAGGTCGATTCGGCTCGTGTTGTTGCTGAATGAATTGTTCGTTATGTCGGTCATTTGTTCTCTAAATAATCCTGAATCAGGTTGACGCCTTGGTGTTCGTTGTTCAGCATAGCAATCATTCGTTCATTATAAAATCCGAGTCGCCGAATGATCTGGTTTGTATGCTATTGGCCGTGGCTGCTTTGGCAGGCGCTGTCCTACGACCTCGAAGGGTGGCGCAGCCTGCTGGTGGCGACGCATCTGGTTCAACAACATTGCCTGGGGCTATTTTGCGGGCCGCTATGATTCCTTTTTGCCATCCATGGTGATCGGGCTATGATCGGAGCCATATGAACCAGACGCTCCATCACTTATGGCCGTTGACCTGCAAGCCCTCTATCCCAAACTGATCCACCTCATGCTGGATACGGTGTTTGTGGTCGACAGTGACAATCTGATTGTCTTCGTAAGTGATGCCTGCGAAGCGCTGCTCGGTTACCGCGCCGACGAACTGACCGGCACTCTGATCACCGACTATATGCACCCCGAAGACCTGGCGCGCACCCGCGCCTCGATTGTGCGGGTCATGAATGGCAAGCCCCACGTCGACTTCCGCAACCGTTACCTGCGCAAGGATGGCAGCGTGGTGCACATTTTGTGGGCGGCCTTTTGGTCTGAAGAAGTGGGCGCGCGGATTGGTGTCGCGCGGGACATCACGGCGCTGACACAAGCAGAGGAAGAGCTACGTTTCCTTGCCCATCATGACTCGCTGACGGCCCTCACCAATCGATCGCTGTTCAATGATCGACTGGACACAGCCCTGCAAGGGGCCCTGCGGCACAACAGCAAGCTGGCGCTGCTGTTTCTGGACGTCAATGACTTCAAGTGCATCAACGATGTGCATGGCCATGCCATCGGCGATCGCGTGCTCTGCGTGATTGCACGGCGGCTGGAAGGCTGTGTGCGTGGCAGCGACCTGGTGGCGCGAATGGGCGGCGATGAGTTCACGGTGCTGCTGACGGACATCCAGTCGGAAGACGCCGTTTCCGCAAAAGTCGCGCAGATACTCGCCGTCATGGCCGAGCCGCTGAGCGCTGAGTTTGGCGCGGTGAAAATGCCGTCCTGCAGTATTGGCGTGGCGTTTTATCCCGCGGACGGGAAAGACGCCGACACGCTGCTCAGCCATGCGGACGGCGAGATGTACCGGGTAAAAAGAAATCGGTTTGCAGGTGAGTGACCTGAGTCAGGCCTCTACTGATGAAACCTGCGCCCCAGTGCATCCAGCCGCACCGCAATCGGCGGCAATCGCTCACTGCTCCTGGCCAGCGTCTCCACATCCTGCGCGGTGTTCTGGGCAATGCTCTGCACTGATTGCAGCCGTCCCACAATCTCCACATTTGCCGTGGATTGCTCACGGGTGGTCGACACAATCCGCCCATTGAGCTGATCAATCTGCGAAATATCATTGCCCACCGCCCGCAGCATCTCCACCGCGAGTTGGCTGTCTTCCACGCAGCGTTCCACCCCTTGGCGGCTATCGTGCATGGCTTCAACCGCTTGCCGGCTGCCGTGTTGCAAGCCTTCAATAATCGTCTTGATCTCCTGGGTCGACACCGCCGTGCGCTGCGCCAGGCTGCGTACCTCATCGGCGACCACGGCAAACCCGCGTCCTTGCTCACCGGCGCGGGCGGCTTCGATGGCGGCGTTGAGGGCCAGCAGGTTGGTCTGGTTGGCGATGCTGCTGATGACTTCCAGCACCGAGCCGATCTGCTCGGCTTGCACGGCCAGCCCTTCGACCGTCTGGTTAGTGTCGTGGAGGCGGGTGGCGAGCTGGGTGATTTCCTGCTGGGCGCGACCGACGCTTTCCTGGCCACGGATGATTTGCTGACTGGCTTGACCCGCGTGGTCGACGGCCTGTTCGACGTGCACGGCGATGTGGCCCATGGCGTCTTCCATGCGCTGCATGGAATCGGTCATTTGCGCGATTTCCGCCAGTTGATGGCGCGCGCCTTTTTCCAGGGTGCCGCTGGCGTGGGCCAGTTCCTGCCCGAGTTGGCCGAGGCCGTGGGAGTCACGGGCGACGCCGTCTATCAGGCCGGTGATCTGGGTCAGAAAGTGGTCGAAACGCGTCGCCAGTGAGACATGAACTTTTTCCGGGCTGCCCTTGGCGGCCTCACCGCTGAACTGGGTGGTGACGGCGAGCATCTTTTCGAGCATTTCCTGGCTTTCTACCGCCTCTTTCTGGCTGTGAACCGCGAGGTAGAGCAGGGCGACCGTCTCCATCACCACGTAGAACGCGTGGACGAAAATCATGCTCCAGCCGCCGTGATGCTCCATCACAAACACCGGGAAACCCTGGTGCTGCAAGGCATGGAACACCACGTGGTGCACCGCGATGGTGGCGGCGGCCACCAGGATGGGCAGCCAGTCGCGGTAGAAGGTCAGCACCGCCAGCAGTGCAAAGATACCGAAGTGCGATTCGATGACGCCCTCAGCCTGGTTGATGTGCAATGCCGCCATGATCATCAGGCCAACGCCAAGCGCGCAGCGCATCAGGCGAGTGCCGCCTATGATGCGATAGGCCAGGGTCAGCACCACGCTGGTGCCGCCCCCAATGATGAGCGCTTGCAGCAGCGTGTCGTGCCAGAACGCCAGGCCCAGGGAAAACAGGGCCATCAGCCAGATCAGGGCGAGCATGATGCGGTCGGCTTTGCGGTAGTGCTCGATGAAACGGGCTTGCGCGGGCATTCACTCGTACTCCATGTGGTCTGGCCAGGATCAGGCAAGCATGCGACGTGCCACACGCGCATGCGGGGGAGCGAATCAGCTGTAAGGGAACTCGGATTGATTGATGCCAGGAGGTTATCGGCATGGGTGGGAGGGGCTTTAGAGGGGATAACGGTCAAAAGCGGTACTTATCGGACAACAGATTCAGCCGATATCGACGTTCATGGATATGTCCCAGGTGCCGGCACCGTTTTTAGCCAGCCCGATCATCATCAGACCGAGCCACTCGAGCGTCTGGGCCATCTGCAGGCCGCCGACATCCAGCGGACGCAGCCCGAGACTTTCGAGGAAGGTCGAGACGCGCGCCTTGGCGTCTGCATCGTCCGCCGCGATGAACGCATCGAGGCGTTTATCCTTGGCCAGTACGTGACCGAAAAGGGTATTGAACGCCTTGACGACCTGCGCGCTGGCCGGGGCGAGCTTGGCGATCTCCTGCGCGCCGGAACTGCCGTGGGGGTAACGAGGCCAGTAAGATCGGGAGCGACCGGGTTGGTGATGTCGATGATCACCTTGCCGTCGAGCGCTTTCCCGAAGTCGGCCAGGACCGCCACCGCATGGGTGTAGGGTACGGCGAGAATGACGATGTCGCCCGCCGGAATGGCGCCGTAAGTCCCCGTGATCGCTCCGCAAGCGAGCTTGTCGGCAAGCGCCCGTGCCTTGGCGGGATCGCGGCTGACCACCTCGACGGTGTGTCCGGCCTTGGCGATCCGGCCGGCGATCGCCGTGGCCATGCCTCCCGAACCGATGATGCTGATCGTGCTCATGTGCGGTCTCCGGCCGGGAAGTAATGGCCGCTATCCAGATCGGCGAAGAGTCCGGGTTGGGTCGGTTCCCAGCCAAGCCCCCGGCGCGTGATGGCGTTCGATGTCGGGGTGTCCAGCGTGACCAGATTCGCAAGGAACCCGAAGTAGCCAGGCAACATCAGCACGTCTGCGGGAATAGACACGGCCGGCAGGTTCAACCGGCTGGCAATGGCTTCGGCGATCTGACGGTAGGGGATAGCCACCTCGGCGATTGCATGCCAGCTTCTGCCCGGTGCGCCTTTTTCCAGCGCCAGGCGAAACACAGTGGCGAGGTCACGTGCGTGCACGGCCCCCCAACGGTTGGCACCCTCTGCGGGGTAACCGACGACCCCCTTTTCCTTGGCCAGCCCGATCAACAACGGAAGGAAGCCCGCGTTATCGGTGGCGCTGTGCATGATCTCGGGGATCCGCACGATCGAAGACCGTATGCCTTTTTCGGCCAGACCGATCACCGTGGTTTCCACGATGTTCCGAACCCGCAGGGTGTTCTTGTACGGATCGCCGCCGGGAAGGGGTGGATCCTCCTCGGTGGCCGGCCGACCCAGGCCCGCCCACCCGGGTGAGCCGACGCTTCCAGACACGACCAACGGCTTTGCGCTTCCGGCCAGTGCTTCGCCATAGGCAAGCATGATCTCAAGCTCTGCGGCCGCAACGGCGTTGATCCCGCCGGTTGGAATCAGGTCCTGCCGGTGCGCGAGGTGAATCACGCCGTCCGAGGCAGCGGCCGCCTCCTTGAGCCCGTCGAGGTCCTCGAGATTGCCGCGACGTACCTTGGCGCCGAGCGCCGCAACCTGCGCCGCAGCCTTGTCGGACCGAGCCAGGGCAGTGACCTCATGGCCGGCAGCGATAAGGTCGGAGATGACGTACGGACCGGAATGGCCGGTGCCGCCAGTAATAAAAACGTGCATATGCGTTCTCTCATGGGCAGAGCGTCGAACCATTCGGCGACTGCATCAGGTGTGGAAATCATGCTGGGCTTTTCACTTGTATAAAGCAAGTGAAAAGCTGAAATTTTACTTGTGATGTGCAAGTGATGCTAAAGTTCGGCAATGAAAACCACACGAAAAGAGACCTTTCGGTCTCACTGCGCAGTGAATTACGGCGTGGAGGTATTTGGCGATCGGTGGTCGCTGCTGATCATCCGCGACATCGTCTTTACCGGGAAAAAGACCTACGGCCAATTCCTTAAATCGGAAGAGGGAATCGCAACCAACGTCCTGGCCTCTCGCCTTGCCTTTCTTGAGGAGCAGGGCATTCTCTCGAAGGCGCCCAACCCCGATGACCGGCGCAAGGATTTTTATGGGTTGACGGAGAAAGGCATAGACCTCATTCCGATCCTGCTGAACATCGTCTTGTGGAGCGCGAAGCACGATTCGCAATCGTACGTGCGTCCGGACTCAACGCTCTTTGAGCAGTTGAGCCAAAGCCCCGCACAGGTGATCGAAGAGGTGAAAGCGCTATTGCGTGGGGGCGGATGCATCTTTCCAGCGGCTAACGAATGAGCCGGCTGCGAGCGGGTATCGTTGCAGCCGCAGGCAGCCCGTCAGACTTTCACGCAGGGCGGCAAACTCGATTGGTGTCTCTGGAGGGCGGACACCCAAACTGGCGACTGTACTCTCGGCTGAATTGCGATGGGCTTTCGTAGCCTACTCGATAGCAGGCACTCGCCACATCCAGGCCTTCGACGAGCATCAGACGGCGGGCTTCTTGCAGACGGAGTTGTTTCTGATACTGCAACGGACTCATGGCTGTCACCGCCTTAAAGCGATGATGCAACGTAGAGCTGCCCAAATTGGCTACCCGGGCGAGTTCTTCGATGCGTAAGGGTTGGGTGTAATGGTTATTCAACCAATCGATTGCCCGGGTTACCCGACGCGTTTGCGAATCACCGAGTGCAAGCTCATACAGGCGGCGTCCGTGCACGCCCCGCAGGAGGCGGTAATACAGCTCTCGCAGGGCGAGCGGAGCCAGCATGCCGATGTCCTTCGGCGTCTCCAGCAGCCGTACCAGGCGAAGCATTGTTTCCAGCAGCGGCACGTCGACTTTTTCAAGGAAAAGGCCAAGCTCCGGCTCGTCCGGCACGCCCGTCGGGGGAGCATCGGCGATGACCTGAGCGATTTCCGTGGCCTCGAAATCAAAACGGATACACAGGTAGGGCGCCTCCGGACTGGCCATCAGCACGCGACCCGAAACCGGAAGTGTCACCGATACCACCAGGTAATTGAGCGGGTCGTACAGATAACGGTCGTCACCCAGGCCGACTTCTTTTTGCCCCTGCACGATCAGGCAAAGTGCCGGCTTATGGACGGTATGGATAATTTCCGAGGGCGCGTCCAGGCGAATGACCTGCAAGGGCGCTATCGCGGTCTCATAGGCCCCGGGCGCCGTAAACCGTTGCGTCAGCAGGCGAATCAGCTCATCACGGTAGATGGCTGTGTTTTGAAGGATGAAAGCATCGTGCTGTTCCATTTCAAGGCTCTCACACGTATTCATGAGCGTCTGCCTGGGGGTTCCAGGCACTCTTGTTTTTACCACGAGCCCGTCGTAACGCCCAGTCGCGTGCACAGACACGAATAGGCAAAAGTTGCGCAGGTTTTGGCACGCGTCGATCAGGCCCGTACCCTTAATCTTTTCGACGTACCCCGCAGCAACGTCCGCGCCATCGGCGGTCGATGCTGAACTTCAATGCATACAGCAGGAGCTACGGATATGTCGAACATTCAAAACAAAGTCGTCCTGATTACCGGTGCAAGCAGTGGTATTGGCGAAGCGGCGGCCAGGCTGATCGCCGCCAAAGGCGCACGGGTGGTACTCGGTGCCCGCCGTACCGAGCGGCTGGACAAACTGGTGCGCGAGATCCAGGCCGAAGGCGGCTCGGCAAGTGCCAGCGCACTGGACGTTACGGATCTGGAGTCCATGCAGGCGTTCGTGGCGTTCGCCAAGGCGCAACATGGAAAGGTCGACGTGATCATCAACAACGCGGGCGTGATGCCTTTGTCTCCCTTGGCTTCGTTGAAGGTCAACGAGTGGAACCAGATGCTCGATGTCAACGTTCGCGGGGTGCTGCACGGTATTGCCGCCGTCTTGCCGGGCATGGAGGCGCAAGGGTTCGGCCAGGTCATCAATATTTCCTCGATCGGCGGTCTTGCGGTCTCTCCGACAGCTGCGGTGTACTGCGCGACCAAATTCGCAGTCAGGGCAATCTCGGATGGCCTGCGACAGGAAACGGACAAGATCCGGGTCACCGTGGTGTGCCCGGGCGTCGTCGAGTCCGAACTGGCCGATACGATTTCCGATGAGGGAGCCCGCGAGGTAATGAAAGCCTACCGGCGCGTGGCTATCAACGCAGACGCCATTGCGCGAGCACTCGCCTATGCCATCGAACAGCCCGACGATGTGGATGTGAGTGAGATTGTGGTTCGTCCGACCGCCAGCCCACACTGAGCCGTTCGGATGGATGGCATGCTTGAGTTCGCAGGCAGTCGTTCATGAACGGCTGCTCTCGTCCGATTGCGGCACGTCACGAATGGCAGCTGGCGAAAGTGGCATTTGGAACAGCCCAGCCCCGCGTTGGGCTATTTGCCTCGCGGCTCAGTCACCTTCTTGGTTTCGAGCTATTGCGATGCCTTGCGACAATGCATGCATGACATTCGCCGCCATTTCCTCAGTACTGTTCAACCCGTCCACTCTGACAATCGGTACTGTTTGCTGCGACATCCAGCGCTCGTGCCACGCCCTGTTGCGTCCGGCAAAGGTCGGGTCGTCGTACTGGGATGCCCATTTCCGGAAGGCCACATGTATTTCATACATGTCGCCGCCTGGCGCGATTCGATCTCCGAAGAGCGCCTTTTCACGTGCAGCCAAGCGTTCAAGACGAACCGAGGTAGGCGTTGCGACAAACACAATCAGGTCGGCGTCGTTGATCAGTGCATCTCCCCAACCCATACAAGAACCGGTGAGTATCCAACCGTCATCACCGAAGCATTGCTGAATCAGGGCCACGCGCTCATCGGGCGGGCGCTTGGTTGTAAAAGGAGGGTTGGTGGGCAGCCAATAGAAGTCATCGACATCAAGATGGCGAAGGCTGAGCAAAGAGGCGAGGGTACGGCCCAGCGTGGTCACGCCTGCACATGAGGCGCCTGTGATGTAGATCCGCATGAGTATCCGCCGGTCTTAGCGCTGCTGAAGCGCTATTTTCAGCCCCAGCCCCAAAAACAGAGTACCGATGATCTTTCCCTCCCAGCGGCGCAGCCTTGAAAGGCCCACCATCCATTTGCTCAACGGACGAATAGAGACCGAGATGAGCGTGGTGTACACCGCACTGAGCCCCGAAAAGATCAACCCCAGCACCGCGAACTGCGCCAGGGAAGAACCGGATTCCGGGTGGATGAATTGCGGCAGGAAGGCCAGGAAGAAAATCGCGGTTTTCGGGTTCAGCACTTCGGCAACCACCGCCTGGAAATACGCCTGGGTCGAAGTCACCGTGGGCAGGTCTTTGCGCGTGGTTGCGCCAGGCTTGGCCATAAACGCGCGTATGCCCAGGTAGATCAGGTAACAGGCGCCGACGATTTTGACCACGTTGAACGCCACGGCCGAGGTCATCAGGATGGCAGACAGGCCCAACGCGGCACACAGCGTATGGATAAGGTCGCCCGAGGCCACGCCCAGTCCGGTGGCAATGCCGACCTTGCGGCCACCCTGGAGGGTGCGGGTGATCACCAATAGCACGGCGGGGCCTGGGATCAGGAAAAGGCCGATGACCACGGCGACATACGTCAGGATGGGGGCGAGTTCGAACATGCTGTGTTATCTCAAAGCCGGATGCGTCCTACAGTAATCCTTATCCCGGGGATTAACGCAACACAGATGGGCACCCGCCGGAACCGCCTGGTCTTTTACTTCGCGAACGCGTATTCGCCACCCTGTTCCAGGGCCTTTTGATACGCGGGTCTTGCCTGAAAGCGTTGCACCCACGCCGCCACATTCGGGTACGCCTGCAACTTGCCCTGGGCCCTGGCGATTTCGCCGATGAAGCTCATCTGTATATCCGCGCCAGTCAATTCGTCACCCACCAGGTACGGCGTCAGCCCCAATGCGTTGTCCAGATAACCCAGGTAGTTCGCGACCTCGGATTCGATACGCAGGTGCAAGGGCGCACCTGCTTCACCCAGGCGCCCAACGTAGAGGTTGAGCATCAGCGGCAGCATGGCCGAACCTTCCGCGAAGTGCAGCCACTGCACGTATTCGTCATAGGTGGCCGTGGCAGGATCGGGTTGCAGGCGGCCGTGGCCGTGGCGGCGAATCAGGTAGTCGATGATGGCGCCGGACTCGATCACTACGTGGGGGCCGTCTTGAATCACCGGTGATTTGCCCAGGGCATTGATGGCCTTGAGTTCCGGTGGCGCGAGGTTGGTTTTCGGGTCGCGCTGGTAGCGCTTGAGCTCGTAAGGCAGGCCGAGTTCTTCGAGCAGCCACAGGATACGCTGCGAACGGGAGTTGTTGAGGTGGTGGACAATGATCATGGTGGCTCCGCTGGGCGAGAATAGGGGCGTATAGGGACAGACCGCTGTGGCGCTGTGGAGTGCCGTGAATTAAATGTGCTTCGATAAAGGCATGAAAGATGGATAATCACCGCGGCAAGCACTGATTACAAACCGGATAAACCACATGAATCGTCAAAAGAAACTACAGCAGCTGTTCAAGGCCAAGGCCAAAAAGGCCAGCGCCAAATTGGCACCCGCCCGCAAGGACAAGTACATCAGTAAAGCAGACCGATTGAAACTGGCTGCTGAATCCGCTGATGAGCCAGCTGTTTCTTCTGAGAGTTGATCCAGAAGGCCTAAGCATCATCCGATAGGGAATCGACGGAAAAACCATGAACACTGCTCAACTTGCGATTCAGCACTACATACTCGCCAAGGACGGCAACCGTCCGCATTTGCTCAGCCGGGCGTTTGTTCCGGAGGCGACCCTGGACATGGTAGTGCGCACCGGTTCCATCTCGTTCCCGCCCCACGTTGAAGGGGTTGCCGGCATCGGCGACGTGCTGGTACGGCGATTCGGGCAGACCTTTGAAAACGTCTATACGTTTTGCCTGGGGCAGCCGCCTGAAGAGGGGGCCGACACCTATCTGTGCAAATGGCTGGTGGGGATGTCCGATAAGAACTCCGGCGAAGTCCGTGTTGGGTGTGGGGTGTATGAATGGCAGTTCAATGCCGAAGCGGGGCTGGTCGAAAGGCTGACGATTACCATAGAGCATATGAAGACACTGCCGGCGTCAGACCTGGGGAGCGTGATGAGCTGGGTGTCCCGCCTGAGTTACCCATGGTGCAGCCCGCAAGCCGCCGTGAGCGAGGCTCCTGATATTGACGGGATTGGAGAGGTGCTCCAGTACTTTGCGGCCTTATGACTCGGTGTTGCACCGTAGATCGAAATCCGCTCGTGCCTGTTCAATCTCCTCCAGATTGTTAGCCGCCCAGACCCACACGCCACAAAAGGCGGAACCCAGCGTAAAGCCGAGGGTTGTCAGGCTGTATTCGACCTTCGGCGGTACGACGGGGTAGACCTTGCGCACCACCAGGCCGTCCCTCTCCATTCCTCGCAAGGTCTGCGTCAGCATCTTCTGGCTGATGCCGCCGACTCGCTCACTCAAGCGCGTGAAGCGCAGAGGCGTCGTTTCGATCAAGGCTTCAAGAATCAGCATGGTCCATTTGTCCGCAACGCGACCTATCAGGTCGGTCACCAGGGGCGCGATCCGTGGGTCCAGGTCCTTCGGGGGCGTTTGCCGGGCATAAAACTGGGCGGCGGCAATCTGCTCGTCGGTAAAGCCAGGGTGTTTGTTCATTCGTTGGACACTCTCTTTCAGGTGCGTATAGATCTTTTGGGTGCCTACTTACTTAAGGCCAGTGTATCCCTCAAGCTTCTTGCGTGTGACCCACCAGTGGAGAGTTTCGATGAAGATGACCGGACGAACAGTGCTAGTGACGGGAGGTTCGAGTGGTATCGGGCTTGAGCTTGCCCGCCAGCTTGTGGCACGAGGCAATACCGTGATCGTGACGGGCCGCGATCAGCACAGACTGGACGAGGCGCGGCAACTGCTGCCGAGTCTGCACACGTTTCAAAGCGACGTGCGCGACCCCGCCAGCATCCAAACGCTGTTTGCGGCAGTCACCGGTCAGTTCCCTGGGCTCGATACGCTGGTGAATAAC